>NZ_DASXJD010000161.1:0-30479 GCF_036497585.1 Actinomycetospora sp. | reverse complement strand
CACGATCCTCGAGGTGGACATAGAGTGCGGTCAGGAGGGCGTCACGGTCGTTCGTCACACAATGACCTTTGGCGCCCTCCGCCCACGTTCAGGTGAACGACACACCCCAAGATCTAATCGGACTCATTCATCTAGTCCCGTCGGCGGGTTCCCCGGAGCAGCCCGCACCGGTGCGGTCCTGGTCATGCTGGTCTCCGACTGCCGACGGGCCCGGACCTGGTAACCCAACGGTAAAGCCACTGCACGTGACAATTCCGCGGTCCCTCGACCCCGTACAGGCCCCTTCGGCCCAACCCGCCGGCGTCGGACTCACGCGGTGGAGCCGGCCAGCACCTCGTCCAGGCGCTCGTAGCCCTGGACGACACCCTCCTCCATCCCGCTCTCGAGCATCGCGTCGCGGACCTCGAAGGACTCGCCGAGCGAGAAGGCCTCGAGCCGGGTCCGCCCGCCGGGGAGCTCGACGAAGGTCATCGTCTCGATCGCGACGGCGTCCGGGAACCCCTCGTAGGTGAAGGTCTGCACGATGCGCTCGCCCTCACGCAGCTCGTGGAACGACCCGAAGAAGTGGTGCTCGGTCCGGTCCTCCCCGACGTGGGTGTAGCGGTAGCCGCCGCCGGTCTGCGCGTCCCACCGCTGGATCGTCATCGTGAGCCGGCGCGGGCCGAGCCAGCGGACGACGAGCTCGGGGTCGACGTGGGCGCGGTAGACCGCCGCCGGCGGCGCGTCGAACTCGCGGATGATGCGGATGGCGGGAACCATCGGGTCGGCGGTGATGCTGGTGGCGAGGGTGGTGTTCACGGGTCACTCCGGTGATCGGTGGCGTCGGGTGGGGTCATGTCGGCGAGCACCGCGTCGAGCCGCTGGTAGCGCAGCTCGGCGCGTCGGCGGTAGCGGTCGATCCAGCCGGTGAGCAGGTCGAACACGTCGACCTCGAGGTGCGCCCAGCGCTGCTGGCCGTCCTTGCGGCGGCTGATCAGACCGGCGGTCTCGAGCACGGCGAGGTGCTTCGAGACGGCCTGGAGGCTCACGTCGTAGGGCGCCGCGAGCTCCGTCACGGTGGCGTCGTCCGCGCTCAGGCGGGCGACGATGTCGCGCCGGATCGGGTCGGCCAGTGCGGCGAACACCCGGGAGAGCGAGTCGTCCACCGCGATCACCTGGCCTAATTCAACGTTCCGGTTGAGTACGAAGATAGGACCAAGGAGGAGGAGAAGTCAACGGCGGAGGGCACGGGAACGGGCGCACCCCGGGGTCACCACGGGGTCACCACCGAGGGCCTCGTCGGCGGCTTGGTGGGCGCGGGCGGCCTGCTCTAGGGAGTCGGCCCCGGGGCGGAGCCGAGCGGGTGGGTGATGCTCGAGCCATCAGCCACCCGCCCGATCATCCTCCCCGAACGTCACCGGCCCGGCCGGGTCGTCCGCGGACCTCCGACCGCGACAATGGGCGCATGTCCGTCGACGCGCCCGAGGGCGAGCAGCCGCGCCGCGTCGGCTCGCGCGCCGCGGCCAAGGCCCGGACCCACGAGAACCTCCTCGACGCCGGCCTGGCGGTGTTCGCCGACCGCGGCTACGGCGCCGCCTCCGTCGAGGAGATCGCCAAGCGCGCCGGGGTGTCGGTGGGCTCGGTGTACGCGCACTTCACCAGCAAGGAGAAGCTCTTCCTCGCCCTGCTCGAGCGCCGCGCGGACCGCGAGATCGCCCTCGCCGAGGCCGAGCTCACCGACGGGTTCGATGCGGTGCTGCCCGCGCTGGACCGCCGGCTGTGCGAGGAGGCCGACTCCGACCACCTCCCGCTGCTCGGCGCGGAGGCGTGGCTCTACGCGGTGCGCTCCGCGGAGTTCGGCGCGGGCCTCGCCGCGCACCAGGCCCGCGTCCAGGAGGTCGTCACCGGGCTCGTGGCCGCCGAGCGGGAGCGCCGCGGGGTGACGTGGTCGCTCGGGGACGCCGAGGTCGCCGCCGTCGTGTCCGCCCTCTACCAGGGCCTCGTGCAGGAGCGCCGGCTGCGCCGCGAGAGCGTGCCGGACGACCTGTTCGGCCGGACCCTCACCGCTCTGCTGCGGGGCCTGGAGGATCCGCCGAGCTGACGTCCTCGCGCGTGACGGCCGGTGTGGGATCGGACGCCGCCGGGCCGGACCCGTCGTCGGGACCCCCGCGGCCGGGCGCGAGCCGGCGCAGCGCGTGGTAGCCCACCACGACGACGACGGTGCCCAGCGCGATCCCGCCGAACTCGCCGCCGGAGAACCTGTACGCCACCCCGCCGACCCCGATGACGATGCCCGCGGCAAGCGGGACGAGCACCTCGGGCCGGGAGAAGTCCACGCGGTTCTCCACCCAGATACGGGCGCCGAGCAGGCCGATCATCCCGTAGAGCACCACGGTGATGCCGCCCAGCACCCCGCCCGGCGTCGCCGCCACGACCGCCCCGAACTTGGGGCAGAAGCCGATGAGGACCGCGACGAGCGCGGCCACCCAATAGGCCGCGGTCGAGTACACCCGCGTCGCGGCCATGACGCCGATGTTCTCCGCGTAGGTCGTGGTCGGGGAGCCGCCGACCGCCCCGGCCACCGCGGTCGCGATGCCGTCCGCGGCCAGCGCGCGACCGAGGTAGGGGTCGAGCTCCTCGCGGGTCATCGACGCGACGGCCTTGACGTGCCCGGTGTTCTCGGCGATCAGCGCGACGACGACGGGGACGACGAGGACGATCGCCGATCCGCTGAAGGCGGGCAGGTGCAGGCCAGGGGCGTCGGGGGTGCCGAACGGCAGGCCGACCCACGGCGCGTCGGCGACCTTGGACAGGTCGAGCCGCGGGTGGGTTGAGACGATCCCGGACGCGTTCGCCGCGGTGATCGGCCCGAGCGTGGCGTCGAGCAGGGCGGAGAGCAGGTAGCCCACGACGAGTCCCACGAGGACGGCCAGCCGGCCGAGCATCCCCCGGCCCGCCACCGCCACGACCATGACGACCAGCATCGTCACCAGCGCGACGCCCTGGTCCTGGGGCCAGTAGGTGCCGGCGACCACCGGGGCCAGGTTGAGACCGATGAGCAGCACCACGGCGCCGGTGACCGCCGGCGGCAGGATCGCCGAGATCGTCCGGGCGCCACCGAGGTGCACGGCGAGGCCGACGAGGGCGAGCACCACGCCGGTCAGCGCGATCGCCCCGGTGACCTCGGCGCTGGTCCCGCCGCCGGCCCGCACCGCGGCGACCGCCCCGACGAACGAGGCGCTGGTCCCGAGATAGCTCGGCACGCGCCCGCGCGTCATGAGCAGGAAGAGCATCGTCGCGAGCCCGGAGAGCAGGATCGCGAGATTGGGGTCGAGCCCCATGAGCACGGGGAAGACGAAGGTCGCCCCGAACATCGCGAGGACGTGCTGCATGCCGAGGCCGACGGTGCGGCCCCAGCTCATCCGCTCCTCGGGCCGCACCACCTCGCCGGGGCCCGGCGCCCGGCCGTCGCCACGCAGCGTCCATCGCAGGGGATTCGGGCGGGCCGGGGGCGCCGTACCGGTCACTCAGCTCTCCGCGGTGTGGACGTGCTCGGGTGGGACGGGTCGGTCTCGCTCGGGCCCGCGTGCGCTGCACCGGCGGCGGCGAAGGCGCCGGCGAGGCGCTCGGCGACCTCGCTGGTCGGCGGCGGGTCGAGCGCGGGCAGCGTCGAGCGGTGACCCTCGGCGGCGAGGGCGTCGAGCACGAAGGTGCGGTAGCGCTCCCAGCGGTCGGGCCGCACGTCCTCGCCGAAGGGGGCGGCCGTGGCGACGACCATGACGGCCGCGGCGGGGATGTCGCGCGCCTCGGCGTCGGGGCGCAGCACCCCGGCAGCCCGGGCCCGGGTGACGAGGTCGGAGAGTGGGCCGATGAAGCGCAGCGCCACCTCGGTGGTGAAGGCGCCGGAGTCCTTGGCGGCCCGCAGGATCCCCTGCCGGTGGTGCAGCGCGCGGGCGATCTCCTCGACCACCCGGACCACCGCGCCCCACGGGTCGTCGTCGACCGCGGCCCGGGCCAGTAGTGGCTCGACGGCCTCCTCGAAGTACTCGGCGAACACCGCAGCGACGAGCTCGTCGCGTCCGGCGAAGCGCCGGTAGAGGGTGGAGGGGCCGACGCCGGCGCGCCGGGCGACGTCCTCGAGCGGTACCTCGGGACCGACCTGCTCGAACGCCTCCCGCGCCGCAGCGACGATCGCGCGGTGATTGCGCAACGCGTCCGCACGCAGCGGCCGCGACGAGAGGCCCGGCCCGGTCACGGCCCGTGAATCTAGCAGCGTCGGCGCCCTGACCGGGGATTTCTCCTCATTCCTCGATCGAGAGAGCTCCTGAGGGGCAGGACCCGACGGCGTTGCGCGCGGCGTCCGCGTCCTTGCCCTCCGGGCTCTCCTCGAGGATCACGACGATCGCGTCGTCGTCCTGGTCGAAGACGTTCTCGGCGGCGAGCACGCAGTTGCCCGCGCCGATGCAGACGTCACGGTCGGCCTTGATCTTCATGGGGGTGGGGTCCTCTCCCGGTGGTGTCGGTGTGGGACGGGTCGATCTCACCAGGTGATCGGCAGGCTCCGCAGGCCGTGGACCAAGCTGGCCGACCGGAAGTCGACATCGTCGAACGGGATCGCCGGGGCCAGCGTCGGGAACCGTCGCAGGAGCGCGGGGAAGGCGGTCGCCATCTCCATCCGCGCGAGCGGGGCGCCGAGGCAGTGGTGGACGCCGTGCCCGAACGCGACGTGGTGGCTCGCGGCGCGCCCGACGTCGAGGCGGTCCGGGTCCTCGACGAGGGCCCGGTCGCGGTCCGCGGCGGGGAGGGAGACGACGAGCACGTCGCCCGGCGCCACGGCCTGCCCCGCGACCTCGGTGGTGGTCGTGGCCACGCGGGGCACCCCGCTGTGCACCACCGACAGGTAGCGCATCAGCTCCTCGACGGCGGGGGCGGTGACCGCGGGGTCGTCGCGCACCATCGCAGCCTGCTCAGGGTTGCGCAGCAGGGCGAGCGTGCCGATGGCGAGCATGTTCGCGGTGGTCTCGTGGCCGGCGATGAGCAGCAGCGAGGCGACGCCGACGAGCTCGGTGCGGGTGAGGTCGTCGCCGTGCTCGCGCACGAGCATGCCGAGCATGTCGTGGCCGGGCTCGGCCAGGGCACGGTCGACCAGGTCACCCATGTAGGCCCGCGACTCCATCGCGACCTTCCCGCGCTCCTCCATCGGGCGGGTGAGGTCGAGCTGCTTCGCGGCGCGGCCGTGGAACTCGGCGCGGTCGGAGTAGGGCACCCCGAGCAGCTCGCAGATGACGAGGCTGGGAACCGGGAGCGCGAAGTCGGGCACGAGGTCGGCGGGCGGGCCGGCCTGGGCCATCGCGTCGAGGTGGGCGTCGACGATCTCGGCGATCCGCGGCTGGAGCCGCCGGATCCGCTTGACGGTGAACTCGCCGGTGAGCAGCCGCCGCAGCCGCGTGTGCTCGGGCGGGTCGAGCATGAGCAGGTTGCCCGAGCGCTGCTCCTCGGGCGTCGCGCCGGGCACCGGGACCACCGGCAGGCCGGCGCTGGAGAACCGGGTGGCGTCGCCGAGGACCTCGCGGGCGTCCTCGTAGCGCGTGACCAGCCAGGCCGGGCGGCCGAGAGGGGTGGTGACCTGGGCGAGGCCCGGCCGCTCGCGGAACCCGGCCATCTCGGCGGGCGGGTCGAAGCGGTCACGGCGCATGTGCAGGGGCGGCACCGGTGTCTGCGCGCTGGCCATGGGGACTCCTCGGTGGTCGGGGGGCGGTCCGACCTCCCCGACGGTAGCACCGGAAACGGAAGTGGGCTGTCAGATAGGAGTGAGCTGCTCAGGCCGGCTGCGCGCACTCCTTGGCCGCCTCGACGAAGTGCATGACCGCCGGGGAGCGGTCGGTGCGCCGCCACGCGACCTGCAGCGCGACCTGCGGCACCTCGCCGGTCAGGGGCAGGAAGACGACGCCGGGCGGGCGGAGGTTCGCGTAGTAGGAGGGCTGCAGCGACACCCCGAGACCGGCCGCGACCAGGCCGAGCTGGGTCTCGATGTCCGCGCCCTCGGCCACGATGCGAGGGCTGAAGCCGTGCTCGAGGCAATAGCCGACGATGATGTCGAAGAAGGCGCGGCCCAACGGGCGCGGCCAGAGCACGAACGGCTCGTCGGCGAGGGCCTCCGGCACGATCTCGGTGCCGTCGGCGAGCGGGTGGTCGGCGGGCAGCGCGGCGAGCAGGGGCTCGGCGACGAGGTGCTCGACCGCCACCGCTTCGGTGGAGGCCGCGGCGCGCACCAGGCCGACGTCGAGGCGGCCGTCGGCGATGGCGACGAGCTGGGCGGAGGTGTCCTGCTGATTGACCTCGAGCTGCAGGTCCGGGAAGCGGGCCCGCATCGACCGGAGGATGCGCGGCGTGATCGAGGCGAGCGCGGTGCCGACCGAGCCGACGGTGAGCAGCCCGACGGCGCCGTTCGCGGCCTGGGTGACCAGCGTCTGCGCGCGCTCGGCCTCGTACAGCACCCGGGGCGCGGCGTCGAGCAGGACCTGCCCGGCGGGGGTGAGCTCGGTGGCGCGGCTGGAGCGGTCGAAGAGCGCCGTCCCGAGGGTGCGTTCCAGCGCCCGAATCTGCTGGGAGAGCGCGGGTTGGCTGACGTGCAGCCGGCGCGCGGCGCGGCTGAAGTGCAGCTCGGCGGCGACGGCGAGGAACGTCCGCAGCTGCCGGAGCTCCAGATCCATGCCCACGATCGTGCCCTGTCCCGGCGAGGAGTGACCCGATGACCCGCGAGCAGCACCGGACCGTGACCGAGGACGCCGTCCGGCCGGAGCAACTCGATCGACGTTCGTTAGCGAGCTGATAAGCCCGGCCTTCTCACAGCAGTCAGAGCGCCGATCACCGATCCCCACCACGAGCGCATGCCGCCGACCAGGGTGGACACATCACGATCCCCGATCAGGGAGCGCATCCGCTCACATGAATCGCGACCACCGCTACGTCGTCGTCGGGTGCGGCGGCCTCGGGTCCGCCGCCCTCTACTGGCTGGCCCGGGCCGCCGGGAGCAGGGACGGCGCCGTGCTCGGCCTCGAGGCCCACCACCTCGGCCACGACCGCGGCGCCAGTCAGGACCACAGCCGCATCATCCGCTACGCCCAGCACCAGGACGCGTACGCCGCCCTCGCTCCCGCGGCCTACGACACCTGGCACGACGTCGAGCGCGTCTCCGGGCAGCAGCTGGTCACCGAGACCGGCGGGCTGGTGATCGAGGACGTCGACGCGCGCGCGCACGCCGACACCGGCACCCGCAACATGGACGGCTACCGCGCCGTCGCCGCCCGCCACGGCGTCCCGATCGAGGAGCTGGACGCGACGGCCGTCGCCGCGCGCTGGCCCCAGTTCCGCCTCGCCGGCAGCGAGCAGGCGATCTACCAGCAGCGCTCCGGCATCGTCGACGCGCGCCGCGCCAACGCCACCCACGTCGCCCTCGCTCGGGGCCACGGCGCCCACGTCGAGCAGGACACCCCGGTCCGCGCGCTGCACCCGACGCGCGACGGCGTGGAGGTCGTCACCGACGACGAGGTCTACCGCGCCGAGCAGGTGATCGTCACCGCCGACGCCCGCACCAACGAGGTCCTCGAGGGTGTCGGACGCGAGCTCCCCCTCACCGTGCTGCAGGAGCAGGTCACCTACTACGCCACCCCGAACCTGCTCGACTTCTCCCCGGAGAAGTTCCCCGTCTTCATGTGGCACGGCGCCGAGAACTTCTACGGCTTCCCGGTCTACGGCGAGGTCGCGACGAAGCTCGGCCAGCACATGGGCGGCCACGAGGTCACCGCCGACTCCCGCACGTTCGAGGCCGACCCGCTGCGGCGCAAGCGCCAGGAGGAGTTCCTCGCCGACCACGTCCCCGGCTTCGGCGGCCCCGAGCTCTACACCAA
Source organism: Actinomycetospora sp. (assembly GCF_036497585.1). Taxonomy (GTDB): domain Bacteria; phylum Actinomycetota; class Actinomycetes; order Mycobacteriales; family Pseudonocardiaceae; genus Actinomycetospora. The sequence goes on along the minus strand of NZ_DASXJD010000161.1, from coordinate 22,590 downwards.
GACCTGCCTCTACACGATCCCGCCGGACCAGCACTTCGTCATCGACACGGTGCCCGAGGCGCCGAACGTCCACGTCGCTGTCGGGGCCGGCCACGCGTTCAAGTTCGCCTCCCTGATCGGCCGGATCCTCGCCGAGCTCGCGACGGCGGGCCGCAGCCGGCACCCCGTCGACACCTTCACCCTCGACCGGCCCGCCCTGCTCGACCCGCACTTCGGCCGCCGGTTCCATGTCTGACCTGCACTACACCCTCCCCCAGGCCGCCTACACCGACCCCGACGTCTTCGCCGCCGACCTCGAGCACGTCTTCGCCCGACACTGGACCTTCGCGGGGCACTCCTGCGAGCTCGGCCCCGGCGACTGGTTCCGGATCGCGCTCGGGCGCGACCAGGCGATCGTCGTGCGCGACCTCGACGGCACCCTGCGCGCCCACCACGACGTCTGCGCGCACCGCGGCTCCCGCGTCACGACCGCCGAGCGCGGCACCGCGAAGGCGTTCGTCTGCCCGTACCACCAGTGGGTCTACGGGCTCGACGGCTGCCTGCGCTCGGCCCGACTGATGGGCGACCAGTTCACGACGGCCGGTGTGCGGCTCGCCCCGGTCGCGGTGCGGGAGACCGCGGGGCTGGTGTTCGTCTGCCCCGCGGCCACGCCCGACGAGGCGCCGGAGTTCGACGGGTTCGCCGACGCCGCGGCGCGCCACCTCGGCCCGCACGGGCTCGAGCAGGCGCGCATCGTGGCCCGCGACCACTACCGCGTGGCCGCGAACTGGAAGACGCTCGTCGAGAACAACCGCGAGTGCTACCACTGTCGCGGCAGCCACCCGGAGTTCTCGCTGTCCAACTTCGAGCAGGGCACCCACGGCGACGTGCGGCTGAACCCGCGCTACGACGCCGCCCTCGCGGAGGCCCGCGCCCGGTGGGCGGCGCGCGGCCTCGCCACCGACGAGGTCAGCTTCCCCGGGGGGTCCTGGTACCGCTTCACGCGGCTGCCGCTGCGCGAGGGGTTCACGACGGAGACCCTGGACGGCGGCCTGGTCGCGCCGGTGATGGGGACACTGCCCGACCCCGACGTCGGGTCGCTGCGCGTCGTCGGGCTGCCGAACCTGTGGGCGCACGCCAACGCCGACTACGCGATGACCACCCGGCTCACTCCGGTCGACACCGGGACCACCGACGTCGAGGTCTGCTTCCTCGTCGACGTGGACGCGCAGCTGGACGACGGCGACGTCGACGCGCTCGCCGCGGTGTGGCGGGCCACCTCGGAGCAGGACTGGGCGCTCTGCGAGGCGACCTACGCCGGCGTCGCGTCCCGCGGCTATCGGCCGGGGCCGCTCTCGCCGGTCGTCGAGGCCTCGGTCGCGTCGTTCCTCGACTGGTACGAGCTGTTGTCGCGCCGCGGGAGCGCGGCCTAGAACACCAGCTCGAACGACACGCGCGGGCGGTCGGTGTCGCCGCCGACCATCCGGGTGACGACGTCGCGGGCCTGGTCGGCGACCGGGCGGTCGTCGAGGGCCTCCAGGTAGCACCGGTGGCAGGTCAGCGAGGCGATCGCCCGCTCCACGTGGCCGGTGACGTCGACGGCGTGCCGCCCCGTGGGCGAGTGCCCGACGACGAGGTGGCGCACCTCGTGCGGCTCGAGGCCCTCCGCGGCGAGCTCGGGGTGGAGCCAGCGGTTGCCCGCCTCACCCACGGCGTCGATCGTCGCCCGACCGACCGCGCGGTGGTCGGCCGAGTTCCAGCCAACGGGCTGGCCGTCGGGCCCCGGCCAGCGCTCCGCGTGGTTCAGCGCGACCACCAGCTCGGGGCGCACCTGCCTGACGACCCGGGCGATGTCACGACGCAGCGCCACGCCCTCGACGACGACGCCGTCGGGGTGGTCGAGGAACCGCACGTCCTCGACCCCGACCTCCGCCGCGCTCGCCCGCTCCTCAGCCTCCCGGGCGGGCCCCGCGGCGTCGGGGGGCATCGTCGCGATCCCCGCCTCGCCGCGCGTGACCAGCAGGTACGCCACCCGCCTGCCCGCGGCGGTCCACGCGGCGACGGCCGCGGACACCCCGTACTCGAGGTCGTCGGGGTGGGCGGCGACGGCGAGGGCGGTCGTCCAGTCGTCGGGCAGCGGCGCGGCGTCGGGCTCCATGACGGTGACCCTGCACCCTCGACCATGGTCGAGGTCCAGCCGTCATCCGGTCGAAGGACGAATCTTCTGTACCGGCCCGATCCGGACAACACTCGACGTCCGCGCGGCCTTCGTCGCGCACAGCGCCTGCGCCTCGCGGCCCTGGATCACGCGGTTCGGCGGACCCGACCCGCTGCGCAGCGGAGCGCCGAACGCCGACGGGCAGGCCGCGATCGCGCGGCTCGTCGCCGCCGCGGTGGCGGCGCCGGCCCCCGCGCCCGCGGCTCCGCAGCCCGCCGCGCCGTCGTCGGGAAGCCTCCTGCGGGTGTCCCCCGGACAGCTCGTCGCCCCGCTCTTCGGAGCGGGATCCCGCCGCCACCCGTCACGATGCGTCGACGAGGTGTGAGCTCGGTGTGAGCAGTGGTGCTCGAACGGGTAGTGCTCCCTCGCCCCGAACCCCACCGTGACGAGGTGACCCATGACGGACACGAGTGCCGGCACGACGTCCGTCACCCGGGAACGGCGGCCCGACGCCGGGCTGCACAAGGCCCTGGGGTTCTGGTCGCTGCTCGCGGCGGGCCTGGGCAGCGTCATCGGCTCCGGGTGGCTGTTCTCCTCGCTCTACGCCGCCCAGGACGCCGGGCCCGCCGCCCTGCTCGCGTGGGTCATCGGCGGGGCGCTCATGCTGCTGGTCGCCATGGTGTTCGCCGAGCTCGGGATGGCGAAGCCGGAGTCGGGCGGGCTCGTGCGCTACCCGATGTACTCCCACGGCGGCCTCACCGCCGGCATCGTCGGGTGGGCGATGTGGATCAGCTACGTCGGCAACCCGTCCACCGAGGCCGCCGGCGTCGTGCAGTACGCCGCGAGCTACCTGCCGGGCGTCTACGACGGCAAGTCCCTGACCGGGCTCGGCATCCTCATCGCCGTCGTCCTCATGGCCGTCTTCGTGGCCCTCAACTGGTTCGGCGTGCTGCTCTTCGCCCGCTCGAACACCGTCGTCACCGCCATCAAGATCCTGATCCCGACGACGACCGTGGTGCTGCTGATCGCCTCCGGGTTCGACTCGACGAACCTCACCGACCACGGCGGGTACGCGCCCTACGGCTGGGAGGCCGCGCTCTCGACGATCGCGACGGCGGGATGGTGTTCGCCTACACCGGCTTCCGGAACGTCATCGAGCTCTCCGGCGAGGTCCGCAACCCCCGCCACACCGTGCCGCGGGCCCTCATCACCACCATCGTCGTGACGATCGTGCTCTACCTGGGCCTGCAGCTCGCGTTCCTCGGCGCGGTGCCCGCGTCGCTGCTCGGGGGCGGGTGGCACGGCGTCAACTTCGACTCGCCGTTCGCGAACCTCGCGATGGTCCTCGGCCTGTCCTGGCTGTCGTGGACCCTCATCGCGGACTCGATGCTCTCGCCGTCGGGGTCGGGGATCGTCTACACCGCGTCGAACTCGCGCAACGTGTTCGGGCTGGCCAAGAACGGGTTCTTCCCGAACTCGCTCACGGCGCTCAACCGCCGCGGGGTGCCGGCCCGCGCGCTGGTCCTGAACTTCGTCGTCGGGCTGGCCTACCTTCTCCCGCTGCCGAGCTGGCACTCGATCATCTCCGTGACCGGCTCGATCGCGGCGTTCACCTTCCAGATCGGAGCGGTGTCGCTGGTGGCGTTCCGCGCGGCGGGGCTCACCCGCCGCGACACCCGGTTGCGGGGCATGACCGTGATCGCACCGGCGGCGTTCGTGGTGTCCTCGCTGGTGGTGTTCTGGACCTCCTGGTCGAAGCTCTGGATCGGCATGGTGATCATCGGGCTGGGGATCGTCTGGTACGCCGTGGTGTGGCTGCGCTCGAGCCGGACGGTCGCGGAGCTGACCGGGGGCACGTGGCTCGTGGTGTACCTGGTGGGGCTGACGATCCTGTCGGCGCTCGGCAGCTTCGGTGGCGCGCACGTGCTCCCCGCGCCCTGGGACTCCGTCGTCGTCGCGGCGTTCTCGCTGGCGACCTACCTGTGGGGCGCCCGGAGCGGGACCGCCTACATGGAGGCCCGGCCCGAGATGGTGCGCCGGCTGCGGGCGGAGGCCGACGAGGACCGCGGCGACGCCCCGGAACCGGTGGCCGCGACCTGACGCCCGGTCAGGCGTCGAGCAGGCGGGCGAGCGTCTTCGGGGCGACGGCCCGGAAGGCGTCCGCGGCGATCCCGGCCAGCTCGGTCTCGTCGATGGCGTCCTCGCCGGCGAGGTCGAGACGGAGGCCGAGCCAGCCGCGGTGCCCGACGTAGGGCGGGACGAAGAACCGGGCCGGTTCGGCGGCGACCAGCTCGGCGGTCACTCCCGGCGGCGCGGCAGCCCAGATCGCGGTGTGCGGGTCGCCGTGGACGCGGTCGGCGAACGTCACGAACGTCTTCTTCCCACGGACGAACCACGCGGGCGACCCGTGGCTCGGGCGCTCGACGACCTCCGGCAGCGCCAGGCACGCCGCGCGCACGGCGGTCAGGATGCGTTCGACGTCGGCCACGGCGGCGCCTCAGATCAGCAGGGCCAGCGCCAGGAGCGACGCCACCATGACCACGACGACGACCACCGGCGCGGCGCCGCGAGCCCACCACGGCCGCTCGCCCGGGATCGGGGGCGACTCGAACGCGCGATCCAGGAACTGCCGCTCCGACATTGTCGCCCCCGCGTGCTGTCCGCTTCGTCCGGTGCCACGCTAGCGCAGATCCGGGCCCTGGCCGGTTCGTCACCGTTGAAGGTCACGAACCGGCCGTTCGTACGCCGGGGCCGCTAGCTCGACGCGGCGTGCCGGGCCCGACGGGCGCCACCGTGGCCGTCGCCGGAGACGCGCTGCTCGGGCGCGTCGGACCGCGCGTGCCGGCCGGTGTCGGCCGGGCGACGGCGGGTGGGGCGACCGTCCGAGGACGGGTCCCGGGGCTCGGGCGTCCGCGCCTCCGCGCTGAGCGGCGCCCGCGCCTCCCCGCGATCGCGGGGCGACCGGGCCAAAGGAGCGGCGGCGGCGCCGGCCCCGAAGCTCAGCGAGCTCGGGCGCGCCACGGACTCCTCGGCCGCCGCAGGCGCGGGCCGCTCGTCAGGCGCCGGGCGCGCCACCGACTCCTCGGCCGCCGGGCCCTCGGGCCCGTCCTCGTGCGAGCGCCGGCCGGACCGGGGCTCGGGACGGTGCCGATGGGTCGCGTCGTGGGAGGCCCGCCGTCGGGAGCCGGTCGTCTCGTCGGGGCGCCGCCGCGAGCCGCGGGCCCGTCGGTGCTGCGTGCGGGTGGGCGTCGACGGCGGGTCGTCGGCCGCAGCGCGTGGGCTGGGCACGGCACCGTCGGGGGCGGCGCCCTCGGGGAGGGCCTCGGCCGCAGCCCGGCGGTCGCGGACCCGCCCGTCGCGCAGCGGCAGGGTCTCCCCCGCGCCGGCCGAGCGCATCCGCTCGGCCTCCTGCTCGAGCTCGCGCGCCGCGAACTCCGCCGACAGCACGGCGCGCACCGCGTACCGGTCCCGCGAGCCCGCGCCGGTGTGGCGGCCCGGGGTCCGCGGCAACGTGGTGGTGGGCTCGTCGGGGTCGTCCGCGGGGGGCCCGGTCGTCGAGGTCCGGGGCGCGGGGACGGCCGGGGCGGGCCCGGCGGGGACGACGGCGGTCTCCGCGGCGCGCGGCGCGGCCGGCGGGCGAGCGGGAGCGGGCACGGGCGCGGCCAGGCGTGCAGCCAGTCTCGGCATCCCACCGCTGGAAGCGGCCGGCCCACCACCGTCCGGGGCGCTCGCGAGGACCGCACTCGTCACGATCGGGGTGGCGGCGGTCCGGACGGCGTCGGCGAGGTCGTCGGTCGGTGCCCCGGTGTCCGGCTCGGACCGGGGCGCCGGCGCGTCCTGCGATCCGTCGTCGCCGGACGGTCCCGCCCCCTCCCGCTCCTCCCGGCGCCGCGGCCGCGCGGGCCGGACCGGCACCGGGACAAACGGCATCTCCGCGACCGGTACCCGGGTCCGCGCGGCCGCCGCCGCGCGCCGACGGCGAGCCCGCGTCCCGGCGGCCGAGCCCAGGAAGGCGAGCCCGACCAGCGTCCAGAAGCCCGCCACCGCGAGTTGGTACCAGGGCGGCGGCGAGGAGAGGAGCGCGAGCTGCGCGCCGGCGGCGGCCAGCGAGACCAGGCCGAGCACGACCGCCGTCGTCGGGCGGGTCGTCAGTTGCCACCGCGGCCGACCCGGGCGCGAACGCAGCAGGACCACGGAGCGCACCGGCCGCCTCCTCACATGTCACCCGGACGAGTGACCTGCTCGTTATAGCACCTCGCTCAGGTTGCGCTCTGACAGGTCGGGCACCAGAAGAGGTTCCGGGCCGCGTGGGGGCGCCGGACCACCTCGGTGCCGCACAGCAGGCACGGCAGACCCGCGCGGCGGTACACGTAGACGAGTCGCCCGCAGGTGCGGTCGTGGCGCCGGCCGGGGTGGTGGCAGCGCAGGTCGGCGTGCTCGGGGCGCAGGGTGTCGATCGAGCCGCGGCGCACCCCGTCGGCGAGCAGGTCGACCAGGTCGTCCCACACCGCGTCGAACCGCGGGCGGCCCAGCTCCCGCCCCGGGACCAGCGGGTCCAGCCCGTGCCGGAACAGCACCTCGGCCCGGTAGACGTTGCCGACCCCGGCGATGACCGACTGGTCCATGAGCAGCGTCGCGATCGGCGAGCGGGAGCGGGAGATTCGCCGCCACGCCTGCTCGGGGTCCGCGTCGCGTCGTAGCGGGTCGGCGCCGAGTCGCTCGTGCAGCGCCGCCACTTCGTCCTCGGTGAGCACCTCGCACGCGGTGGCCCCGCGCAGGTCGGCGAAGTGGGTACTCCCGACCATCCGCATGCGGACCTGCCCCACCGGCTCCGGCACGCCGTGGACGGGGATCGCCGTCAGGGAGAACTTCCCGTAGAGGCCGAGGTGGACGTGGACGACGAGGTCGGGCTCGTAGACGTGGAAGAGGTGCTTGCCGTGGGCGTCGACGGAGCGCAGCACGCGCCCGTCGACGAGCTCCGCGCCCGCGGTGAAGCGGCCCTGCGGCGAGCTGACCGCGACCTCGTGGCCGCGGAAGCGCCGCCCGTGCGAGCCCGCGAGGCGGCGGATCGTGTGGCCCTCAGGCATGTGAGCGGATGTGGTCGCCGGGACGACGAAATCCGCTCACATGGGCTCGCCCTTCTCGTACCGGTCGAGCATGTCGATCCGGCGCTGATGGCGGCCGCCCTCGAAGCCGGTCGCGAGGAACGCCGTGACGATCGTCGTCGCGTCCTCGGCGGAGTGCATGCGCGCGCCGACCGCCACGACCTGGGCGTTGTTGTGCCGACGGGCGAGCTCGGCGGTCTCGGTGCTCCAGGCCAGGGCCGCGCGGCAGCCGCGGACCTTGTTCGCGGCGATCTGCTCGCCGTTGCCGGAGCCGCCGATGACGACGCCGAGGCTGCCTGGGTCGGCGACGGTCCGCTCGCCGGTGGCGACGCAGTACGGCGGGTAGTCGTCGTCGGCGTCGTAGACCTCCGGGCCCACGTCGACGACCTCGTGGCCCGCGGCGGTCAGTTCGCGGAGCAGATGGGCTTTCAGCTCGAAGCCCGCGTGGTCGGAGCCGATGTAGACGCGCACGGTGGCGCAGTGTCGCAGGCGGCTACCCACTGGGCACGCCCGGATAGTCGCGATCGCCGTCCTGGTCACGGAACGCGGGCCGGGAAACACCCCTGTGACACGGTGCCCCTAGCGTGCACGCATGGCTGAGGAGCGGATCGCCGCAGCCCGGGACGTCGTCCTCGGGGTCGAGGAGGAGTTCCACCTGGTGGATCTCGGGACGCGCAGCGCCGTGCCGCGCGTGCCCGAGCTGCTCGACGAGCTCGCGGCCCTGGACGCCGACGCGTTCGCCGCCGAGCTCAAGCCCTCCATCATCGAGACCAACTCCGACCCGACGTCGAGCCTGACCGAGCTGCGTGCCGACCTGCTGCGGCTGCGCCACATGCTCTCGTCGATGGCGCAGGAGCGCGGGCTCGGCGTCGTGGGCGCCGGCAGCGTGCCGCTGGTGGACGGTTCCGCGCAGGGCATCACCGCGTCCCCGCGCTACGAGCGGATGCGCGACGAGTATCAGCTGCTCGCCTTCGAGCAGCAGATCTGCGGCACCCAGGTGCACGTCGACGTGCCGGACCGCGACGCCGCCGTCGCGGTCATGCAGCACTCCGCGCCGTGGCTGCCGATCCTGCTGGCCCTCTCCGGCTCCAGCCCGTTCTGGCAGAGCGAGGACACCGGCTACGCGAGCTCCCGCACGCTGGCCTGGCACCGCTGGCCGACGGCGGGCCCGCCCGCGCCGCTGCGCGACGCCGCCGACTACGACGCCCTCATCGACGACCTGCTCCGGTCCGGCACGATGTCCGACCCCGGAATGGTCTATTTCGACATGCGTCCCTCGGCGCACCAGAAGACCGTCGAGGTGCGGATCTGCGACGCCTCGCCCACCGTCGACGGCGTCGTGCTCGTCGCCGGCCTCGCCCGCGCGCTGGTCGTCCACGGGGTCCGCGCCCACCTCGAGGGCCGGCCGCAGCCGCGCTATCGCCCCGAGCTGCTGCGCGCGGCCAGCTGGCGGGCCGCGCGCTCCGGGTTGGAGGGAGACCTCGTCGACGTCACCGGGCGCGAGCTGGTGCCGCCGTCGCGGGCCATCCGGCTCATGCTCGACCACCTGCGCGACGACCTCGAGGAGTCGGGCGACTGGGACGAGGTCTCCGACCTCGCCCTCGACGCGCTCGCCCGCGGCAGCTCCGCGGCCCGCCAGCGCCAGCGGGCCAACCGCGGCGGCGGGCTCGAGGGCGTGGTCGACATGCTCGTCGCCGAGACCCGTGGCGAGCCCGACGAGCCCGCCGTCGAGCAGCTCCCGACGCCGGCCGCCGCGGCACCGGTCCTGCTCGGGGACTACCACCCGCCGTTCTACGACGAGGCCGTGGACGAGTCCGGGCACGTCCGGCCCACCTACGCCTGGCTGGTCGCCAACCTCGAGCGGATCGGACCCTCGGGCCTGCTCGCCCACGAGAAGAGCCGCGACGCCGAGCAGCGGGCGCGCTCCATGTTCTTCCCCCAGCCCGACGACCCCGAGCGCCTGTTCCCGCTCGACCTCATCCCCCGCCTCATCACACGGACCGACTGGGAGCAGCTCAGCGAGGGCCTCGTGCAGCGCGCCCGCACCCTCGAGGCGCTGCTGCAGGACCTGCACGGCGAGCGCGCCGCCCTGCGCGACGGCGTCCTGCCGCGCGAGGCGCTGCGCTGGCTGCCCAGCGACGGCGAGGCCTCGACGATGGTCACCGAGGGCACCACGCGCGCGCTCGTCTCGGGACTCGACCTGGTCTGCGACGGCGAGGGCCGTTGGAAGGTCCTCGAGGACAACCTGCGCATCCCCTCGGGCATCGCCTACGCCATGGCTGACCGCCGGGTGGTGCGCAGCGTGCTGCCCGAGCTGCAGGCCCCCGAGGGCGTCATCGACTCCGACGAGGGCCCGGCGATGCTGCGGGACGCGCTGCTCTCGTGCGCGCCGCCCGCCGCGGGCGACGACCCCGGCCTCGTCGTGCTGACCGAGGGCCCGGCGGACTCGGCGTACTTCGAGCACGCGATGCTCGCCGAGGAGATGGGGGTGCCGCTGCTCGAGCCCTCCGGGCTGCGGATCACCGACGACAGGTCGATCACGGTGGCCGTGTCCGGGCGGCGGATCGACGTCGCCTACCGGCGCATCGACGAGGAGACGCTCTTCGCCTCCCCCGACGCCGACGGGCGCACGCTGCGCGATCCGCTGCAGGCCGCGGTGCGCGAGGGCCGGTTCGCGCTGGCGAACACCCCGGGCAACGGGCTGGTCGACGACAAGGCCGTGTACCCCTTCATCCGCGCGCTCACCGAGTACTACTTCGGCGAGAAGGCGCTGCTCGACGACGTCACGACCTACTCCTGCGCCGACGATGACCAGCGGGCGCACGTGCTCGACCACCTCGGCGAGCTCGTCCTCAAGCCGGTCGACGGCTTCGGCGGGGCCGGCATCGTCATCGGGCCGCACGCGAGCGCCGAGGAGCTCGAGTCGGCCGCCGCGGACCTGCGCGCGAACCCGGCGAGCTACGTCGCGCAGGAGACCATCCAGATCTCGACGCACCCGACGTTCACCGGCGCCCGGCTGGCCCCACGGGTGGTGGACCTGCGGGCGTTCGTCGTCCTCGGACCCCAGCCCGGCGTGCTGCCGACCCCGCTCACCCGGGTCGCGCCCGCCGACAGCCTCGTGGTCAACTCGTCGCGGGGCGGGGGTTCGAAGGACACCTGGATTTTGCGCTGACGCGCATGTGCGTGCGTTTCCGTGTCCAGGCACGGAAACGCACGCACACGTCGACGAAGGAGACCAACGTGTGCGGCATCGCCGGGGAGTTCCGCTTCGACGGGAACGCGGCCCACGTGGGCGCCGTCCTCGCCATGGCCCAGGTGCTCGAACCCCGCGGCCCGGACGGCTGGGGCGTCGTCGGTCACGGCCCGCTCGCCCTGGCCCACCAGCGCCTGAAGATCATCGACCTCACCGAGACCGGTGCCCAGCCGATGGTCGACGCCGAGCTCGGGCTGACCGCGGTCTTCAACGGGTGCATCTACAACTACCCGGAGCTGCGCGAGGAGCTCCGCCGCGAGGGCTACCGGTTCTTCTCCACCTCGGACACCGAGGTGATCGTCAAGGCCTACCACCGGTGGGGCCAGCGCTGCGTCGAGCACTTCAAGGGGATGTTCGCGTTCGCGATCGCCGACCGGAACAGCGGCCGGCTCGTGCTCGGGCGCGACCGGCTGGGGATCAAGCCGCTGTACGTGGCCCCGGTGGAGGGCGCGCTGCGCTTCGCCTCGTCGCTGCCCGCGCTGCTCGCGCCGGGCGGCGTCGACACCGACATCGACCGGGTGGCCCTGCACCACTACATGAGCTTCCACGCCGTCGTGCCCGCCCCCAACACCATCCTCTCCGGGGTCCGCAAGCTCCCGCCCGCCGTCGTGCGCACCGTCGAGCCGGACGGCACGTCGAGCGACTGGACCTACTGGACCCCGGAGTTCGTGCGCGGGGAGCAGGAGCACACCGACGCCGAGTGGTCCGAGATCGCCCTGGAGTCGCTGCGCACCGCGGTGGAGCGCCGGATGGTCTCCGACGTGCCGGTCGGGGTGCTGCTCTCCGGCGGCATCGACTCCTCGATCGTCGTGGCCCTGCTCGCGGAGATGGGCCAGAAGGACCTCAAGACGTACTCGATCGGCTTCGAGTCCGAGGGCGGCGAGGAGGGCGACGAGTTCGACTACTCCGACCTCGTCGCGAAGACCTACGGGACCGACCACACCAAGTTCCGCGTGCCCAAGGCCGACACCGACGAGGCCCTGCCGGGAGCGATCGCGGCGATGTCGGAGCCGATGACGAGCCACGACGTCGTCGCGTTCTACCTGCTCTCCCGCGAGGTCTCGAAGTCGATCAAGGTGGTGCAGTCCGGCCAGGGCGCCGACGAGGTGCTCGGCGGCTACGACTGGTACCCGCCGATCGCCCGGGTCGGCCGCGAGGGCGCGGTGGACGCCTACCACCAGTCGTTCTTCGACCGGCCGCACGACGAGATCGCCGAGCTGGTGGCGCCGGAGTTCCTGCTCTCCTCCGACCCGTCGCTGGACCTGGTCCGCGAGCACTTCGGCCGCCGCGGCGCGCAGGACGCCGTGGACGCCGCGCTGCGCCTCGACACCACCGTGATGCTCGTCGACGATCCGGTGAAGCGCGTCGACAACATGACGATGGCCTGGGGGCTCGAGGCACGCGTGCCGTTCCTCGACCACGACTTCGTCGAGGCGATGGGCGCCTGCCCGCCCGAGCTGAAGATGGCCGACGGCGGCAAGGGCGTGCTCAAGGCGGCCTCCCGGGGCATGCTCCCCGACGAGATCATCGACCGCAAGAAGGGCTACTTCCCGGTTCCGGCGATCCGCCAGCTCTCCGGCCCCGTCCTCGAGCGGGTCACCGCGGCTCTCACCGATCCCGCGGCGAAGCGGCGGGGCCTCTTCCGGGAGGACGCGGTCACGACGATGCTCGACGACCCGAACTCGGGGCGGACGAACCTCGGGGCCAACGCGCTGTGGCAGGTCGCGCTCCTGGAGATGTGGCTGCAGGCCCACGACATCGGCTGACGTAGGTTCCCGCCGGCAGGCGTTCGTGCGCGAGGAGGTCGGGAGCCGGTGGACGAGTGGATCAGTGCGACGCGCTGTTGGTCGCCCAGCCCCTCCCCCGACGGCACGACCATCGCGTTCGTCTGGGACGGTGACGGGCGCCCGATGGTGCGCCTGCACCACCGCGCCACCGGTGAGGAGCGGTCCCTCGACACCGGGCCCGACCTCGTCTCGGCGGTGCGCTGGTCCCCCGACGGCGCGTGGCTCGCGGTCCAGGCCGCGCCCGAGGGCGGCGAGCGGTCCACGGTGCTCGTCGTCCGTCCCGACGGGACCGACCTGCACCCGATCCGCGGCGTCGGCGACGGCGACCGGGGCGCGGTGTCGCTCGACCGCTGGGCCCACACCGGCTCCGTCGTCGCGATCACCGAGTCCGACAGCGAGACGACGACCGCGTGGCTCGTCGACGTCGGGTCCGAGCAGCGCCAGCGCCTCGGGTCCGGGCACGCGCTGCAGATCCTCGACGTGTCCCCGGACCGCCGGCGGGTGCTGCTGCGCCGCGGCCGGCGCGGCTCGCGCCACGTCGGCATCGTCAACCTCGACGGGACCGAGGGCTGGCACGAGATCGACTCCGGGCGCGGTCCCGGCGGCCCGCCCGGGGCGGTGGAGCACCCGGTGGCGATCACCCGCGACTCGACCGTCGTGGCCGGCCGCTTCGTCGAGGACGGCACCCGGATGCTCGTCCTCACCGACGGCGGACGGGAGCGCGCGGCGCTCGTCGCCGTCGATGTCGCCACCGACGCCAGCCCGATGTACCCCGAGGTGCTCGCCGAGCGCGAGGACGCCGAGCTCGAGCGGTTCGCGCTGCGCGAGGAGGGCACGCTCGCCGCACTGGTGTGGAACGTCGTCGGGCGCAGTGAGGTCGAGCTGCTCGACCTCGCCACCGGCAAGCCCGCCCCCTACAGCCCGCCCGGCGACGTCGTCACCTCCGCGGTGTTCAGCCACGACGGCGACTCGCTGGTGCTGGGCATCCAGTCCCCGGACGTGCCCTCGGCGGTGTGGTGCCACGAGCTGTCGTCGCAGACGACCGCGCTCATCTGCCCGCAGGGCGATCCGGGCTGGGCGCCCGGCGCGCTGGTGCACCCGTGGCTGGAGACGGTGACGACGCCGGACGGCCTCGCGCTGCCCGGCTGGCTCTACCGCCCGCCGGGGGTCATGGGCCCGCTGCCGACGGTGATCTACCTGCACGGGGGCCCGGAGGCGCAGGAGCGTCCGGTGTTCACGCCGCTCTACCAGACCCTGCTGGAGCGGGGCGTCGCCGTCTACGCGGCGAACGTCCGCGGGTCCTCGGGGTTCGGGCGGTCCTTCGTCAACGCCGACAACGGTGCCGGCCGGTTCGCCGCGATCCGCGACGTGGCGACGTGCGCCGAGCACCTCGTCGCGACCGGGATCGCCGACCCCGAGCGTGTCGGGGTGATGGGCCGCTCCTACGGCGGCTACCTGACCCTGGCCGCGCTCGTGAACCACCCGGAGCTCTTCGCGCTGGGCGTCGACGTGTGCGGCATGGCCGACTTCGAGACGTTCTTCGCGCGCACCGAGCCGTGGATCGCCGATGCCGCCGTCGGGGAGTACGGCCACCCGATCCACGACCGCAACCTGCTCCGCGAGCTCTCCCCGGTGCACCGCATGGACCGCCTGGCCGCGCCGCTGATGGTGGTGCACGGCCGCTACGACACGAACGTGCCGGTCCACGAGGCCGAGCTCGCGGTGCACGGCGCCAAGGACGCGGGCGTGGAGGTCCGCTACCTGCTCTTCGACGACGAAGGCCACGAGATCCAGCGCCTCGAGAACCGCCGCACGTTCATCCACGCGGTCACCGACTGGATCACCTCGCACTTCGGCCTCGACACCCCCGCGCGGGGGGAGCCCTCGGGCGGCTAGAGCGGCCGGATCCTCCCCCTCGCGGCCGCTACCGGGTCGCACGCAGACCGAAGCCGGCGGCTTCAAGGGCGGGCGGCCCGGCGCGACCGGCGGGTGGCCGGGCGCCCCACGGCAGCGGGGTCGGCCCACTGCGGGGCCCGGTCCCGATCGGCCCGCCGGCGCGACCCGTCACGGTGCGGCCCGTCACGGTGCGGCCCGTGCGGAGGCCGGTCGCGACGACGGGGGCGGCGGTCGTCGCGGGCACGGGGGCGATGCCGGCGATCACCGTCGCGTCGACGACGGTCGCGTCGATGACGGTCATGACGCCCCCACCCCGCGGCAGCGGTACCGACGGCGGGCTCGACCACGCTCGGCGCGTCGCACCCGTCCTCGGGCCGACCTCCCGCCCCCGCGGCAGCGCGCGTCCTCCCGGCGAGGCAGCCGGCAGCGCCGGGCGTCGCGAGCTCCGCGGGAGCGCCGATGCCGGGACGTCCGCGAGCGCGGGGATCGGGACCGGGTCCGGCAGCTCACCCCAGCGCGCGAGCTTCTCCAGGTCCACCACCCGCGGCCCGGCCCAGTGCGACTCGAGATCCCGGCAGCGCAGGCAGCCCAGGCCCAGCACGATCCCGAAGATCACGTGGCCGACCAGGGAGAGCGTCACCGTGACCGGGGTCAGCGGGAACATCAGCTGCTGACCGCGCGGCAGCAGCACCGTCACCATCAGCCCGCCCCAGGTCGGGCCGACGGCGAAGAGCACGGCCGCGGCCATCGTCACCCTCGGGCCGAGGCGGCGCAGCCCCGTCGCGGCCGCGAGGACGAGGAACACGACGCCGAGCCCGCCCCCGTCGCCCGCGTAGCGCCACACGTAGCCGGCGACCCCGCCGAGCACCCGCCGCGACGGGTCGACGTCGACCAGCCAGGTGCCCATCGTCGGGATGAAGTCGCCCCACCAGCCGAGGAAGGCGACGGTGTCGAGGCGGAACACGTCGTACACCGCGGTCGCGAGGATGCCCCAGCGCAGCCCCTCGAGCGCCAGCCGGTCCTCGGGCATCGGGACGAAGATCCCGAGCACGAGGAGGACGAGCGCGGCCGGGATGACCACCAGGCCCGCCGAGACGTGCATCGGGACGAGCCCGGCCACGTGCGCGGTGATCGAGAGCAGCGGCAGCGCCGCCAGCACCACGTGGGCCGCGACCCGGGGCGGCACCGCACCGAGCGCCCTCACCGCGGCGCACCCGTCGGCGCGGCGCCCACCGGCATGCCGCGCATGGGCATCCCGCCCATCGGCATCCCGCCGCCGTGCGCTCGCGCGTGCGTGGCCATGAGGTTCACGAAGTTCTTCGAGGTCGTCACCTGGTCGCTCGCTCCCGTCGGGCCCGCCCGCGAGGCGTCGTCCGCGCTGCCCTGCGCGCACCGGCGGGCGGAGTTGATGCACTCGGCGCCGGCCCGGGCCCGGCTCGTCGTGGACAGGTACTCCAGCAGCGCGTGGTCGGTGATGGGGTCGTGCTGCTGCTCCGGGAAGCTGTCGATGGCGAACGTCCGGCCGGCCGGCGCGTCGTAGTCGACCGTGATCCGCAGGGCCGGCACCGGCACCTCGTCGTCGGTGCACTCCCCCGACTCGTCGGGATAGCGCAGGTGCTCCGTGTGGTCCTCGGAGTCGAGGTCCTTGCCGTTCCAGCAGCTCGGGAAGTCGAAGACCCGCTGCATCTGCGAGCCCTGCGGGCATATTGCGTACTGGTCGGTCATCCGGTTGCCGAAGCCCGAGCAGGTGTACTTGGCGTTGGCGCCCTTGCCGTCGGCCGTGGCCGCCTTCGCCGACCCGGTCACCATCGTCATGTTCACCGGCATCGCCGTCATCGCGCGCGTGCCGTGCCCGTGGAAGGTGTAGTCCACCGCCGCCGGCTCCACGTACGACCCGACGTTGCCGTCGAGGCTGCCGCCGTCCTGCCCGACGTCGGGCCCCACGCCGCGCAGGTCGCGCAGCACCGGCCAGAAGATCGGGGACTGGTCGCCGTTCGTGCAGGTGGTGCTCGACTCCTTCAGCACCCGCAGGTTCGAGGCGGCGTTGGTGCTGTCGTTGCCCGCGTAGTCGTGCACGTGCTGGGCGCCGTTGCGCTTGCCGGGGGCGATGATCGGGTTGTCGGAGTTCTTGTGGTCCGACAGCGAGCACGTGAACGAGTAGCTGCCGCCCGAGAAGTCGCCGCCGGCGAGAATGTTGCCCTGGGCGGGCACATCGGAGATGTCGACGTACTCCTTCGCCGACGCCTCGCCGATCTGGTCGCGGCCCTCGAACCCGCCGTCACCGGCCTTGCCGGCGCCCTTCTTCGCGGCGTCCTTCTGGCCGGCGTCCTTCCCGCCGCCGTTCTCCTTGCCGGAGTTCTTCTTGCCGGAGTTCTTCTTGGCGGAGTCCTTCTTGCCGGAGTCCCCGCCCTCGTCCTCGGCGCTCTTCCCCGAGCCGCCGTCGTCGGTCTCGTTCTTCACGAGCAGCACGCCGCCGACGGCCGAGAAAGCGCGCGCCGGCGCGACCCGCACCACCCCGGCGGCCCCGAGCGGGAGCCCCACGCCGAGCACCAGCACGACGACGGCGAACAGCGCGGCGTAGAGCGCCCGCCGTCGCGCCGCCGCCCGCCTCATCCGCACTCCCCCACTCGCGGCGGGTCCCGGAGCCAGGGACCCATCCGCGAGCGGACGCTAGACGCGGCGTTCCGGCCGTGGGTGCGCTTTGGAGGAACTCACGTTCGTGAGTACTTGTGGTGGCTATAGCCACCACAAGTACTCACCTGCCGGAGGCACCTACAGCTGGATCGACTTGACCTCGAGGAACTCCTCGAGCCCGTAGCGGCCCAGCTCACGGCCGGTGCCGGACTGCTTGTAGCCCCCGAACGGCGCCAGCGGGTTGAAGGCCCCGCCGTTGACGTCGACCTGCCCCGTCCGCATCCGGCGCGCCACCTCGACGCCGCGCTCCTGCGACCCCGCGAACACCGCGCCCGCCAGGCCGTAGATCGTCGCGTTGGCGATCTCCACGGCCTCGTCGACGTCACCGTAGGGCATCACCGACAGCACCGGCCCGAAGATCTCCTCCTGCGCGATCACCATGTCCGGGCGCACCCCGGAGAAGATCGTCGGGCGCACGTACGCGCCCTCGGCCGCCACGCCCTCCGGGGCGCCCGGCCCGCCGACCGCCAGCTCCGCGCCCTCCTCGACGCCGCGGGCGATGTAGGACTCGACCCGGTCGCGCTGGGTCGCCGACGACATCGGGCCGATCCGCGTGGCGTCGTCGGTCGGGTCGCCGACGGTGTACTTCGCCGACGCCGTCACGGCCATCTCGACGACCTCGTCGTGAAGCGACTCCGGCACCAGCAGCCGCGTCCACGCCGTGCAGGTCTGCCCGCCGTTGATGAAGCAGTTCCCGAGCCCGACCTTCACCGCCTGTGTCAGGTCGGCGTCGTCGAGCACGATGTTCGCGGACTTGCCGCCCAGCTCGAGTGCTACCCGCTTGACGGTGCCCGCTGCGACCTCCTGCACCCGCCGCCCGGCCGCCACCGAGCCGGTGAACGACACCATGTCCACCCCGGGGTGCGCCGCGAGGGCCTCGCCGGCCTCGGGGCCGGTGCCGTGCACCACGTTGAACACCCCGGCGGGCAGCCCCGCCTCGGCGGAGATCGCCGCGAGCGCCCCCGCCGTCAGCGGCGCCACCTCGGAGGGCTTGAGCACGACGGTGCACCCCGCCACGAGGGCGGGCGCGAGCTTCGCGACGACCTGGTGCAGCGGGTAGTTCCACGGCGTCACCGCGCCGACGACGCCGACCGGCTCGCGCACCACCAGCGAGTTGCCGATCTCCTCGGTCCAGGCGAACCCGTCGGCGAGGCCGGCCACGCCCTTCGACGTCGCCATCGGCATGCCGAGCTGCACACTGCGCGCGAAGGAGATCGGCGACCCCATCTCCGCGGTGATCGACTGCGCGAGCTCCTCGTGCCGTGCCTTGAGCCCGACCCGGATGCGCAGCACCGCGGCCGCGCGGTCGGCCACCGGCGTCGAGGACCACGCCGGGAACGCCTGCCGTGCCGCCAGCACCGCCGCGTCGACCTCGGCCCGGCCGCCCCGCGGCACCTCCGCGATCGTCTGCCCCGTCGCCGGGTTCACCACCGCGATCGACCCCGAGCCGGCCACCGCCTCGCCGTCGATCCAGTGCTGCGTGAGCGTGTCCGTGCTGGCCGTCATCGAGCGCCTCCGCTCCTCGTCCGTCGTCGCCCCACTCTGCCGGACGTCCCCGGGTCGGCGCTGCCGCGCGGGTTGGCCCCGACGGGCACGGGGCAGCCCCGTCCATGGCCGACTTCACCTCCACCACCACCGTCGACGCCTCCCCCGACGACCTCTTCGCGTTCCTCTCCGACGTGGGCAACCTCCCGCGCTACTTCGCCCGCATGAAAACCGCCGAGCCCGCCGGCGGCAACGCGGTGCGGACGTCGGCCGAGCTCCCCGACGGCTCCCACGTCGAGGGCGAGGCGTGGTTCGAGGTCGACCGGAACGCCCAGCACATCGCGTGGGGCGCCGAGGGCGGCAGCGACTACCACGGCCACCTCGACGTCACCCCCCACGAGCGCGGGGCGAGCGTCGAGGTGCACCTGCACACGACCCGCGTGGAGCCCGGCGACCACGAGGTCCAGAAGGGTCTGGACACCACCCTCGACACGATCCGGACCCTCGTCGAGGACCAGGGCGTGGCGGGCTGATCCACCCGGCGGCGGCACACTGACCCGGAGCCCCGGGAGGTCGCCGTGCCACGCGTCGTCGCCGTCGTGCTGCTCGCCGTCGTCGTCGCCCTCGCGCTGTGGTCGGACCGGCCGCCCGCACCGGTCGCGGCGAGCGCCCTCGCAACGGAGTTCAGCGCCGAGCGCGCGCTGCCGATCGTCGACGACCTCGCCCGTGAGCCCCACCCGGTCGGTAGCCCGGCGGCGGCGCGGGTCCGAGACGACGTCGTCGCCCGGCTGCGGGCCCTCGGGCTGGCACCGCGCGTGGACACCGCGGTCGTCCGCGGGGTGGCCGTGGCGAACGTCGTCGCCACCCTTCCGGGGACCGCGCCCACCGGCACCGTCGTCCTCGCCGCGCACACCGACTCGGTGCCGGCCGGCTCGGGTGCCGCCGACGACGTCTCGTCGGTCGCCGCCATCCTCGAGACGGTCCGCGCGCTGCGCGCGGGCCCGCCCCTGCGTGACGACGTCGGGGTACTGCTGACCGACGGCGAGGAGGCCGGCCTGCTCGGCGCCCGCGCCTGGGTGCGCGACGACCTGCCCCGCGACCGGCCGACCGTCGTGCTCAACCACGAGGCCCGGGGTGTCGCCGGGCCGTCGCTGGTCTTCCGGACCTCGCCCGGGAACGC
Source organism: Actinomycetospora sp. (assembly GCF_036497585.1). Taxonomy (GTDB): domain Bacteria; phylum Actinomycetota; class Actinomycetes; order Mycobacteriales; family Pseudonocardiaceae; genus Actinomycetospora. The sequence continues at coordinate 3,053 of NZ_DASXJD010000161.1, read as the reverse complement.
CGGGCTCGTCCGGGTCATCGCCGACGTCGTCCCGCACCCGCGGGGCGACTCCTCCCTGGACGCGATCTTCCGCCTGCTGCCCAACGACACCGATCTGTCGGCGGTCCTCGCCGCCGGACGCCCCGGGATCGACTCCGCCTTCCTCGAGCGCCCGAGCGCGTACCACACGGCGGGCGACACCTCGGCGGCGTTGAGCGCGGCGAGCGTGCAGAGCCAGGGTTCGACGATGCTCGCGCTCGCCCGGGGGCTCGGGGACGCCGACCTGCGCCCGCTCGACCCCGCCGTGAGCGGATTGCCGGCACAGCCCGACGAGGTGTGGTTCCGGTTCCTCGGCGCGTTCGTCACCTACCCGCAGGGGTGGGTCGTCCCGATCGCGGTCCTGACTGCGCTCGTGCTGGTCGGGGCGGTCGTGCTGGGGCGGCGGCGGGGTGTGCTCGGCGTCCGCGGCGCATTCGTCGCGACGGCCACGGCCGCCGGGGCGCTCGTCGTCGCACTCGGCCTCGGCGCGGCGCTCGGGGCGCTCGCGGGCTCCGCCGCCGGGCCCTTCTCCTCGGGTCTCCTGCCGTACGAGGTCGTCGACCTAGCGCTGGCGGTGCTCGTCGTGCTCGCCTGGGCGCTGCCGCTGCGGCGTCGGTACGGCCCCTACGCGCCCGCGGCGGCCGCCGCGGCACTGCTCGCGGTGCTCGGGATCGCCAGCGCGGTCGTCGTGCCGGGGGCGTCGTTCCTGGTGGCGCTCCCGGGCCTGGGTCTGACGCTCGGGCTCGCCGCCGCGGTGACGCTGCACGCGCACCCGACGGCGGCGGTGGCCGCCCTCGCCGTCGGGACCGTGCCCACCGCGGCGCTCCTGCTGCCGTTCGCGTCCCAGGTGTTCCTCGTCGACGGCGCGGCGCACGGACTCGCCGTCACCGCGTTCGCGCTCTGCGCTTGTGCGTGCGTTCCCGTGTTGGGGCACGGAAACGCACGCACACTTTCGGGGCGGGGCGCGGTCGCCGTCCGCGCGTAGCGCTCACCCGTGTCTCGTCCGCATGCGAGGTTGTCGACCGTGTAGCAGCCAGGGGAACGCACACACACCGGCGCCGCTGCGCTGTTCGCAGCAGGGGTCCGTCCCGAGCGGCACCTCGTGCCCGAGCTGTGCACAAGCCCGGCCGCACCGCTCACGGCGAGATCGGCACGCCGTTGATCGTCCCCGGGCATGAGAGACGACGTGGCCATCCAGGCCATCCGCGACGCCCAGGACGACTGCATCACCCGTGCCCAGGTGCTCCACTGCGGTGGAACCGATGAATGGATCGAGGCCCAGCTCGCGGCCGGGCGTTGGGTCCGGATGGGTCGCAAGGTCTTCCGAGCGACGACGGGCGAACCGACCCGACGGCAACGAGAACGCGCCGCGCTGCTGTGCGCGGGCCCGGAGGCTGCCTTGAGCCACCACACCGCCGCCGCACGCTTCGGACTACGGAGTCGCTACGACGGGCCGATCCACACCACCGTGCGCTACGGTCGCTCGGCCGATCCGCACCCCGGCGTCGTCATCCACCGGAGCCGTGCGTTCGCGCACCTGGTCATCGACACCGAGGACCTGCCGACCGTGTCCGCGGCCGACACCTGCATCGACCTCGCCGTCCTCGAGCCCGAGGCGCGTCGCGCCATGCGAACCCTGCTCCACGCCGCCCTGGCGATGAAGGTCCCGGCACAGCGTCTGCTCACTCGCAGGCCGAGCTCGGCTCACGTTCGGCTGGGAAGAGGTCGTCGGCGATCCGTGCGCCGTGGCCGCGCTCGTCGTGGCGCGGCTCCGCCAGCTCGGCTGGCCGGGCCCGAGCGGCACCGACCTCTGCCGATGCCTGGGCGCGTAACGCCTGTGCGTGCGTTTCCGTGTCTGGACACGGAAACGCACGCACAAGACGTCAGTCGAACTTGAGCTCGGTGTCGCGGGTGCGCTTGAGCTCGTAGAAGTACTCGTAGCCCGCGAGCAGCTTGGCGCCGTCGAAGATCGTGCCGGCCTGCTCGCCGCGCGGGATGCGCGTCATGACCGGGCCGAAGTACGCCGAGCCGTCCACGTGGATCGTCGGGGTCCCGACGTCCATGCCCACCGGGTCCATGCCCTCGTGGTGGGACTTCTTCAGCGCGTCGTCGTAGTCGGTCGAGGTGGCGGCCTGGGCGAGCGACTCCTCGAGCCCGACCTCGGCCAGCGCCTTCGCGATCACGTCGTCGAAGTCCTTGTTGCCCTCGTTGTGGATCTGCGTGCCCATCGCGGTGTAGAGCGGCGCGAGGATCTCGTCGCCGTACTTCTGCGCCGCGGTGATGCACACGCGGACAGGCTTCCAGCCCTCGTCCATCATCTTCTGGTACTTCTCGTCGAGGTCCCGGCCCGAGTTGAGCACCGAGAGGCTCATCACGTGCCAGTGCAGGTCGATGTCTCGGACCTTCTCGACCTCGAGGATCCACCGTGAGGTGATCCAGGCGAAGGGGCACAGCGGGTCGAACCAGAAGTCGACGCGGGTCTTGTCACCAGCAGCGGTCATGGCACCAGGCTTCCCTCGAACAACGGGTCTGTACCCATGCGAACAGTCGAAGCGGCAACCGTGTTCCCGTCCGGGCCCGTGGATAGGGTGAGCCGCGTGGCTGCACCGAACCTGACCCGCGCCGATGCGCGGACGCGCGCCGAGATGCTCGACGTCGACTCGTACACGGTCTCGCTGGACCTGACCGACGGCGCCGCGGGCCCGGGCGAGACGACGTTCCGCTCGACGACGACGGTGCGCTTCCGCTGCACCTCCCCCGGCGCCGCCAGCTGGATCGACATCGTCGCGGCGGACGTCCGCTCCGCGACCCTCAACGGGGTCGCGCTCGACGTCACCGGCTACGACGAGGAGAAGGGCGTCGCGCTGCCCGACCTCGCCGCCGAGAACGAGCTCGTCGTCGACGCCGACTGCCGCTACATGAACACCGGCGAGGGCCTGCACCGGTTCGTCGACCCCGTCGACGGCGGCGTCTACCTCTACAGCCAGTTCGAGACCGCGGACGCCAAGCGGATGTTCGCCTGCTTCGACCAGCCC
>NZ_DASXJD010000160.1:0-10621 GCF_036497585.1 Actinomycetospora sp. | reverse complement strand
GTCGCGCTCGGAGTTCTACCGCGAGGGCCGGGTGCCGCTGCACACGCTCCGCGCGGAGATCGACTACGGCCTGTTCGAGGCCCGGACCAACTTCGGCCGCATCGGCGTGAAGGTCTGGATCTACAAGGGCGACGTCGTCGGTGGCAAGCGCGAGTCCGAGCGCCAGGCGGCCCTCGACGCCGCCACGCGCGAGCCGCGCCGCGGCCGGGGCGAGCGCGGCGACCGTCCCCGCGGTCGTCGTTCGGGGGCCTCGGGCACCACCGGCTCGGGCACCGAGGCCGGGCGTGCCGCCGCCGAGGCCGCGTCCTCGTCGGCCGGGTCGTCGCCGTCCACCACGAGCTCCGGATCGGAGGGCTGACGCGTGCTGATCCCCCGCAAGGTGAAGTTCCGCAAGCAGCACCGGCCGGACCGCTCGGGTGCGGCCAAGGGCGGGACGCAGATGGCGTTCGGCGACTACGGCATCCAGGCCCTCGAGCACGGCTACGTCACCAATCGCCAGATCGAGTCGGCCCGTATCGCGATCACGCGCCACATCCGTCGTGGCGGCAAGGTCTGGATCAACATCTTCCCGGACCGTCCGCTGACCAAGAAGCCCGCCGAGACCCGCATGGGTTCCGGGAAGGGCTCGCCGGAGAAGTGGATCGCGAACGTGAAGCCCGGCCGGGTCATGTTCGAGATGAGCTACCCGAACGAGGCCACCGCCCGTGAGGCACTGCGTCGCGCGCAGCACAAGCTGCCGATGCGCTGCCGCATCGTCACCCGTGAGGAGGCGTTCTGATGGCAGCGGGAACCCCCGCCAGCGAGCTGCGCGAGCTGACCGGTGAGGAGCTCGTCGCGCGTGCCCGCGAGGCGAAGGCCGAACTGTTCAACCTCCGGTTCCAGATGGCGACCGGGCAGCTCGACAACAACCGCCGGCTGCGCACGGTCCGGCACGACATCGCCCGCATCTACACCGTGATGCGCGAGCGGGAGCTGGGCCTGTCCGTGGCTCCTGACGAGGAAGGAGCGGCATGAGCGAGAGCACCGCCACGAGCTCCGGAGCCACCGCTCCGGAGCGCGACGAGGAGCAGCAGGTCCGCTCCGAGACCAAGCAGGCCGGCAAGGCCGAGCAGAGCCCGGTCTCCGAGCGCAACGACGACCGCGGCCTGCGCAAGACGCGTGAGGGCCTCGTCGTCTCCGACAAGATGGCCAAGACGATCGTCGTGAGCCTCGAGGACCGGGTGAAGCACCCGCGCTACTCGAAGGTCATCCGCCGGACCAAGAAGGTCAAGGCGCACGACGAGCACAACACCGCCGGCCCGGGCGATCGCGTGCTCCTCATGGAGACCCGGCCGCTCTCGGCCACCAAGCGCTGGCGCCTCGTCGAGGTCCTCGAGAAGGCCAAGTAATCAGCGCCACCGAAACCATCCGGCGCCCGGCGCCGGGAAGGTCAGGAGAGAAGCAGTGATCCAGCAGGAGTCGCGACTCCGGGTCGCCGACAACACGGGAGCCAGGGAAATCCTGTGCATCCGTGTGCTCGGCGGCTCCTCCCGCCGCTACGCGGGGATCGGCGACGTCATCGTGGCCACCGTGAAGGAGGCCATCCCGGCGTCCGGCGTGAAGCGCGGCGACGTCGTCAAGGCCGTCGTCGTGCGCACCGTCAAGGAGAAGCGCCGCCCGGACGGCTCGTACATCAAGTTCGACGAGAACGCCGCGGTGATCATCAAGAACGACCGCGAGCCGCGTGGGACCCGCATCTTCGGCCCGGTCGGCCGCGAACTGCGCGACAAGCGCTTCATGCGGATCATCTCGCTCGCGCCGGAGGTGCTGTAGCCAGATGAAGGTCAAGAAGGGCGACACGGTCCTCGTCATCGCCGGCAAGGACAAGGGCGCGAAGGGCAAGGTCATCAAGGCCTACCCCGACCGCGACCGGGTCCTCGTCGAGGGCGTGAACCGGATCAAGAAGCACACGGCCCAGTCCGCGAACCAGCGCGGTGCCCAGTCGGGCGGGATCGTCACGCAGGAGGCCGCGATCCACGTCTCGAACGTGATGGTCGTCGACTCCGACGGCAAGGCGGCGCGCATCGGCTACCGCGAGGGCGGCGAGGGCGAGCAGAAGCGCGTGCGCGTCTCGCGCCGCAACGGGAAGGACGTCTGATGACGAGCGCCACCGACTCGCAGGAGCGGACTCGTCCCCGGCTGCAGCAGCGCTACCAGGACGCGATCCGCCAGGAACTGACCGACCAGTTCGGCTACGCGAACCCGATGCTCGTGCCCGGCGTCGTCAAGGTCGTCGTGAACATGGGCGTCGGCGAGGCCGCACGCGACTCGAAGCTGATGGAGGGCGCGGTCCGCGACCTCACCCTGATCAGCGGGCAGCGCCCGGAGATCCGCCGGGCCCGCAAGTCGATCGCGCAGTTCAAGCTGCGCGAGGGGATGCCGATCGGTGCCCGCAGCACGCTGCGCGGCGCGCGGATGTGGGAGTTCCTCGACCGCCTGGTCTCGATCTCGCTGCCGCGCATCCGTGACTTCCGCGGGCTGTCGCCGAAGCAGTTCGACGGCTCCGGCAACTACACGTTCGGTCTGTCCGACCAGTCGATGTTCCACGAGATCGACCAGGACTCGATCGACCGGCCGCGGGGGATGGACATCACCGTGGTCACCTCCGCGACCACCGACGAGGAAGGCCGGGCCCTGCTGCGTGCCCTCGGCTTCCCGTTCAGGGAGAACTGAGATGGCGAAGAAGGCACTGGTCAACAAGGCCGCCAAGACCCCGAAGTTCAAGGTCCGCGGCTACACCCGCTGCAACCGCTGCGGACGTGCTCGCGCGGTCCTGCGGAAGTTCGGGCTGTGCCGCGTCTGCCTGCGAGAGATGGCGCACCGGGGCGAGCTCCCGGGCGTCAGCAAGTCCTCGTGGTGAGCCGCGTGCAGGACGACGCCGTCGACGCAACCGTCGAGGAGGAGCTGCCGGGCCGGGCGATCGACCCCGACCTGCTGGCCCTCATCCAGCGCGTGGCGCACCGGGAGCACCTGCTCTCCGGCACGAGCGCCGACGCAGCACCCAGTACCAATTCTCTGACCCGCCCCGGACGCCGCAGGCCCGCCACGGGGTCGTCCGTCCGCCGGACGACCCGGGGTACCACGGCGAGGAAGGTGACCTGGTCGCGATGACGATGACCGATCCCATCGCGGACATGCTCACGCGCATCCGGAACGCCAACTCGGCGTTCCACGAGAACGTGACCATGCCGCACAGCAAGCTGAAGGCCCACGTGGCCCAGGTCCTGCTCGAGCAGGGCTACATCGCGGGATACCGCAGCGAGCCGGCGGCCGTCGGCAAGAGCCTCGTCGTGGACCTCAAGTACGGGCCCAACCGCGAGCGCAGCATCGCCGGCATCAAGCGGATCTCGAAGCCGGGGCTGCGCGTCTACGCGAAGTCCACCGAGCTCCCGCGCGTGCTCGGCGGCCTCGGCGTCGCGATCATCTCGACGTCCTCGGGACTCCTGACCGACCGGCAGGCCTATCAGCGACGGATGGGCGGGGAAGTCCTCGCCTTCGTCTGGTAGCGGGAAGGGGAACCGAACCATGTCACGCATCGGCAAGGCCCCGATCACCGTGCCGTCCGGAGTCGACGTCGCGGTCGAGGGCCAGAAGGTCACGGTGAAGGGCCCCAAGGGGACCCTGAGCCACACGGTGGACCGCCCCATCGGGGTGACGCTGGACGACGGCGTCCTCTCGGTGTCGCGGCCCGACGACGAGCGGGAGAACCGCTCGCTGCACGGGCTCTCGCGCTCGCTGCTGAACAACCTCGTCCTCGGGGTCACCCAGGGCTTCGAGCGCAAGCTCGAGATCCACGGGGTCGGCTACCGCGTGCAGCTCAAGGGCAACACCCTCGAGTTCGCGCTGGGCTACAGCCACCCCGTGCGCGTCGAGGCGCCCGAGGGCGTCACCTTCGCGGTGGAGAGCCCCACCCGCTTCTCGGTGCAGGGCACCGACAAGCAGGTCGTCGGCCAGGTCGCCGCGAACATCCGGCGCCTCCGCAAGCCCGACCCGTACAAGGGCAAGGGCGTGCGCTACGCCGGCGAGCAGATCCGCCGCAAGGTCGGGAAGACGGGTAAGTGATGGCCGAGACCACGCAGAAGAAGCCCACCCAGGTCGGGAAGAACGTCTCCGAGACCCGCCGCACGGGGCGCGTGCGCCGTCACGCCCGCCTGCGCAAGAAGGTCGAGGGCACGCCGGCCCGCCCGCGCCTCGTCGTCACCCGTTCCGCGCGGCACATCACCGCGCAGGTGGTCGACGACCTCGCCGGCCACACGCTCGCGCACGCGTCGAGCCTGGAGGCCGACGTCCGCGGGCTGGAGGGCGACAAGAAGGCGCAGGCCGCCAAGGTCGGCGAGCTCGTCGCCAGCCGCTCGAAGTCCGCGGGCATCGAGGCCGTGGTCTTCGACCGCGGCGGACGCCGCTACCACGGCCGCATCGCGCAGCTCGCCGACGCGGCCCGCGAGGGGGGCCTGACGTTCTGATGGCACCCCAGGAGAACCAGCAAGGGAAGGACGCCTGATGCCGGGCACTCAGCGCCGCGAAGGCGGCCAGGGCGGCCGCGACCGCCAGGGCGGCGGCCGCGGCGGCGCCCAGGACCGGACGCCGCACCTCGAGCGCGTCGTCGCCATCAACCGCGTGGCCAAGGTCGTCAAGGGCGGCCGCCGCTTCAGCTTCACCGCGCTCGTGGTCGTCGGCAACGGCGACGGCGAGGTCGGCGTGGGCTACGGCAAGGCCAAGGAGGTGCCGGCCGCGATCGCCAAGGGCGTGGAGGAGGCGAAGAAGAACTTCTTCCGCGTCCCGCGCGTGGGCGGCACCATCACGCACCCGGTGCAGGGCGAGGACGCCGCCGGCGTCGTGCTCCTGCGCCCCGCGAGCCCCGGTACCGGTGTCATCGCCGGCGGTCCGGTGCGCGCGGTCCTGGAGTGCGCGGGGATCGCGGACATCCTGTCCAAGTCCCTGGGCAGCCAGAACGCCATCAACATCGTGCACGCCACGGTGGCCGCCCTGAAGGCGCTGCAGGTCCCCGAGGCCGTCGCGGCCCGCCGAGGTCTGCCGCTGGACGAGGTCGCGCCGGCGCGGATGCTGCGCCAGCGCGCCGGTCGGGGGGTCTGACCCATGGCCGACCTCAAGGTCACCCAGGTGCGGTCCGGGATCGGGGGCAAGCGCAACCAGCGCGAGACCCTCCGCACCCTCGGCCTGCGCCGGATCGGCGCGTCGGTGACGCGCCCGGACGACGCGCAGAACCGCGGTCTGATCCACACCGTGCGGCACCTCGTCACGGTCGAGGAGGTCTGACCATGCCCGAGAACACCCAGTCGCCCATCAAGATCCACCACCTGCGGCCTGCTCCGGGCAGCAGGACGGAGAAGACCCGCGTCGGCCGCGGTGAGGCCTCCAAGGGCAAGACCGCCGGCCGGGGTACCAAGGGCACGGGCGCACGCAAGAACGTCCCCGCGACGTTCGAGGGCGGCCAGATGCCGCTGCAGATGCGCCTGCCGAAGCTCAAGGGCTTCCGTAACCGCAACAAGGTCGTCGCTCAGATCGTCAACGTCGGCGACCTGGCCCGGCTGTTCCCCGAGGGCGGCGAGGTCGGCCCGGCCGAGCTCGTCTCCGCGGGCGCCGTCCGCGCCGGACACCCGGTGAAGGTGCTCGGCGAGGGCGAGCTGGGCTCGGTGACGCTGCAGGTGAGCGCCCATGCGTTCTCCGGCTCGGCCACCGAGAAGATCACCGCGGCGGGCGGGACGACCACGGTCGTCTGACCCGCTCCGCAGGACACCACCCGGGCCCGGGCTGCCGATCGGCACCCCGGGCTCGCGTGCGTCCGGGGCCGGTCGGGGCACCCTCCGCCTGCTGTTACCCTCGCTCGAAGGCCCCGCCCGTTCCCGGAACTCCCCTTCCCGGGGTGCCGACCGCGACCGGTCGAGCGGCGGAGCCGGAATCGACGACCAGCTGGAGGTCCGAGTGCTCGGCCCCGTGCGGTCCGCGCTGGCGACGCCGGACCTGCGCAAGAAGATCCTGTTCACGCTCGGCATCGTCGCGGTCTACCGGTTCGGCGCGACGCTGCCGGCGCCCGGTGTCTCGTACACCAACGTGCAGGCCTGTCTGCGCCAGGTCCAGGGCGGTGACGCGGCGAGCGTCTACTCGCTGATCAACCTGTTCTCCGGCGGCGCGCTCCTCCAGCTGTCGATCTTCGCGCTGGGCATCATGCCCTACATCACGGCGAGCATCATCATCCAGCTGCTCACCGTGGTCATCCCGCGCTTCGAGCAGCTCAAGAAGGAGGGCCAGTCCGGTCAGGGCACGCTGACGCAGTACACGCGCTACCTGACGATCGCGCTGGCCGTCCTCCAGTCGACGGGCATCGTCGCGCTCGCCGACCGCGGGCAGCTGTTCCAGAACTGCGACCCGTCCCAGTACCCGATCCTGCCGAACGCCGGCATCTTCGACCTCGCGGTCATCGTGCTCGTCATGACGGCGGGCACCGCCGTGATCATGTGGTTCGGCGAGCTGGTGACCGAGCGCGGCGTCGGCAACGGCATGTCGCTGCTGATCTTCACCTCGATCGCCGCCCGCATCCCGGCCGAGGGCCAGCAGATCCTGTCCAGCTCGGGCGTCCTGGTCTTCTCCGTCGTCTGCGTGTTCGGCCTGGCGATCATCGCGAGCGTCGTGTTCGTCGAGCAGGGCCAGCGACGCATCCCGGTGCAGTACGCGAAGCGGATGGTCGGGCGCCGGATGTACGGCGGGACGTCGACCTACCTGCCGCTGAAGGTCAACCAGGCCGGTGTCATCCCGGTGATCTTCGGCTCGTCGCTGCTGTACCTCCCCGACCTGCTCTCCCGGCTGGTGGGCAACTCGACCTCGGGCTTCGCGGTCTTCGTCCAGAACTACCTGGCGAACCAGTCCAACTGGCTCCACATCCTGCTGTACTTCGCTCTGATCATCTTCTTCACCTACTTCTACGTCGCGATCACGTTCAACCCCGAGGAACGCGCCGACGAGATGAAGAAGTTCGGGGGCTTCATCCCCGGCATCCGGCCCGGGCGGCCCACGGCGGAGTACCTCCAGTACGTCCTCTCGCGGATCACCTTGCCGGGATCGATCTACCTCGGCATCATCGCTGTCCTCCCGAACTTCTTCCTGGGCCTCACCGGTGGTCAGAGCCAGCAGAACTTCCCCTTCGGGGGGACGGCGGTGCTGATCATGGTGGGTGTGGGTCTGGACACCGTGAAGCAGATCGAGAGCCAGCTGATGCAGCGCAACTACGAGGGCTTCCTGCGCTGACGGCATCCCCGCCCGGTCGCGGGGGCCGGAGACGGTCCCGACTCCGGCAGGATGGATGCGCGTGCCCGACGATGGGTGCGCAGGAGAGGAGTGGACATGAGGATCGTTCTGGTGGGGCCGCCCGGAGCCGGCAAGGGGACTCAGGCGGCGCGGTTGTCGGAGCGCCTCGGCGTCCCGCACATCTCCACCGGAGATCTCTTCCGCGACAACATGAAGAACGGCACGGACCTCGGCAAGGAGGCCCAGCGCTACGTCGACGCGGGTGACCTGGTGCCCGACGAGGTCACGGTCGCGATGGTCAAGGACCGGCTGGCGCAGCCGGACGCCGCGCGGGGCTTCCTCCTCGACGGGTTCCCCCGCAACACCTCGCAGGCCGAGGAGCTGAAGAAGGTCCTCTCCGACCTCGACCAGCGCCTCGACGCGGTCCTGCTCTTCGAGGTCGACGACGAGGAGCTCATCTCGCGCCTGACCGCGCGGGGGCGCTCGGACGATACCGAGGACGTGATCCGCAACCGGCAGGAGGTCTACCGCCGGGAGACCGCCCCGCTGATCGAGTACTACCGCGACATCCTCGTGACCGTGGACGCGATGGGCTCGATGGACGAGGTCACCGACCGGGCGATGGACGCGCTGGCCGAGCTGGCCGACGAGCCGGGGGACTGAGCCGCGGTGGGGCTCGCGCGGGTGGTGCGCGGGGCCGGCCAGCTCGGCCAGGCGAGCCTCGCCGACGTCGGGGTGAACCTCGGCCGGGTGGCCGGGCGGCTCTCGGGCGGACGGATCGGGAACGACGTGCAGATCAAGTCCCACGGGGAGCTCGAGGCGATGCGGGCGGCGGGTCTCGTCGTGGCGGACACGCTGGCCCGGGTGTCGGCGGCCGCCATGCCCGGGGCCACCACCGCCGACCTCGACGCCCTCGCCGAGTCCACGATCCGCGCGGCGGGCGCCGTCCCGTCGTTCCTGGGCTACCACGGGTTCCCCGGCAGCATCTGCACGTCGGTGAACGCCGAGGTGGTCCACGGCATCCCCAGCGCGGACTCGGTGCTCGCCGAGGGCGACCTGCTGTCCGTGGACTGCGGCGCGATCCTCGAGGGCTGGCACGGCGACGCGGCGGTCACGGTCTCGGTCGGGTCCCCGCGGCCCGGCGACGACGAGCTCTCCGCGGCGTGCCGGGCGGCGATGTGGGCCGGGATCGCCGAGGTCCGCCCCGGCAACCGGCTCGGCGACGTCTCGGCCGCGATCGAGGGCGAGGCGCGCCGTCACCGGACCCCGGCGGGCGAGGGCTTCGGGATCGTCGAGGACTACGGCGGCCACGGCATCGGCACCGAGATGCACATGGAGCCGTTCCTGCCCAACCTCGGCCGGTCCGGGACCGGGCCGCGGCTGCGCGAGGGCCTGGTGCTGGCCGTGGAGCCCATGCTGACCGCCGGAGAGGCCGAGACCGAGGAGCTCGACGACGAGTGGACCGTCGTCACCGCCGACGGTGCCCGGGCCGCGCACTGGGAACACACGGTCGCGGTGACCGACGCCGGTCCGTGGGTGCTGACCGCGCCGGAGAATACGGATAGCTGAGCTGTCCGCTATCCGCTACGCCGGTCCCCGGTACCGGGGACCGGCCGAGTACGCGGGCCTGGCCGATCTGGCCGTCGAAGGCCGCGACGGAGGCGGTGTTGACGACGACGCCGCGGTCGCCGGTCCCGAGTGCGTCGTCGGTCAGCGGCTCGGTCTCGCTCATCGCCTGCGCGGCGAGCCGGATGACGTTGAAGGTGCCGACGAGGTTGACGTTCAGGACCTTGGAGCACTCCTCGAGCGGGAACGGCCCTTGCGTCCGGCCGTCCGGTGCGCGTTGCCGATGCCCGCGCAGTCGACCGCCACGCGCAGCGTGCCGAGGCGGCCGCCGCGTCGATCGCCTGGGTCACCTGCTCGGGGTCGGTGACGTCAGCGGGGGCGAACACCGCGCGGTCGCCGAGGCCGTCGGCGACCTCCTTGCCCGCCGACGAGGGCAGGTCGACGATCACCACCGCCGCGCCCTGCGCGTGCAGCTTCTCCACGGTCGCCCGGCCGAGGCCCGAGGCCCCTCCGGTCACCAGCGCGACGGCACCGCGACATCCACGTCTCGTCCTCCGGTAGGTCGGGGTCGGGGATCGGCGTCATCGTGGCCCGCGGGCGAGAAACGGTCAACGCTGACGGTTGTCCGGCGTTCCCGACCCGGTGATCCGGCTCTCGACACGCCCCGCGTACACTCGATAGCTGGTGCGCGTGTCGTGCCGGTGTCCGCACGCGTCACCACAGCCCCGGTGTTCTCCGGGGAGGGTCCCGTGCGGTTCGGCGCGTCGGCGTGGCCCGATCCGACATGCACCCGCATGCCGGTGGAGCGGGACGACGAGGTCGTCCGGCGAGCGTTCCCGGCCCAGGCCGGGGGCGGGAGCGGGGCGGCCGGCGAGAGAAGTGCGGAGGACATGGCGAAGAAGGACGGCGCCATCGAGGTCGAGGGCCGGGTCATCGAGCCCCTGCCCAACGCGATGTTCCGGGTCGAGCTCGAGAACGGGCACAAGGTCCTGGCACACATCAGCGGCAAGATGCGTCAGCACTACATCCGGATCCTCCCCGAGGACAAGGTCGTGGTCGAGCTGTCGCCGTACGACCTGTCGCGCGGCCGGATCGTCTACCGCTACAAGTGATCAGCAGAGCGAGGAAGAGGACGTGAAGGTCCAGCCGAGCGTCAAGCGCATCTGCGCCAAGTGCCAGGTGGTCCGCCGTCACGGGCGGATCATGGTCATCTGCGACAACCTGCGGCACAAGCAGCGCCAGGGCTGACGCCCCGGGGCGCCCGGTCTCCGGGTGCCCGACACTCCAGAACATCCCCGTACCTACGCCGGCAGAGTCCCGGCGGAACCACCCCCGGCCCGGGAGGCCGGGGCCCGAGCGGTGATCCACCGCCTGGGACGGGCGGGGACCGACACCTCCCGACGACACGAGGAGTACGCGCCGCATGGCACGCATTTCCGGCGTCGACCTCCCCCGCGAGAAGCGGATGGAGATCGCGCTGACCTACATCTTCGGGATCGGCCGCAGCCAGTCCCGGACGATCCTCGCGGAGACCGGGATCGACCCCGACCTCCGCAGCAAGGACCTGTCCGACTCCGATGCCGCGGCCATCCGCGCGTTCATCGAGCAGAACCTCCGGGTCGAGGGTGACCTGCGCCGCGAGATCCAGGCGGACATCCGGCGCAAGGTCGAGATCGGCAGCTACCAGGGCCTGCGTCACCGCCGGAACCTTCCGGTCCACGGCCAGCGGACGAAGACCAACGCCCGCTCGCGC
>NZ_DASXJD010000159.1:0-31876 GCF_036497585.1 Actinomycetospora sp. | reverse complement strand
CGTCGGCCTCGCTGGTGGCGGTCTTGGCGCGGAACACCTCGGCCAGCGCGGCGCGGACCCCGGGGGCCATGGTCGCGGCGTTGCCGCACACGTAGACCACCGCGTCGGACTGCAGCAGCTCCCACACCGCGTCGGCCTCGGGTGACCGCGAACCGGGAGCTGACCGCCCGGGCCGGGACCCCGCAGGGACGCTCGGAAGGGCCCCGAGGCCCCCGGCGCCCCCGCCCTCCCCGGATCCACCCAGAGCGGGAAGACCAGCAGGGCGCCGGGGTTGTCGCAGCAGCGTCGTCGTCGTGAGGGCGAACATCCCGGCCCCGCGCACGGCGAAGACGAACACCAGGCCGTACCCGACGGCGGTCAGGCCCCAGGCCGTGTCCGGGTCCAGGGTCGCCGGGCCGCCCCGGGCGGTCGCGAACGCCACCGCGCCGACGGCCGCGGTGCCGGCGAACAGCATCGTCACGAAGATCGTGCCGGCCAGCAGGTTCAGCCCGTGAGCCATGCCCGAGGGCCGCGGCGTGAGCGTGTCGAGCATCGAGCGGATCGCGGTCATGTGCCACAGGAACGCGATTCCGGCCAGGGGCACGAGGTAGAGCCCGATGGCGACGAAGAGCGTGTCCCCGCCGTGGGCGTAGAAGGCGGTGTAAGTCGAGTCGGGATCGTCGAGGTGGGGGGCCCGGTGGAGCAGGACCAGCGCGGCGACGAAGAGGCCGACGAAGAGGAATCCGGAGGCCGCGGCGATCCGCGCCTCGCTCTTCACGGCCGGCTCCGCGGGAGGGTCCCCGACGTCGCGCGGGGCGGTCCGGGCTCGAGGTCCTCGAGCACCCGCAGCAGCTCGAGCGTTCCGGAGAACGGATGCTCGTGGCCCGTCTCCGTGGCGGCCGTGCCCTCGAGGCGACCGTCACGTGTCCGGACCAGGTCGAGAGTGACCCGCATGGACGAGCCCGCCTCCCCGCGTTCGTCACTTTGTGGCGACGAGCGTGGCGGTCACGGGTGGGCAGTCGACCCGGTCGGCCCTTCCAGTCGGGTTTCCAGTCGACGGGTGGTGACTGCCCTGTCGCGCAGCGTCAGCGCGCCGAGACCGCCATCCGCTCCCGCAGCTGGGACCGCGAGGTGACGCCGAGCTTCGCGTAGACGTTGGACAGGTGGTAGGCGACGGTCCGCGGGGAGACGAAGAGCTCCCGCGCGACCTCCCGGTTGGTCAGGCCTCGCACGACCAGCGCGACGACCGCGTCCTCGTGCGGGGTCAGGCCCAGCGCCTCCTCCTCCGGTGAGGGCGTGAGCCCGGCGGCGTGCAGGAGGTCCTCGCACGCGGCCAGGAACGGTGCCGCACCGAGCGACCGGAGGCGGTCGCGGGCCGTGCGGATCAGGTCGACGCCGGTGCGCCGCTCCCCTGCGATCACCAGGTGGCGGCCGAGCTCGCTCTCGAGGCGGGCGAGGGCGAGGGGCGCCGGCACCCCGTCGGCTGCGGCCAGCCCGGCCTCGAACGCCGCCCGGGCCGCCCCGGGGTCACCGTCGTGCTCGGCGATCAGGCCCAGGAGGCGGGCGGCATCGATGCTCGAGTGCCCGGCCGGCCGGCCGGCGAGCCGCTCGGCGAGGGCCTCCTGCGACTCCCGGGCCGCGTCGATCCGTCCCAGGCGCAGGAGCGCCTCGACGTGGAGCACCCGCGGGGTCAAGGCGCCGATCACGTCGGCGAGGGCCAGCACGTCGGGCCGCAGCACCGGCTCGAGCGCCCGCAGCATCCCAGGGGCGTCGTCCTCGACCAGGGCCAGCACCGCGCCGGCCGAGGCCCTCACGATCGTCGAACCCCACCAGGTCGAGCCCGCGGCCCCGATCGCCGCGAGGTGGGCCCGCGCCTGCTCGGCGTGGCCGCGCTGCGCGTGTAGCAGCGCCGCGTAGCCGCGCACCATCAGCTCGGCGAAGCCCCGGCCGGCGTCCCGCGCCGACGCGACGGCGAGTTCGACGGCGTCGAGCCCGTCCGCCTCGCCCGTCCGGTCCCGGACCACCGCGAGGTAGCCGGAGGCGACGGTGGCGGTGCGCACCGGCTCGCCCTCGTGGGCCAGCCGCAGCGCATCGCCGAGGTGCCGCGCGGCGGCCTCGTCGTCGTCGGCAGCGGCGGCGAGGACGCCCCGCACGGCGAGGGTGTCGGCGTAGAGCGGGGTCCTGGCCCCGGGCGGTCCGGCGGCGACGTCGAGCACCGCGCGGGCATCGTCGCCGCGCCCCTGGGCGAACAGCCCGAGGATGAGCGCGAACGCGGCGGGCTGGCGCACCAGGGGCCCGGCCTCGGGGTCGGCGAAGCAGGTCGCGGCGAGCTCGACGGCCTGCGCGGGACGGCCCTCGAGCACGGTGAGCAGCGCGAGGTCGGCGGTCGCGATCGCGCGGGGGCCCGGGGCCGCACCCTGCGCGGCCGCGTCGAGGAGCGGGCGGGCGCGGGCGAACCGGGCACTGAGCAGGGCGAGCCGCCCGAGGAGACCGTCGCGCAGTGGGCCGGGCCTGGCCGCGGCGACCTCCTCCTCCAGGGCACCCGCCCGCCCGATCTCCCCCGCCGCGAGCAGCACTTCGACGGCGCGGAAGAGCCGGCGCTCGCGCTCGTCGGGGTCGACCGAGAGGTCGGCGGCCGCACGCCAGAGGTCGGCGACGTCGAGCGGGGACGTCCCGGGCGGGACGTCCCCGGCGAGCTGCTCCAGGTCGTCGGCCAGCGCCGGGTCCGGACCGGCGGCCGCGGCGACGCGGTGGGTCAGCGCCACGCGGCCCCGGGAGAGCGCGGCAGCGGCCCGGTGCAGGGCACGGCGCCGCGTCGGCGGCTGGTCGCCGTAGACCGCCGCCCGCAGCAGCGGGTGGACGAACCCGATGCCACCCACGGCGCGGTCCCCACGTTCGGTGATCAGCCCGACCCGGACGGCCTCGTCGAGCGCGGCGGCGGGGTCGTCGACGCCGCCCGGGGCGACCGCCTCCGCGAGGGCGGCGGCGTCGGCCAGGGAGCACGGCTCGCCGAGCACCGAGGCGGCCACGACCAGGGCCTGCCCGGCGGCGCTCGCCCGGGAGAGCCGCACGAGCACCACCGCGGCGAGCGAGCGCGGGGCGGGCAGCACGTCGGTGGTGGTGGCGGCGAGGACCTCGGGGTCCAGCTCCTCGAGCAGCGTGCGGGCGTAGAGCGGGTGCCCGCGGGTGCGCGCCCACAGCCGCTCGGCCGCGCCCGTCGAGCCCAGCGGCCGTCCGAGGACCGCGGCCAGCGCGGACAGCTCGGCGGGCGTGAGGCCGGCCAGCGGGAGCCGCCGCGCTCCGTGCACCGACTCGAGCACGCGCTCCCAGCGCGGGTCGACCGCGGCGTCGCCCTCCAGCAGGCCCGGGTCGGGGGTCCGGACCCCCAGCAGCACGACCACCCGGTCGTGGCGCAGCCGGCGCAGGACGAAGACCAGGGTTCGGACCGAGAGGTCGTCGGCCCACTGCACGTCGTCGACCACGACCAGGAGCGGGTCGTCACCCGGAACCGCACCGAAGGCGGCGAGCAGGTCGGCGCCGACGACCATCGGATCCGCTCCGGGGGTCCGGTCGTGCCCGGCCAGGGGGTGGTCGGCGAGCAGGTCGGCGGGCAGGGCGGCCCCGAGCTGGTCCACGACGCCGTAGGGCAGCGCCGACTCGGCCTCGTCGCCGGTGGCGGTCAGCAGGTTCGCCGGGGCGGCGCGGGCGATGGCGCCCGCGAGCAGGGACGACTTGCCCGTCCCCGCCGCCCCGGCGACCCAGACGATCCCCGGCTCGCCGCGGCGCGCGGCCGCGACGGCCTCGTCGATCGTCTCCAGCTCGGCCCCGCGGCCCACGAACGGCCGGCGGGGCGGCGTGCCCTGACGTCGGTCCACGGACAGCAGCGGACACCGATCAGCGTGGTCGTGTCCAGCAGGACCTCGCGGAGTACCCGAACGGCTACTACCTGGCAGCGGTCACTCCCACTCGATGGTGCCCGGCGGCTTGCTGGTCACGTCGAGGACCACGCGGTTGATCTCGGCGCACTCGTTGGTGATGCGCGTGGAGATCCGTTCGAGGGTCTCGTAGGGGACGCGGGTCCAGTCGGCGGTCATCGCGTCCTCGCTGGAGACCGGCCGCAGCACCACCGGGTGCCCGTAGGTCCGCCCGTCGCCCTGCACCCCGACGGAGCGCACGTCGGCGAGCAGCACCACTGGGCACTGCCAGATGGTGCGGTCGAGCCCGGCGGAGGAGAGCTCCTCGCGGGCGATCGCGTCGGCGCGGCGCAGCGTGGCGAGCCGGTCCGCGTCGACAGCCCCGATGATCCGGATGGCGAGGCCGGGGCCGGGGAAGGGCTGGCGCGCGACGATCGTCTCGGGCAGCCCGAGCTCGGCGCCGACCGCGCGGACCTCGTCCTTGAACAGCGAGCGCAGCGGCTCGACCAGGGAGAACTGCAGGTCGTCGGGGAGCCCGCCGACGTTGTGGTGGGACTTGATGTTCGCCGACCCGGAGCCGCCACCGGACTCGACGACGTCGGGGTAGAGCGTGCCCTGGACGAGGAAGTCGACACCCTCACCCTCGGCGAGGTCGCGCGCCGCGCCCTCGAAGGAGCGGATGAACTCCCGCCCGATGACCTTGCGCTTCTCCTCGGGGTCGACGACGTCGGCGAGCTCCCGCAGGAAGATCTCGGCGGCGTCGACGGTCACGAGGTCGACCCCGGTGGCGGCGACGAAGTCCCGCTCCACCTGGCCGCGCTCGCCCTCGCGCAGCAGCCCGTGGTCGACGAACACACAGGTGAGACGGTCCCCGATCGCCCGCTGGACGAGCGCCGCCGCGACCGCCGAGTCCACCCCGCCGGAGAGCCCGCAGATCGCCCGGCCCCGCGGCCCGATCTGCGCCCGGATCGCCTCGACCGTCTCGTCGACGATGTTGGCGGGCGTCCAGTCCGGGGTGATGCCCGCGACGTCGCGCAGGAACCGCTCGAGGACGAGCTGGCCGTGCGGGGAGTGCCCGACCTCCGGGTGGTACTGCACCCCGGCCAGCCGCCGGTCGACGTCCTCGAACGCGGCGACGGGCGCCGCGGAGGACGAGGCCGTCGTCGTGAACCCGGCGGGTGCCGCGGTGACGCCGTCGCCGTGGCTCATCCAGACCGGGTGCTCGTCGGGCAGGTCGCCGTGGAGCCGTCCGGGGTCGGTGACGTGCAGGTCGGTGCGGCCGTACTCGCGGTCCCCGGTGTGCGCGACCGTGCCGCCCAGCGCCGAGGCCATGAGCTGGAAGCCATAGCAGATGCCGAACACCGGCACGCCGGTCTCGAACAGCGCCGGGTCGACGCTCGGGGCGCCCTCCTCGTACACCGAAGCGGGGCCGCCGGAGAGCACGATCGCGGCCGGGTCCCTGGCGAGCATGTCGTCCACCGAGGTCGTGTGCGGCACGACCTCGGAGTAGACGGACGCCTCGCGGACCCGCCGGGCGATGAGCTGGGCGTACTGCGCGCCGTAGTCGACGACGAGGACCGGGTGCTCCCCACTGCTGGTCACGCCTCCATTGTGGCCGATGACTTCTGCGCCGGGCGCCGGTCCCACCACCATGAGCACCGTGACCACCGACCTCTGGCCGGCCGTGCACGCCGAGCGTGCCGCCCTCGTCGAGGACCTCTCCGACCTGTCCGACGACGCGTGGACCCGTCCCTCGCTGTGCACCGACTGGACGATCGAGGAGACCGTCGCCCACCTGTCAGCCACCGCGAGCACCGGTCGGCTGCGCTGGCTGCGCTCGGCGATCGGGGCGCGGTTCGACTTCGCGCTGCACAACCGGCGCCGTCTCGACGAGCAGCTCGGAGCCACACCGGCCGAGACGCTGGCGATTCTACGGTCAAAGATCGGCGCGACGGTGGCGCCTATGGGGCCCACGGCGGCGTGGCTCGGCGAGGTCGTGGTGCACGGCGCCGACATCCGGCGCCCGCTCGGGCTGCCGTCGGCGGTGCCGGTGGCGACCTCGACGGCGGTCGCCGGGTTCTACGCCTCCAGGGACTTCGCGGTCCCGACCCGCACGACGGCGGCCGGGCTGCACCTGGTGGCCGACGACGGGCCGTTCACCACGGGTCCCGACGACGCACCGCTCGTCACCGGCCCGACCCTTGCGCTCCTCATGGCGTTGGCGAGGCGGGAGGTGTTCTGCGACGACCTGTCCGGCCCCGGCGTGACGACCCTGCGGCAGCGCTGCGGGTGATCCGCACGGCCCTGTTCTGAGCGAAGGGCACCTCTGGTCGATCTAGTCGATCGAGGGCACCCTTCGCTCGATCCGGCGCCGGGTCGGAGGTTCCGGCCGTGGGCGCCCACGGCCGATCTATTCGACCGAGGGTGCCCTTCGCTCGCCAGACCCCGGACTCAGCGCCGGACCGAGAGCCCGACCCGCTGAAACTCCTTGAGGTCGGAGTAGCCGGTCTTGGCCATCGCGCGGCGCAACGCCCCGAACAGGTTGACCGTGCCGTCCGCGCGGGGCGCGGGACCACGGAGCACGGCGGCGAGGTCGGCCCCGTGCTGGGGGACGCCGACGACGGCGGAGCGGGGCAGGTTGGGGTGCGCGGCCGCCGAGGTCCAGTACCAGCCGCTGCCCGGGGCCTCGTCCGCGCCCGCGAGCTGCTCGCCGAGCATCACCGCGTCGGCGCCGCAGGCGATCGCCTTGGCCATGTCACCCGACGTCGCCATCCCGCCGTCGGCGATGACGTGCACGTAGCGCCCGCCGGTCTCGTCGAGGTAGTCGCGGCGGGCGGCGGCGGCGTCGACGAGCGCGGTCGCCATCGGGACGCCGATCCCGAGCACCGCGTCCGTGGAGGTCGAGACCGACTGGCCGTAGCCCACGATCACCCCGGCGGCGCCGGTGCGCATGAGGTGCATCGCGGTGCGGTAGTCGCCGACCCCGCCCGCGACCACCGGGATGTCGAGCGACTCGATGAAGTCCTCGAGGTCGAGCGGCTGCTCGCCCTCGTCGTCCCCCACGTGCTCGGCGGAGATGATCGTGCCCTGCACGACGAGGACCTCGACGCTGGCGGCGAGCAGCGTCGGGGTGAACTCGCGGGCGTGCTGCGGGCTGACCCGGGCGGCCAGGGTGACCCCGGCGCCGCGCACCCGGTCGAGCGCCTCGCGGAGCAGGTCGAGCTGCACCGGCGCGGCGTGCAGGCGCTGGAGCTCGCCGAGTGCGCCGACGGGGTCGGTCGACGCCCGCTCAGCGATCTCGGCCAGCGCCTTGTCCGGCTCGGCGTGCCGTGCCCAGAGCCCCTCGGCGTTGAGGACGCCGAGGCCGCCCAGCTCGCCCACGCGCACCGCGGTGGTCGGGGAGACGACCGCGTCGGTCGGGTGGGTGAGCAACGGCAGGTCGAACCGGTAGGCGTCGAGCTGCCAGGCCGTGGACACCGCCGATGACGACCGCGTGCGGCGCGAGGGGACGATGTCGAGGTCGTCGAAGGTGTAGCTGCGGTGGGCGCTGCGGCCCCGGCCGATCTCGACCTGCTCGCGCATGGTGCCCTTCCTGTGGCCCCGTCCGGGGTCAGCGACCGCCGTAGTTCGGGGCGACGGCCGTCATCGTCACGTGGTGCGGGTGGGACTCGGCGAGGCCGGCCGCGGTGATGCGCACCATGTGCGCCGACTGCAGCTCGGCCGTCGTCCGGGAACCGGTGTACCCCATCGCCGCCCGGAGGCCGCCGACCAGTTGGTGGGTGACCTGCGCGAGCGGGCCCCGGAAGGGTACGCGCCCCTCGACGCCCTCGGGGACGAGCTTGTCGTCGGAGAGCACGTCGTCCTGGAAGTAGCGGTCCTTGGAGTAGGAGCCCTGCTGGCCGCGGGTCTGCATGGCGCCGAGCGAGCCCATCCCCCGGTAGGTCTTGTACTGCTTGCCGTCGACGAGCACCAGCTCGCCCGGGGTCTCCGCCGTGCCGGCCAGCAGCGACCCCAGCATCACCGTCGAGGCGCCCGCGGCGATCGCCTTGGCGATGTCGCCCGAGGACTGCAGCCCACCGTCGCCGATGACCGGCACCCCGGCCGGCCCGGCCGCCGACGCCGCCTCGGCGATGGCGGTGATCTGTGGGACGCCGACGCCGGCGATGACGCGGGTGGTGCAGATCGAGCCCGGCCCGACGCCGACCTTCACACCGTCGGCCCCGGCGTCGACGAGGGCCTGCGCGCCTGCCCGGGTGGCGACGTTGCCGCCGACGACGTCGACCCGCTCGCCCAGCTCCTGCTTGAGCTTGGCGACCATCGCCGTGACGGCGCGCGAGTGACCGTGTGCGGTGTCGACGACGAGGACGTCCACGCCCGCGTCGACCAGCGACATCGCGCGGGTCCAGGCGTCGTCGCCCACCCCGACCGCGGCGCCGCAGAGCAGCCGCCCGTCGGGGTCCTTGGTGGCCATCGGGTACTGCTCGGTCTTGACGAAGTCCTTGACCGTGATCAGGCCGCGCAGGATGCCCGCGCCGTCGACGAGGGGGAGCTTCTCCACCTTGCGGCGGCGCAGCAGCCCGAGGGCGGCCTCCGCGGTGACGCCGACCTGCGCGGTGACGAGGTCGGTGGACGTCATCACCTCGCGGACCCTGCGGGTGTGGTCGACCTCGAAGCGCATGTCCCGGTTGGTGATGATGCCCACGAGCCGCCCGGCCGGGTCGGTGACGGGCAGGCCCGAGATCCGGAAACGGGCGCAGAGCGCGTCGACGTCGGCGAGGGTGTCCTCGGGAGAGCAGGTGACCGGGTCGGTCACCATCCCCGCCTCGGAGCGCTTGACGACCTCCGCCTGGGCGGCCTGCTCCTCGGCCGGCAGGTTGCGGTGCAGCACCCCCATGCCGCCGTGACGGGCCATCGCGATCGCCATCCGGGCCTCGGTGACCGTGTCCATCGCGGAGCTGACCAGCGGGATCCGCAGCGTGACGTTCCTCGAGAGGCGCGCCGAGGTGTCGGCGTCGGAGGGCACGACGTCCGACTCGGCGGGCAAGAGGAGGACGTCGTCGAACGTCAGTCCGAGCAGGCCGTACTTCTCCGGTACGCCGGGGTCCGTCAGCACCATGGCCCCGATGCTAGTCGCGCCCTCACAGTGATCCCCGTCGCAACGGTCGCGCCCCGGTCGATCACCGCACGTCCGACGCGCCGGGGCCACCTCGGGGCCCCGCCGGTCGCGGGTCGGCTACCGGTAGGTTCGGGGTCGTGCCGTACGAAGCCCTGCCGCCGGACCCGTTCGCGGGCGACCCGTCGGACCCCTCCCGCATGCTCGACGCGCTCGGTGACCTCACCGACGTCGCGGCGCACGAGGACATGCCGCTGGACGAGGAGGAGCGCGACGAGGTCGTGGCCGACCTCGGGGATCTCGCGGTGTTCCAGGCCCTGCTCGCGCCCCGGGGCATCCGGGGCGTCGTCGTGGACTGCGAGGACTGTGACGAGCAGCACTTCCACGACTGGGACCTGCTCCGCGCGAGCCTCCAGCAGCTCCTCGAGGAGGGGCACATGCGCCCGCACGAACCCCCGTTCGACCCCGACCCGGCCTCCTACGTGACGTGGGAGTACTGCCGCGGGTTCGCGGACGCCACGCTCGCCGAGCAGTAGCCCCGGCTCCCGCCCCAGGAACGACGACGGGCCCGGCTCCCCCCTCGGGGGAACCGGGCCCGTCGTTGGTGTGCGGTCAGTTCGACGGCGCCGGAGCCACCGTCGTGGTCGGCGGCACGGGCTGCGGGCTGTCCGCGCTGCGCTGCCGGGTGTCCGTCGTCGGACCGTCCTGCGGGCCCGAACCCTGCTGCTGTCCGCTCGCCGTGTCGGGCGCCGGCGTCGGCTGCGGCGACTGCGGCGGCCTCTGTCGATGCCGGCCGTCCCGCGACGGCGCCGTGCCCTCGGTGCTGCCGTTGCTCGCGCTGGGCTCCGTGGACGACGGGCTCGCCGACGGTGAGGCCGGCGCCGGGTCCAGGGACTTGAGCGCGTCCTGGCGCTGCTGCTGCAGCGCCGGCTGGTCCGCTGGCTGGGCGGCCTGGATCTGGCCGGCCGCGCTCTGGAGCAGCGACTGCGCGGTCGCGCGGTCCCCGGACTTGATGGCGTTGTTGGCCGCGACGATCGTGTTGCGGGCCTCCTGCGCCTTGGTCGCGTTGTCCGCCTGCTGCGAGAACAACACCTTGGTCAGCCCGAACATTGCGTCCCCGGGCTGCGCGGAGTGCACCGCGACGGTCAGGCCCGACAGCGCGATCGCGATCGCGGCGGCCGCCACGGCGAAGGGCATGCGACGACGGGCGCGACCGGCCCGGCGATCGCGCGCCTCGTGGCCCGCCTCGACGGCCTCGGCCGCCTCCTCGAGCGACACCAGCTCGGGCATCGGGTCGGCCTCGATGTCGGCCTTCCACGCGGCGAGGATCGCGGCCAGGTGATCGTCGTCCTGGCCCGGACGCCCGAAGACGTCCTCGTCCCGTCCGAGACCACCGGTGACCGCCCCGCCGGCGATGGCGTCGAGCAGGGCGTCGTCGGCGCGCACCGCGGCGAGATCCACCGGGCCGTCGACGAGATCGTCACCAGCACCGAAAGCGCGGTGACCACCCACCTAACTCACCTCTTCCGAGATCGCGGACACGGCGGTCCGCAGCTTCGACAGGGCGCGGTGCTGTGCCACCCGGACCGCACCGGGCGTGGATTCGACCGCTTCCGCGGTTTCCTCCGCCGAGAGTCCAACGACGACACGCAGCACCAGGATTTCCCGCTGTTTGGGTGGCAGCGTGTCGAGAAGTTGACCCATTTGGACCGACAGCGCGCCGTTCATCGCACGCTGCTCTGGTCCGTCGTGGGGATCGAGCTCCTCGGGCAGCTCGGAGACGGGTTCCGATCGGTTCCGCGCCACCGAGCGATGGGCGTCGACCACCTTGTGCGCCGCGATCCCATAGACGAACGCGAGGAACGGACGGCCCTGGTCGCGGTAGCCGGGCAGCGCTGTCAGCACGGCGAGGCACACCTCCTGGGCCACGTCGTCGGCCGAGACCGACGACCGTTCCTGCCTGCCAATCCTCGCGCGGCAATAGCGCACGACGAGCGGCCGGATGATCGCGAGGACACGATTGAGAGCCGAGCGGTCGCCGTCGTTGGCGGCGGCCACCAGCCTCTCGAGGTCGTTCCCTGCGTCCGTCATCGCTCCCCGTGGCCCCGGCGTTACGCGCGGCGGTGTGACCCGGAGGTCCACCTCGGTCCGCCGTGCCACCGCAGCGGGTGGCCCGGAGGGGTCACCGTACCGCTCGGGCGAATGGCTCGCGCCCTGTCCGCCGTACGGGGTCGCCCGATCCGGCACACGCCAGCGGTCCGCGGCACGGTGGACGGCACGCGGTGTTCCGATCGCTGGAGTGGGCAGATCGTCCGGAGCGACGTCGGCTCCGGGGTGGCGATGGGTGAGGTCCTCGAAGCCGTACGGCGGGCTCGAGGGTGTCGGCCCGGTGGCCGGCGGCCGCGCCACGTGGAGCGGCTGCACACGCACCGGGCGGGGCCGGGCGGTCAGGAGACCAGGCCCCGGCGGAAGCCGTGGGCCACGGCCTGCGCCCGGTCACGCACGCCCAGCTTGCGGAACAACCGCCGGGCGTGGGTCTTGACGGTGTCCTCCGACAGGTAGAGCTCACGACCGATCTGGCCGTTGCTCTTGCCCTGCGCCATGCCCCGGAGGACCTGCAGCTCGCGCTCGGTGAGCTGGACCCCGGAGTCGGACGGCGTGCGCGGCGCGGGCACGGAGGTGCTGGCGAGGGTGTGGGCGAGCGCGGCGACGAGCTCGGGCCGGGACGCGTCCCAGCGCAGGTAGCCCCGCGCCCCGCCGGCGATGGCGGCCGCGATGCTCCCGGAGTCGTCCGGTGCACCGAAGACGATGACGTTCGCCTGGGGGTGCGCGGCGACCAGGCGACGGGTCGCCTCGACCCCGGTCGGCACGGCGCGCTGGGTCCCCACGAGGACCACGTCGACGCTCTGACGGGAGAAGCGGGTGAGCAGCTCGTCGCCGTGGGCGACACAGTCGATGCGGTGGACGCCGGGGACGGCCGACATCACGCGGGTCAGTCCTTCGCGCACGCTGCGGCGGTCGTCGCAGATCAGGACCGTCGTCACGGAAGCTCCTCCCTGCAGCGTTCCTGCAGACGGTTGGCGGGCACTACTGGTCATCGGCGCCGCGGACGAAGACCTTGAGTCGGATCCGTGGTTTTCCCGTGTCGGATCCGCGACCCGCGCCATGTCTGCTCCCTCGTCCCGCGTACCGGGGCGACCGCCCGGACGTCCCCCAACGACCGTCACGCCGATCCCCTCCTCGACAACGGTCGCGGAGCGGACCGGTCACGGCCGACCCTTCACCTCGGCCAAGTTTTCCGCCACCCACACGGAGCACCGGCCACTCACTGCTTCCGGCATGATCACGGATGGTGGTCGTTCGAGCAAGTCCCGTCACCGTACGGAATCGGCATCCGGACGATTGCCGAGCGGCTGTCCCGCATCCGGACGACTGTTCGGTCGGGACCCTGCCCAGGGGGACGGCTCACATCCGGATGTCTTGTACCGTCCGGTCCACCGGTCATAGGGTCAGCTCCACGGTCGCCCTCCGCGCGGCCGCGGGCACGGACGGTGACGCACCCGACGCGCCCGAGCCCGTGGTGGGCAATCACGTCGGGGGCTCCACGCCCGAGGTCCCCAGGTGCCACCACCGTCAGGACGAGGAGGTGGTCGAGGTGGCGGACGTCCGTCGACTCCCCGGCCCCAACGCCGATCTCTGGGACTGGCAGCTCCACGCGGCGTGCCGCGGTATGGACAGCGCGTTCTTCTTCCACCCCGACGGCGAGCGCGGCCCGGCCCGGGCCAGCCGCGAGCGCCGCGCCAAGGCGGTCTGTGAGAGCTGTCCGGTCATGGAGCCCTGCCGCCGGCACGCGCTCGCCGCGGGCGAGCCCTACGGCATCTGGGGCGGGCTCTCGGAGTCCGAGCGGTCCGCGGCGAGCGGCGGGCGGCGCTCCGCCGCCCCCGTGAGCGACATCGTCATCCGCTGACCCACCCCAGGAGAACACAGAAGGGCCCGGCCGGGACGTCCCGGCCGGGCCCTTCTCGCGTCACACCAGGGGCTCAGTGCCCGTGGCCGTGTCCGTGCCCGTGGCCACCCGCCGCGGCGGCGGGCTCCTGCTCCTCGGGCTTGTCCACGATCGCGCTCTCGGTGGTGAGCACCATCCGCGCGATCGAGACCGCGTTCTCCAGCGCCGAGCGCGTGACCTTCACCGGGTCGATGATCCCGGCGGCCATGAGGTCGCCGTAGGTCTCGCTCGCGGCGTCGAAGCCCAGGCCCCAGCCGCCGGCGGCGACCTTCGCGGCCACGACGGCGCCCTCGAGCCCCGCGTTCGAGGCGATCGCCTTGAGCGGCGCGGCGAGCGCCCGGCGCACCAGCGCGACCCCGGTGGCCTCGTCGCCGGTACGGCCGAGGCCGTCGGCGAGCTCGCCGGAGGCGTGCAGCAGCGCTGCCCCGCCCCCGGGGACGATGCCCTCCTCGACCGCGGCCCGGGTGGCGGCGACCGCGTCCTCGATGCGGTGCTTGCGCTCCTTGAGCTCGGTCTCGGTGGCCGCGCCGACCTTGACGACGGCCACGCCGCCGGCCAGCTTCGCGAGCCGCTCCTGGAGCTTCTCGCGGTCCCAGTCGGAGTCGGTCTCGTCGATCTCCCGACGGATCTGCGACACCCGCGCCTCGACGGCGGCCTTGTCCCCGCCGCCCTCGACGAGGGTGGTGGCGTCCTTGGTGATCACCGCGCGCCGGACCGTGCCCAGCGCGTCGAGGCCGGCCTCGGAGAGCTTCAGCCCGACCTCGGGGTTGATCACGGTGGCGCCGGTGGCAGCTGCGAGGTCGTCGAGGAACGCCTTGCGGCGGTCCCCGAAGAACGGCGCCTTGACCGCCGCGATGTGCAGCGTCTTGCGGATGGCGTTGACGACGACGGTCGACAGCGCCTCGCCCTCGAGGTCCTCGGCGACGACCAGCAGCGGCTTGCCCGACTCCACGACCTTATCCAGCAGCGGGAGGAGATCCTGGATGTTGCTGATCTTCTCGCGGTGGAGCAGGACGTGCGCGTCCTCGAGCACCGCCTCCATCGCCTCGGAGTCGGTGACGAAGTAGGGCGAGAGGTAGCCCTTGTCGAACTGCAGACCCTCGGTGATCTCCAGCTCGGTGGCGAGCGTCGAGGACTCCTCGACGGTGATGACGCCGTCCTCGCCGACCTTCTCCATGGCCTCGCCGATGAGGTCGCCGATCTCCTGGTCGCGCGAGGCGACCGCACCGACCGAGGCGATGCCCTTCTTGCCGTCGACCGGCGTCGCGTGCTCGCGCAGCACCGCGGTGACCTTCTCGGCCGCGGCGGCCATACCCGCACCGAGGGCGGTCGGGTTGGCGCCGGCCGCGAGGTTGCGCAGGCCCTCGGACACGAGGGCCTGGGCGAGCACCGTCGCCGTCGTCGTGCCGTCGCCCGCGACGTCGTTGGTCTTGGTGGCGGCGGTCTTCGCGAGCTGGACGCCGAGGTTCTCGAAGGGGTCCTCGACCTCGATCTCGCGGGCGATCGTCACGCCGTCGCTGGTGATCGTCGGACCACCGAAGCTCTTGCTCAGCACGACGTGCCGGCCGCGGGGGCCGAGGGTCACCGCCACCGTCGACGCGAGCTGGTCCACCCCGCGCTCGAGGGCGCGGCGGGCGGTCTCGTCGAACGTGATCTGCTTGGGCACTGCCCGTCCTTTCGTCTGTGACGGCCTGCGGACACACCACCGCCCCGGGCCCCCGGCGAGCGGGGGTCACCGGGGCGGTGGGATGACCTGGGTGTTAGTTGACAGCCAGTGTCAGTTGACAACCGCCAGGACGTCACGCGAGGACAGGATCAGGTAGTCCTCGCCGTTGTACTTGATCTCGGTCCCGCCGTACTTCGAGAAGATGACGACGTCGCCGACCGCGACGTCGAGCGGGATGCGGTTGCCGTTGTCGTTGACGCGGCCCGGGCCCACCGCGAGGACCTTGCCCTCCTGGGGCTTCTCCTTTGCGGTGTCCGGGATGACGATGCCGGACGCGGTCGTGGTCTCGGCCTCAGAGGCCTGCACCACGAGCTTGTCCTCGAGCGGCTTGATGTTCACGCTCGCCACGGGATGACCTCCACGATCTGGGGTCCAGCTTGGTTCTGGTGTCTGGGGTGACGCGCCCCGGAGCCGGCCCGCCGTCGCGGGTGCCGAGCCGGCTCCGATGCCGTTCGATTGGCACTCTAGCGCTGCGAGTGCCAATCCATCAACGAGGGTCGTGCACGTCGCGGCGCATCGTGTAGGCGTCGGCCCCGCTGGCGTAGTAGCGCCGCCGCGTCCCGACCACCTCGAAGCCCTCGGAGCGGTAGAGCGCGAGGGCCGCCGTGTTGTCCGTGCGCACCTCGAGGAACGTCACCGCGCCGAGCGCGTCGGCGCGCCGCAGCAGCCCCCCGAGCAGCCGGCGCCCCAGTCCGCGGCCCTGCGCGTGCCGCGCGACACCGATCGTGTGGATCTCGGCTTCGGCGGGCTCCCGCGAGAACGCCGGCGCCGGCAGCACCGCGATCCCGGCGTACCCGACGAGCTCGTCGGGGGTGCCCTCCGGTCCGAGGTGGCCCACCCACCGCGCGGCCAGGTAGGGGTAGCCGGCGTGCAGTTCGGCCCGGAACGCCGAGGCGGTCCAGGGGTCGTCGTCGCCGAACAGCTCGGCCTCGAGCCGCGCGCAGGCAGGCGCGTCGGCGGTCGTCAGGGTGTCGACGACGATCCGCGCGTCGGCCGGCAGCGCCGCGGCGCGCGGGCCCCCGGGCCCGCTCACGCCCGCCGGCGCGGCCGGCGCAGCCGGGGACGCCGCGACGCCGGGCCGGCGCTTTCCGGGCGCAGGCGGCGCAGCACCTGGCTGCGGTGGGTGCACCGGCGCAGCAGCTCGAGCAGCGCGGTGTCGAGCTCGGAGGGCTGCTCGAGCATCGCCATGTGGCCCGCGCCCTCGAGCCGCAGCAGCTCCGCCCCGGCCAGCTCGGCCGCGATCACCTCGGAGTGCGAGTACGGGATCATCACGTCCTGCGTCCCCGCCGCGACGAGCACCTCGCACTGGGAGAGCCCCCGCAGGGCGGCCTTCCGGTCGTGGGTGGAGAGCGTGTTCGCGAACGAGGTGAGCACGTCGAGCGGCGTGGCCGCAATCGTCCGGTTCACCAGGTCGACCAGCACCGGGTCGGTCTCCGGGTCGCCGAACGAGCAGCGCGCGACGGCGGCCCACATCGCGTTCCCGCCGAGGCGGCGGATGCGGTCGACGGCCTCCGGGCGCCAGTGGGCCAGGCGCCCGACGACGTTGACCACCGGGTTGCGGTGCGAGAGCACGGCCCGCTGCAGCCCGACGGTGCCGACGTCGCCCGCCGAGGTGCTCACCAGCGCGACCCCGAGCACGCGGTCGCGGAACAGCGCCGGATGGCGCTCGGCCAGCGCCATGATCGTCATGCCGCCCATGGAATGGCCCACGAGCATGAGCGGCCCCTCCGGCGCGACGGTGCGCACCACGGTGTCCAGGTCGGCCCCGAGCTGCGCGATCGTGCACGCGCGGGCCGAGCACTGGCCCGACCGGCCGTGACGGCGCTGGTCGTAGAGCACCACCCGTACCGCGGGGTCGGTGAGCTCGGCGAGCATGCGGCGCTGGAAGTGCCAGCAGCGCCGGTCCTGGGCGAAGCCGTGGACCAGGACGACGGTGAGCTCGGGCTTCGCGCCCGGGGTCACCGGGTCGACCTCCTCGACCGCGAGGCGGGTGCCGTCGTCGGCGGCGACCGACGACTCGCGACCGCGCGGGAGCAGGCCGAGCTGGGAGGGGTGGGCGGCCTCGGACTCCTCGAGCTCGGCGCGGGCGCGCACGACCCGCGAGCGGGCGACGCCCGCCCCGACGGCGCCCGCCGCGGCCGCCCCGCCCAGGACGGTGCCGGCGATGGCGCCCAGGATGCCGCCGGTGTGGCGGCGCTCGTCGCCGCTCATGCCCCCGACCCGCCGTGGGACCCCGACTCCACCGTCGTCATGACGGCTCTCTACCACGTCCGGGGCGGATTCACCCCGTCTGTTGCCTGCGCGACCCCGGTCGTGACACGGCGCAGGCGCGGCCGACCGCCCACCCCCGTGACGATCTCGTAGTGGATGGTGCCGAGCAGGTCGGCCCACTCGCTCGCCGTCGGCAGGCCGCCGTCCTCGGGGGCACGTCCGTCGCCCGGCCCGAACAGCACGACCTCGTCGCCCTCGGTCACCCCGTGGGGCACGTCGGCGGGGCCGAGGTCGACCATGACCTGGTCCATGCAGACCCGTCCGACGACGGGTCGCCGCACTCCGCCGATGCCGACGCCGAACCGGCCGGCGGAGCCGAGGAGCCGCGGCACCCCGTCGGCGTACCCCGCGGGGACGAGCGCGAGCGCGCGCGGGCCCGGCGTCGTCCACGCGTGCCCGTAGGAGACGCCCTCGCCGGCCGCGACGGTCTTCACCAGCGCGACCCGGCTGCGGAAGGTCATCGCGGGGCGCAGGTCGGCCGGCTCGTGGGGTCCCTCGACCGGGTCGAGCCCGTAGACCGCGATCCCCGGGCGGACGAGGTCGCGGTGCAGGTCGGGGCGGGTGAGGGTGGCCGCCGAGTTGGCGAGGTGGGCGAGCAGGGGACGCGCCAGCCGCGTCGTCGCGGCCCGGTGGGCGTCGTCGAGACGGGCGGCCTGGCGGTCGAGGGTCGGGTGCGTGGGGGCGTCGGCGTGGGCGAGGTGCGACCACACCGCCACCGGCTCGACCATGCCCTCCTCGGCGAGGCCGGCGACGGCGTCGAGCAGCGCGCCCCACTCGTGGGGCGCGCAGCCGTTGCGCGAGAGCCCGGTGTCGATCTTGAGGTGGACCCTGGCGGGCCGTCCGGCCGCGCGGGCGGCCCCGGCGGCGGACGCGAGGTCGCGGTGCGAGGCGATCCCGAGGTCGACCGCGGTGGCCACCGCGCCCGTCATGTCCTCGTCGGGGACGTGCAGCCAGGACAGCACCGGCGCGCCGATGCCGGCGGCGCGCAGCTCGGCGGCCTCCTCGAGCGTGCAGACCCCGAGCCAGGTGGCACCCGCGTCGAGCGCGGCACGGGCGATCCCGACGGCGCCGTGGCCGTACCCGTCGGCCTTCACCACGACCATCGTCGAGGCACCGGAGCCGCCGGCCAGCCCCGCGAGCAGGGCGACGTTGTGGCGGATCGCGGCGAGGTCGACGACGGCCTCGATCCGGGACCCGCTCATGCCCCGGCCTCCGCGCGCACCGACCGGATCGCGTCCGGGATCGCTGCCTGGACGTGCGACGCCGGGACGGGGGAGCCAGGTGTGCCGGCGCCGTACTCCGCCGCCCGGGCGTGCACGAACGCCGCCGCGCCCGCCGCGTCGAACGGCTCGAGGCCGGCCGCGAGCAGGGCGCCGGCGATGCCGGAGAGGACGTCGCCCGAGCCGGCCGTCGCGAGCCACGAGCTGCCCGCGGGGTGGACCAGGACGCGCCCGTCGGGGGCGGCGACCACGGTTGCGTTGCCCTTGAGCAGCACCGTGACCCCGAGCGCGGCGGCGGCCCGGCGGGCGGCGTCGACGCGGTCGACCGCCGGGTCCGGCGGATCGTCCAGCTCGGCCACGAGCCGGCCGAACTCCCCCGCGTGCGGGGTGACGAGGGTGGGGACGTCCGCGGCCCGCGCCCGCAGCCCGGCGTCGGCGCCGAGGAGGGTGACGGCGTCGGCGTCGGCGAGCAGCGGCACGCCGACGTCGAGGACGAACCGCAGCGTGGCGGCACCGTCCTCGCCGGTGCCGAGGCCGGGCCCGACCGCCCAGGCCTGCACCCGTCCGGCCTCCTCGACGTGGTCGGTGGCGATCACCTCGGGCCAGGCCGCGCGCACCTCGTCGGCGGCGCTCCCGGCATAGCGGACCATCCCGCTGGTGGCCAGGCACGCCGCGCCGCTGGCCAGCACCGCGGCGCCCGGGTAGGTGGCGCTGCCCGCGGCGACCCCGACGACGCCCTGGGTGTACTTGTCGTCGCCCGGTCCCGGCACCGGCCAGCGCGCCCCGACGTCGGCCGCCTCCAGCACGGTGATCGGGGGCTCGGGGAGCTCGGGGCCCAGCCCGATGTCGACGAAGGTGATCGGCCCGCACCGGTCGCGGGCCAGCACGTGGACGGGCTTGCGGGCGCCGAAGGTGACGGTCTCGGCCGCGGTGACCGCGGCCGGGCCCTCGTCGGTGGCGTCGGGCACGGTGCCGGTGCGCGGGTCGACGCCGCTGGGGGTGTCGATCGCGAGGACCGGCACCCCGGCGGTGTCCGCGGCGCCGACGAGCAGCGGGGCGGGGCTGCGCAGCCCGCCCCGCGCCGAGGTGCCGACGATCGCGTCGAGGACCAGGTCGGCCCGCGCGATCACCGGGACCGCGTCCTCCGGGGCGGTGACGATCCGGGCGTTCCAGGACCGCAGCCCGGCGAGGCCCGCGGGGTGCGCGTGGTCGGGGCGCAGCAGGACCGCGGTGACGCCCACCCCGCGCCGGCGCAGCTCGACGCCGGCCCACAGCCCGTCGCCGCCGTTGTTGCCCGTGCCGACGAGCACGACCACCCGGCGCCCCGCCACACCCCCGGTGCGCTGCGCCAGCATCCGCCGGGCGGCCTGCGCGGCCCCGTACGCCGCGCGGCGCATGAGCGCACCCTCCGGCGTGCGGGCCAGCACCGGTTCCTCGGCCATGCCGACCTGCTCGGGGGTCCAGACGCCGTACAAGTAGGTGCCTCCTCCGTCGGCTGGTGGGCACTTCTCGGTGCTATAGCAGCGAGAAGCGCTCACATCAGCCCACCACACGTCGGCGGCCTGGGTGCCCGCCGGGCTTGTGAGCACTGTCCGGTGCTATAGCACCGGAAAGTGCTCACCTGCGCGAAGCGCACCTATTCGACCGTCACCGACTTCGCGAGGTTGCGCGGCTTGTCGACGTCGTAGCCCCGCGCCCGCGCGACCTCGGCGGAGAACACCTGCAGCGGAACCGCGGCCACCAGCGGCTGGACGAGCGTGGGCACCGCCGGGGTCTCGATGAGCACGCTCGCGAACGGCCGCACCGTCTCGTCGCCCTCCTCGGCGATGACGATCGTCCGCGCCCCGCGCGCCTGGATCTCACGGATGTTCGAGAGCAGCTTGGCGTGCAGCGTCGCCCGGCCCTTCGGGGAGGGCATCACGACGACGACGGGCAGGTCCTGCTCGATCAGGGCGATCGGTCCGTGCTTGAGCTCGCCGGCCGCGAAGCCCTCGGCGTGCATGTACGCGAGCTCCTTGAGCTTGAGCGCGCCCTCGAGCGCCACCGGGTAGCCCACGTGGCGGCCGAGGAAGAGCACGGCCTTGGAGTCGGCGAGCTCGCGGGCCAGCTCCCGCGTCGGCTCGACGGCGCTCGCGAGGACCGCCTTGACCGCGTCCGCCGAGTCCACCAACGCCCGGTACTCCCGCTCGACCTCGTCGGCGTACTTGGTGCCGCGGTTCTGCGCGAGCGCGAGCCCGACGAGGTAGCACGCGACCACCTGGCTGGTGAACGTCTTCGTCGCCGCCACCCCGACCTCGGGGCCGGCGTGGGTGTAGAGCACCGCGTCGGACTCGCGGGGGATCTGCGCGCCGTTGGTGTTGCAGACCGCGAGCACCCGGGCGCGCTGCTCGCGGGCGTGGCGGACCGCCTCGAGGGTGTCGGCGGTCTCCCCGGACTGCGAGATCGCGACGACGAGGGTGGACCGGTCGAGCACCGGGTCGCGGTAGCGGAACTCGCTCGCGACCTCCACCTCGACCGGGATGCGGCACCAGTGTTCGATCGCGTACTTCGCCAGCAGCCCCGCGTGGTAGGCCGTGCCACAGGCCACGACGAACACCTTGTCGATGTCGCGCAGCTCCTGGTCCGAGAGGCGCTGCTCGTCGAGCACGATCCGGCCGTCGACGAGGTGCCCGAGCAGCGTGTCCGCCAGCGCCGCCGGCTGCTCCTCGATCTCCTTCTGCATGAAGAAGTCGTGGCCGCCCTTCTCGGCGGCGGCGATGTCCCAGTCGACGTGGAAGGGACGGGTGGGCGCCAGGTCGCCGTGGAAGTCGGTGACCACGGCGCCCTCGCGGGTCAGCGTGACGATCTGGTCCTGGCCGAGCTCGACGGCGTCGCGGGTGTGGTCGATGAAGGCGGACACGTCGGAGGCGACGAACGTCTCGCCGTCCCCGATCCCGACGACGAGGGGCGAGGACCGTCGGGCGGCGACGATCTCGTCGGGCCGCTGCGCGTCGGTGAACACCAGCGTGAACGCGCCCTCGAGCCGGTTGACGACGTGGCGGACCGCCGCGGTGAACCCGGCGTCCTCGTCCTCGGTGAGCGCGCGGGCGACGAGGTGGGCCGCGACCTCGGTGTCGGTGTCGCTGGCGAGCTCGACGCCGTCGTCCTCGAGTTCGGCGCGCAGGGCGGCGAAGTTCTCGATGATCCCGTTGTGGATGACGGCGACCCGCCCGCTCGCGTCGCCGTGCGGGTGGGCGTTGCGGTCGGTCGGCGCGCCGTGGGTCGCCCACCGGGTGTGCCCCATGCCCGTGCGAGCGGGGACCTCGCCCTCGGGGGCCGCGTCGGTGACGCGGACGAGCTCGTC
The DNA here is from genome assembly GCF_036497585.1 of Actinomycetospora sp. GTDB lineage: Bacteria > Actinomycetota > Actinomycetes > Mycobacteriales > Pseudonocardiaceae > Actinomycetospora. The sequence continues at coordinate 10,304 of NZ_DASXJD010000159.1, read as the reverse complement.
GAGCGGCCCGGCGGCCCGGTGCACCTCGACCGTGGTCGAGTCGGCGCGCACCGTCGCAATGCCCGCCGAGTCGTATCCCCGGTACTCCAGCCGCCGCAGACCGCCCAGCAGGACGTCGCGTGCCGGGCGCCAGCCCACGTACCCCACGATGCCGCACACGGCTCCCGAGGATAGGTGGGCCGGATCCGCGCCCCGGCCTCCCAGGGGTGACGTGGCACGCCTCCCGGTGACGCGGCCGTGTTCCAGCAGGCCGGCGCCGGTGCGGATCCTCTAGGGTCCCGCGCCATGGCGAGCGCGAAGCAGATCGTCTCCGAGCTGGGGCGCCCCGGCCCGCACGAGGTGCTGCGGGGGGAGCTGGCGCTCGTCGGCCTGCCCGGGGTGATGTTCACGCCCACCTCCGGTGAGGGTCTCCCTGCGGTGGCGTTCGGGCACGACTGGCTCAACCCGGCCTCCCGCTACCTCGGCCTGCTGCGCCACCTCGCCTCGTGGGGCATCGTCGCGGCGGCCCCCGACACCGAGCGCAGCCCGTTCGCCTCCCACCGCCGCCTCGCCTCCGACCTGCGCACCGCGCTCGACATCAGCTCCTCGGTCCGCCTCGGCGGCAGCGCCCGGGGCGCCGCGGTGAGCGTGGACCCGCGCAAGCTGGGCCTGGCCGGCCACGGCATGGGTGCCGGCGCCGCCGTGCTCGCCGCCAGTGTCACCGCCCACGACACCCGGGTGCAGGCGGTCGGCGAGCCGTACTGGGAGTCCGGTTCCGACCTCACCGTGAAGGCCGTGGCCACGATCGCGCTCTCGGAGTCCCGGCCCTCGGCCCAGGACGCCGCCCGCGCCGTGCACGTCCCCGGCATGCACCTCGCGTTCGGCAAGGACCTCGTCGCGCCGCCGGCCGCCGGGGCCGAGCCGGTCGCCGCCGCCTGGGCCGGTCCCTCGGTGCTGCGCACGCTCAAGAAGGCGAGCCACCTCGGCATCGTCGAGGGCAAGCACTGGAGCGACCTCGTCCTCGACGGCAAGTCGGAGTCGGCGACCACCACGACCGTCAAGGCGCTGCTCACCGGCTTCCTGCTGCACCACCTGGCCGGGGAGAAGGGCTACGCCGACGTCGTCGACGGCTCGGTGAAGGGCACCGACGTGCGCGTCTACCGGGAGTCGTCGACGGTCTGATCCCCGTCGGGATCGTCGGGATCGTCGGGGTCCTCGCCGCCCCCGCCCACCAGCGGGCCCAGCGCGGCCAGGATCTCGGGCAGCGCGCGGAGATCCGGCGGCAGGGCGCCAGGGTCGGATGCGGCCGCGACCTGATCGGGCTCGTGGGGATCCCCGGAGAGCCGCCGCAGGACGCCGATCCGCTCGGCGAGGTCGCGCCAGGTCGCCGCGATGGCCTCGTCGGTGCGGTCTGCGGTCTCGAGGTAGCGCAGCAGCCGGGCGTCCAGGTCGGCCGCCCACGCGCGGGCGGGCGCGGTGTCGGCCCCGTCCGGCGGCCCGGGCAGCCCGGCCGCGAGCTCGCGCGCGGCGTCCGCCCGGGCGGCGACGTCGTCCGCGACGGCGAGCCCCGCACCCTCGACGGTCTCCGCGGTCTCCTCGAGCAGCGTGACGATCTCCTGGGCCGCCCGTCCCAGCGACACCACGCGGTCCGCGACCTCCTCCGCGGAGGGTCCGGACCAGCGCTCCCACAGCGTGCCCGCCTCCTCGGCGAGGGCCCGGTGCCGGGTCCGGACGCGGCCGGCGGCGGCTCGGAGGTCTTCCGCCCCTCCGGCGAGGGCCACGAAGCGCACACCGCGCCGGGCGGTGTGGCGGGCGCGCAGACCCTCGGCATCGAGGGGCGGGGCGCCGAGCCCGGTGAGGACCAGGCGTGCCGGCAGGACGGCGACGACGGCCTCCACGGAGTCGTCCGCGGTCGCGAGGATCGCGTCGGAGTCGGCGACGCCGAGATCGGCCAGCCGGCGGACCGCGGGCACCGCACGCAACGGCGACGCGCCCGGCCCGTCCCCTCGCCGGCGCCGCGTCACGTGCTCAGGGTCCACCCCCGGTGCGCCCGGATCCACACCGGGCGGTCTCGCCCGTCCCCGAGCGGTCTCCCGGTGCTGCCCGGGCGCCGGGCCCGGCAGCACTGCGGGACCACTCGACGAGGCGACCCGTGCCGTCGCCGGGAACGGCTCAGCGGACGGTGGCGACGAGGGCCGCGAGGCGATCGGCGACCTCGCGCGCGATGTCCTCGGTCGGCGCCTCGACCATGACCCGCACGAGCTGCTCGGTGCCCGAGGGACGCAGGAGCACCCGGCCGTGGCCGGCGAGCGCGGCCTCCTCTGCGGCGACGGCGTCGGCGACCTCGGGCGAGGACTGGACCGCGGCCTTGTCGTGCACCGGGACGTTGACGAGCACCTGCGGGAGCCGCTGCACGACGCCGGCGAGGTCGGCCAGCGAGCGTCCCGTGGCGGCCATCCGGGACATGAGGCGCAGCGCGGTGAGCAGGCCGTCGCCGGTGGTGGCGTGGGCCGGGAGCACGACGTGCCCGGACTGCTCGCCGCCCAGCGAGAACGACCCCGAGCGCAGCTCCTCGAGCACGTAGCGGTCCCCGACGGCCGTCGTCCGGACGGTGATCCCCGCCTCCTGCATGGCGATGTGCAGGCCCAGGTTGCTCATCACGGTCGCGACCAGCGTGTCCGCGGCGAGCTCACCGGCCTCCCGCATCCCCGTCGCGAGGACGGCGAGGATCTGGTCGCCGTCGACGACGGTGCCGTCGCCGGCGACCGCGAGGCAGCGGTCCGCGTCGCCGTCGTGGGCGATGCCCAGGTCCGCGCCCTGCGCGACGACCGCCTTGCAGAGTCCCTCGAGGTGGGTGGAGCCGACGCCCTCGTTGATGTTCCAGCCGTCCGGCTCGGCCGCGAGTGTCGTGACGCGGGCGCCGGCGCGCTCGTAGGCGCGGGGGGCGGCCAGGGACGCCGCGCCGTGGGCGCAGTCCACGACCACGTGCAGGCCGTCGAGCCGGTCCGGCGTCGAGGCGAGCAGGTGGTCCAGGTAGAGCGCGAGCGCGTCGGGCACGTCGGTGACCCGCCCGATGTCGTGGCCGGTGGGCCGCTCGTCGGGATGCACCGGGCGGGCTACGTGCGCCTCGATCTCGTCCTCGACCGCGTCGGGGAGCTTGTGGCCGCCCGCGGCGAAGAGCTTGATCCCGTTGTCCGGCATCGGGTTGTGCGACGCCGAGATCATCACGCCGAGGTCGGCGTCGAGGGCTCCGGTGAGGAACGCGACGGCGGGCGTCGGGAGCACCCCGACCCGCGCGACGTCGGCTCCCGCCGCCGAGAGCCCGGCGCAGACCGCCGCCTCGAGCATCTCGCCGCTGGCACGCGGGTCGCGCCCGACGACGGCCCGCGGGCGCGCCGACACGCCGCCGCCCACGCGCTCGACGAGCACGCGGGCGGCGGCGGAGGCGACCGAGAGGGCCAGCTCGGGGGCGAGGTCGGCGTTCGCGAGGCCGCGGACGCCGTCGGTCCCGAACAGGCGCCCCATCAGCGCTTCGAGTACTGGGGGGCCTTCCGGGCCTTCTTGAGGCCGTACTTCTTGCGCTCCGTGGCCCGCGGGTCACGGGTGAGGAAGCCGGCCTTCTTCAGGCCCGGACGGTCCTCCGGGTCGACGACGGTGAGGGCCCGCGCGATCGCGAGCCGCAGCGCGCCGGCCTGGCCCGACGTCCCGCCCCCGGTGAGGTTGGCGAAGATGTCGAACTGCTCGGTGCGCTCGGTCGTCACGAGCGGCTCACGGATGAGCTGCTGGTGGACCTTGTTCGGGAAGTACTCCTCGAACGCCTTGCCGTTCATCGTCAGCTTGCCGCTGCCGGGCATGAGGCGGACGCGCACGATCGCCTTCTTGCGGCGGCCGACCGTCTGGATGGGGCGGTCGATCGTCGCGAAGACCGGGGCCGGCGCGTCGCCGAACACCTCGGCGCCCAGCTCGTCGGAGGCGTCGTCGTCCGTCGTGACGGACTCCTCCAGCTCGGCGACGTCGGGGACGTCGGCGGCCTCGGCGAGGGACTGCCCGGAGGCCGGGGCCTCGCCGGGGACGTCCTCGGGGACGAAGTCGTTCTCGGGGTCGACGCTCTGGTCGTCGGGGGTGGTCACTGGCTCACCTGTCGGATCTCGTACGGCACGGGCTTCTGGGCGGCGTGCGGGTGCTCGGGGCCGGCGTAGACCTTGAGCTTCGACGCCATCGCCCGACCCAGACGGTTGTGGGGGAGCATGCCCTTCACGGCCTTCTCCACGAGACGGCTCGGGAAGCGGTCGAGCTCCTCGCCCACGGAGCGGGCGCGCAGACCGCCCGGGTAGCCGCTGTGGTGGTACACGAAGCGGTCGTCGCGCTTGTTGCCCGTGAGGGCCACCTTCTCGGCGTTCACGATCACGACGAAGTCGCCGGTGTCGACGTGCGGCGCGTACGAGGCCTTGTGCTTGCCCCGCAACAGCTGTGCGGTGTGGCTGGCCAGGCGGCCCAGGACGACGTCGGTGGCGTCGATGACGTGCCAGGCGTGGTCGATGTCGCCGGGCTTCGGACTGAACGTGCGCACGGAGCTACCTCGTCACGGTCATACTGGTCTGCGGTACGTCCCGGAGACACGGACGCGGCGCACCGTCACGAACGGTCGGGCTCCGCTTCGCGCATCCCCGTCGCGGCGGGCATTCACCGCGCAACGATGGTCCAGAGTACGCGGCGAGCTCCGAGCACCCCTCACCCACCCCCGGGCCGGCGTCACGCGTAGCGCATGGCGTTCTGCTGCTCGGTGGCGCGGTAGAGCTGCTCGGCCTGCCCGAGGCGCCCGCCGATCTGGCCGAGCACCTGCGCGAGGTCGGCCATCGCGGTGTCGATCTCGTGCTGGCGTGCCTGGTACTGCTCCGCGGCCGCGCCGGTCCAGTCGCCCACGAGCGGCGCGAGCTGGCGCTTGAGGTCGTCCAGGCGCCCCTGGAGCTGGGTCGCGGCGCTGGTCACGCTCTGCTGGGCGGCGGTGAGCTCGCCGAACGTCACCCGGATCTCGTCCACTGCTGGGTCCTCTCGGGGTTGGGGTGCGGCCCGCTCAGGAGAGGGCCTGGCTGATGTGTGAGGTCGACGAGGCGATCTCGTCCTCCGCCGCGCGGTAGGTCACGCCGGAGGCCTGCACCGACTCGCCGATCGACTGCAGGGCGGCGTTGATGCGCCGGGCGTCGTCGTTCCAGCGGGCCATCAGTTGCTGGAAGGCGGTGGAGGCGTCGCCGCGCCACGTGCCCTCCAGCGGCGCGAGCTGGGACCGCAACTGCGCGAGCTGCGCGGTGATCTGGTCACGCACCTCGAACACGTGCTGCCCCGCGGACTGCATGACCTGCGTCTGCGTCCCGAACTGTCCGGCCACCGGCCGCTCCCTCCTCGCCCGCCGGGCCCGTCCGCGCCGGCGAGGTCGACAGTGACATCCCGGCCGGCGCCGTGGGGGCGGTTTCGGAGAAGTCGGGCGATCACCGCTCCGGCGTCAGGGCGGACTGCGCAGCGTCGACACCACGCGGGCGCACGCGGCGAGGACGGCGTCCCGGCCCGGGTCGTCGTGGCGGCACCCCACCGAGAGCTGCGTCGTGCCCGCGAACACCACGACCCAGTCCACGGTGGTGCCCGGCGCGGCCACCTGGCGGTACGTCGCCACCTGCCGCCCGCCGAAGGTGGTGTCCGGCTGCAGGTCGGACACCCCGCCGCCGCCCACGCGGGCCGCCTCGTAGCCCGCGAGCAGTTGCACCCGGGCGGTCTGCGGGTCCGGCGAGGCGAGTGCGCTCTCCTGCACCGCGATGAGGTTCGGCCCGCGCGGCTGGTCGACGGGCCGGATGCGGCTGCGTCGCGACGTCGCGTCGGTGCCGTCGGCCGCCCACCCGGCCGGGAGCTCGTAGGCGTGGGAGAACGCCGAGACGACGGCGGGCGGTGCCGCCGTCGCGGACCCACCCCTCCCGCCGTGCAGCCCGGCGACGGCCAGCACGACCACGACGACCGCCGCGGTCGCCGCCGCGACGGCGGCCGCGCGGCGTCGGGGCGACGAGCGCGTGGCACCGGCGGGGGTCTCGGTCCGGACGAGCTCCCGCGACGCGGGGACGAGCCGGCGTTCGACGCGCATCGTCGGCCCGTCGGGGTCCAACACCGCCGGCCTCGCCGGGTGGGCGAACGGGTCCCGCCCGACCGCCGGCACCGGCGGCACGGGCGCCGTCGGCCCGGTCGGGCGGGCGTCCGGCCGGGCGGACGGGGGTCCCGCGGGAACCCCCGACGACGGGGCACCGGGGACCGCCCACGCACCCGGCGCCGTCGCGCCACGGCGGCGTGTCGCCGGCGTGCCCCGCGCTGGGGTCGACGCCGGGCTCGATGGCGCAAGCTCCCGACGGTCGCGCTCCGCCGGCCGGGGCCAGTCCGGAAGGAGCGGCACCCCGCCCGTCCACGGTCCCGGCGCCGCCGGAGGCGCACCGGTCCCCGCCGCGGGCCCGCCGACCGCCAACCCGCGACCTACCTGCCCCGCGGGACCCGTCGGGCCCCCGATCGTCCCGCCCGGCGACGCCCCGTTCGTCGCCGACCCCCCGGCGGTGGCGACGGAGCCGGCCGCCCCGCCCCGCCCGGCCACGACGTCGGAACCGCCCACCACGATCAGCGCCCCGCGCGCGGCGGCCGTCCGCGGCTCCGGCGGCACCACCGGCGGCACCCCGAGCTCGCGGTGCACCAGCGTGCCCAAGAGCGGCGTCCGGGCGAAGCCCCCGACCAGCCGCAGGCCCGCGAGCGCCGCGGCCTCCACCCCCGCGTCGTCCAGGGTGCGGGCGAGCAGCGCGACGAGTCCCTCGCAGGGCTCGCGCAGCACGTCCTCGAGCTCCCCGCGCGAGCACCACGCCGAGGTCGCGCCCCCGGGCAGCGGGATCTCGGCCTGCTCGGCGTCGGAGAGCCGCTCCCTCGCCGCCCGCACGTCCTCGACCAGCACCTGCCGGTGGCGCCGGTCGGGCAGCGTCGTCCCCGCGACCACCTCCCGGACGCGCGGCGCCCCCGGGGCGTCGGCGGGCAGCTCCGCGAGCACCGCCCGCAGCAGCAGCTCGTCGGCGTCGTCGCCGCCGAAGGCGCGGCTGGAGCGCCCGGCGAGCACAGCCCGTTCGGGGCCGGGCCCGACGACGGCCGCCCGGGCGGTCCGGGCCCCGACGTCGAGCACCGCGACCGGCCCGTCGGGCGCACCGGCCGGGCGCATCCAGGCGGCGTGCGCGGCGACCGCGACGGGCTCGGGCACGAGCACCAGCTGCGTGGCCAGCCCGGCCCCGGCGCGGCGCAGCACCTCGCGGCGCGAGGTCCCCCACGACGCCGGGTGGGTCAGGACGAGCCGGGCGGGGCGTGCGCCGCGCAGGGCGGGCGCGGCGCGGTCGACGGTGGCCGCGAGGACGGCGCCGAGGGCCTCCCCGACCCCGACGACCCTCGTCCCCAGCAGCAGCGTGGCCTCGTCCACGTACCGGCGCGGGGACGGCTCGAACCGCGAGGGGTCGGCCGCGGCCCGCCGCCGGGCCTCGTGCCCGGTGAGCAGCGCCTCGCCGTCGTCGGGGGCGAGGACCGCGGCGAGCTCGGGGGCGAGCTCGGCGACCTCCCGCCCGTCGTCGACGACCGCCGCCACCCCGACCTCGCCGAGGTCGACGGCGACGTCCGGGCCCCTCACGCGGGCCCACCCGCGGCGTCGTCGCCCGCTTCCGGGGCCGCCCGGATCGGCGTGTCCGGGTCGCGCCAGGCCAGTTGCACCAGGGTCTCGCCGTGCCGCCGCGTGACGAGCAGCGCGCGCCCCGGCGGGCGCGGGCCGGGCCGGGCGGCACCGACGAGTGGGCCCTCGTCGCGGCTGCCGTTGCCCACCAGCCCGGGGTCGCGAGCTCCCGCAGCCGGGTGAGCACCGGCTCGAACATCGCCCGCGCGGAGCCACCGGCGCGCCGGGCGACCACCAGGTGCAGCCCGACGTCCTTGGCCTGGGCGAGCAGGTCGACCAGCGGGGCGAGCGGGTTGCCCGATGCGGTGGCGACGAGGTCGTAGTCGTCGACGAGCAGGAAGACCTCCGGCCCGGTCCACCAGCTGCGGGCCCGCAGCTGCTCGGGGGTGACGTCGGGGCCGGGCAGCCGCCGGCGCAGCGACGCGACCAGGTCGGTCATCGCCGCGGTCAACGCCTCGGCCGACGACGTGTAGCTGATGAGGTGCTCCGAGTCGACCGCCCCGAGCAGCCCCCGCCGGTAGTCGACGATCACCAGCCGGGCCTGCTGCGGGGTGTAGCGGGTGACCACCTGGTGGGCGAGCAGGCGCAGCAGGGAGGTCTTGCCGGACTCGCCGTCGGCGTAGACGACGAGGTGCGGGTCGGCGGCGACGTCGAGCAGGACCGGGGCGAGGCGGTCCTCGTCGACCCCGATCGGCAGCAGGTGCCGCTCGCCGGACCTCGGGCCCGGCAGGTCGGCGACGTCGACCCGCTCGGGCAGCAGCCGCACCGGCGGCACGGCGGAGCCGTGCCAGGCCGCCGCCACCGCGGGGATGCGGTCGTCGTCGCCGCTGCCGGGGACCGCGACGAGCACGTGGTGTCGGTCGGGCGCCAGCCCCCGCCCGGGCCGGCCCGCCGGGACCGTGGCCGCCACCCGCCGGTCGACCTCCGACTCCCCGGGGTCGCCCAGGCGCAGCTCCACCCGCGTGCCGAGCAGGTCCTTGAGCGCGGGACGCAGCTCGGCCCAGCGGCTCACCGCGATCGCGACGTGCACGCCGTAGGACAGGCCCGTCGTCGCCAGCGAGACGATCGTCGACTCCAGCGCCTCGTGGTCGGCCCGGAACGCGTGCCAGCCGTCGATGACGAGCACGACGTCACCGAGGCCGTCGTCCCCGGCCGGCGGTTCGCCGCGGCGACGCCGGGCCCGCAGGTCGGCCGCCGAGGTGAGGCCGTGCTCGCGGAACCAGCGCTCCCGGGCGCGCAGCGTCGCCGCGACCTCGGCCACCACGCGGCGCACCAGGTCGGTGTCGCCGCGTCCGGCGACGGTGCCCACGTGCGGTAGCGCGGCGAGCCCTGCGAACGCGTATTTACCCCGCACGTGCGCTAGGGTCCGCGGGGTGCGAGCTCTCGTCTATGTGCGCATCTCGAGGGATTCGACCGGCGAGGGCCTTGGCGTCGAGCGGCAACGCGAGGCCTGCGTCGCCTTGACCCAGGCCCGCGGCTGGGACGTCGTCGAGGTCATCGTCGAGAACGACACCTCGGCCACCAGGGGCACCCGGCCAGGATTCGGCCGGCTGCTCGAGATGATCGACAACTGTGCGGTGGACATCGTGGTCGTGTGGGCCGCGGACCGGCTGGTGCGTCGCCTGGTCGACCTCGAGGATGTGATCACCCGGTGCGAGGTGTCCGGGGTCAAACTCGCCACGGTCTCCGGCGACCTCGACCTGTCAACTGATCAGGGCCGCCTCGTAGCGCGCATCTTGGCATCGGTCGCGCGCGGCGAGGTGGAGCGGAAGTCGACCCGGCAGCGTGCGGCCTACGTGCAGCTCGCCCAGCGCGGCCGGCCGCACTCCGGCGGTCGGACGCGCCCTTTTGGTTACCTCGCCGACCGCGTGACGCCGCACCCCGCCGAAGCTCGCGAGGTCGTCGAGGCTTACGCACGACTGCTGGCCGGCGGCACGCTCGCTGACATCGGCCGTCGATGGCGTGGACTCGGGACGCACCCCGCCGGGTGGGCAAGCTCCTCGGCGGTGGGTCGGGTGCTTCGGTCGCCCCGGTACGCCGGCCTGCGAGAGCATCGTGGCGAGGTTGTCGGTCCGGCGGACTGGCCCGCTCTGGTGCCCGAGGAAACTTGGCAGGCAGCATGCAGCGTGCTCGAGGACCCGCAACGCGCCCGCACGCCGTTCGGTCACACGCTGCTGGGCGGGCTCGCGCTGTGCGCGGTGTGCGATGGTCGGGTGGAAGGCACGCGACGCCAGGGCCGCGACTACGCGACCTACCGCTGCGCCGAAGGCCGCCACGTGCACCGACGAGCCGGCGAGGTGGACGACTACGTCACGCAGATCGTCGTCGGTCGACTCGCGCTTGACGACGCCCGCGACCTCCTCGTGACTGACCAGGGCCCTGACACTCGGGCGCTGAGTAATGAGGCCGCTGCGCTGCGCGCCCGGCTCGACACGCTGGCCGTGGAGTTCGCGGACGGGACTCTGACACCGTCGCAGGTCCGCACCGCCACCGAGCGCGTGCGCACGAAGCTCGCCGACGTCGAGGGCCGGCTGGCCGACGCCGGCCGCGTGAGCGTGCTCGGGCCGCTCATCGGTGCGGCGGACGTCGACAAGATATGGCA
>NZ_DASXJD010000158.1:0-3983 GCF_036497585.1 Actinomycetospora sp. | reverse complement strand
GCGCGCCCGAGATCGGCATCGCCAACGTCCTCGGCAGCGTCGTGTTCTCGGTGACCGGCAAGCTCGGCATCGTCCTGCTCGTCGGCGGGGCCATCACCGTCGACGCCGACGTGCTCCGCTGGCACGTGCCGGTGCTCGTGGTGATGACGGCCCTCTCCGCGGGGTTCCTGGCCACCGGGCGGCTGCGCCGCTGGCACGGCGCGGTCCTGCTCGGGCTCTACGTCGTCTACTTCGTGCTCAGCCTGACGCTGTTCAACGGGGTGCCGGTCGATTCCTCGTAGGTGCCCTCCGGCCAGGTGGTGCCGTCCACTCGGACGCCTGCGGGAACCCGGTTCGGCCGGTCGGCGTGACTCCGCGTCGATTCCGCCGCGTCGCGCGTGTCGGACCGGATCGGGTGGGCACCACGCCGCGGTCCCGGCCGTCCAGACCCCGCGAGACGGCCGCCATCGACACGAGGGAGCGCGATGACCTCCGACACGCACGAGCAGGCCCCGCCGACGCCGTCCGACGCGATCGCCCACTGGTTCGACGACGTGTTCCGCATCTACGGGGAGATGGTCGACTCGCAGCGCCGCCTCGCCGTGGCGATGGTCCGCGCGTCCTCACCGTTGCTCGACGTCGGGGAGAAGGCCGCCGCGGGTGCCGAGCGCCTGTCCGCGACGGCGCAGCAACGGGGTCAGGTCGTGGGTGGCGGGTCGACTCCGGCTTCCGGGGAGGACGCCCGGGACCGCGACGACGACCAGCGGCACGACGGCAGCGAGGACGTCCGGGGGGACGAGTCGACGGCCTCGGCCACGGTGGACGCCGAGGCCGTCGACGAGCACGAGGACAGCACCACACCCGACGTCGCGGTGACCGCGGACCTCGACACCGCGGCGCCCACGGCGCCGGAGGTCTCGGACCGCGAGGCCGAGGAGGCCGACCACGCCGGGGACACCGGGGACGAGGAGAGCCCCGGGGTCGACGCCGCCGCGGACGGCACGGAAGACGACAGCACCGACCCGGACAGCACCGACCCGGACAGCGAGCGCCAGGGCAGCACCCGCGACGACCCCGCTGCGACGGGTCGGCGAGATGACCGGGACGACCGGCGGCCGGACGTGGGCGGGGACCGCGCCGAGCAGCGCCGCGCCTCGGCGACGCGCCGCTCGTCCGGGGCGTCACGGACCTCCGGAGCCTCGAAGACCACGCGGCGCACGACGTCCGGGGGCCGGGCAACGAACGGCCGGTCGGCCTCGTCGGAGACCGATGTGTCGTCCTCGGGCCGCCGCGGGTCCCCGCGCTGACCCGGCGGGGCTGCCGCTGCCCCTACGCGTGCGGGCGGGCCACCAGCGGCAGGTCCGCCCGCGTCGAGGCCGCCGTCGAGACCTCGTTCGCCTCCTCGACGGCCGCCTCGACGAGGTGGTGGTCGGGCGAGAGGTGGCAGACCGGGTCGGTGCGGGTGGCGTCGCCGGTCAGGGCGAACGCCTGGCAGCGGCAGCCCCCGAGGTCGACCTCGCGTCGGGAGCAGCTCCGGCACGGGTCCTGCATCCAGTCGGTGCCGCGGAACGCCGAGAACATCGGCGAGTCCTCCCAGATCCACCGCAGCGACGCCTCACGCACGTTGGCCCGCGGCAGCGGGAGCTCGTGGGCGGCCAGGCACGGCATCGCGTCGCCGGTGGGTACGACGACGAGCTGGCGCGCCCCCCAGCCGCCCATGCACGGCTTCGGGTAGGTCGCGTAGTAGTCGGGGACCACGTAGATGATCTCCATCTGCCCGCGCAGCCGTTCCTTCGCGGCGCGCACGATCACCTCGGCGCCCGCGAGCTGCTCGCGGCTGGGCAGCAGGCCGGCCCGGTTCTTCCACGCCCACCCGTAGTACTGGGTGTTGGCCAGCTCGATGCGGTCCGCGCCCAGGTCCTCGGCCGCCGCGAGCACCCGGTCCACCCGGTCGATGTTCTGCCGGTGCAGCACCACGTTCAGCGTCAGCGGCCAACCCAGCTCCCGCACGGTGCGGGCGGCGGCGAGCTTGCGCTGGAACGACGGCGTGCCGGCGATGCGGTCCGAGAGCGTCGGTTCGTCGGCCTGCAGCGAGACCTGCACGTGGTCGAGACCGGCGTCGTGCAGCTCCGCGGCGCGGGACTCGGTGAACCCGAGGGCCGAGGTCACGAGGTTGGTGTAGAGCCCCTGGCCGCGCGCCGTGGACACGATGTCGGCGAGGTCGCGGCGCAGCAACGGCTCACCGCCGGAGAGATGGCACTGCAGCGCGCCCAGGTCCGCGGCCTCGGTGACCACGCGCTGCCAGTCCGCGGTCGAGAGTTCGTCGCGGTAGGCGGCGATCTCGATCGGGTTCGAGCAGTAGGCGCAGGCCAGGGGGCACCGGTAGGTGAGCTCGGCGAGCAGGCCGAGGGGTCCGTCGGGCTGGGTCATCCGCTCATCTCCACGTGCCGCCGTTCCACCAGGCGGGCCAGGTAGGCGTGCACCTGCTCGGACGGGACCTCGCCGTAGCGCTCCCGCAGCGCGGCGACGATCTCGCCGACCGTCCGGGTGCCGTCACAGAGCTCGAGGATCGCCGCGCCGGTGGCGTTGAGGACGACGACCGTCTCCGGCAGCAGCAGGACCTGCCGGTCGCGGGCCTTGTCGTGACGCATCCGCACCCCGCGGCCCAGCCGGGGGACGGCGGCGTCGTCGATCACCATGCTGCTCATTCCGGGTAGGCCCGGTCGATGGCGTCCATCATGCTCCAGAGCACGTCGTTCTTGAACGCCAGCGCGTCGTAGGCTCGCTGCTCGTCCTCCGGGGCCCGGCAGTGCTCGAGCACCACCTCGAGGGCGTGCTCGGAGTCCCGGGGCGCCTGGAAGAGCCGGTTGCGGAAGTACTGCAGACCCTCCGGGTCGATCCACGTGTAGTACTTCTCGAAGGCGGCCAGCCGGTCGGCCATGAGGTCGGGCGCGAACAGCTCGGTCAGCGACGACGCGACCGCCTCCACCCACGGCTTCGTCCGCGCGAAGGTGACGTAGGCGCCGACCGCGAAGCGCACCCCGGGGACGAGGTGGCGGTGGTCGGTGACCTCCTCGCGGGGCACCCCGCAGGCCTCGGCGAGCTGCAGCCAGGCCTCGATGCCGCCGGCATCGTCGTCGTGGCCATCGTGATCGACGATCCGCCGGATCCAGCGCCGGCGGACGGTCACGTCCGGGCAGTTCGACAGGATAGCCGCGTCCTTGATCGGGATCGACTCCTGGTAGTGGAAGCGGTTCGCGACCCACCCGCGGATCTGCTCGGGCGAGAGCTCCCCGGCGTTCATGCGCACGTGGAACGGGTGCGCCGCGTGGTAGCGCTCGGCCTGCGAGCGGAGCCGGTCCACCAGATCAGTCACGCCAGGATCTCCATCTCGTCGCTGCCGATCTCGACCCCGGCCCGCTCGACGGCGGCCCGCTCGGGCGAGTCCTCGAGGAGGACCGGGTTCGAGTTGTTGATGTGGACGAGCACCGTGCGCGCCGCCCGGCCGGCCACCCGCTCCAGCAGACCGCCGGGGCCCGCGAGGGCGAGGTGCCCCATGTCGCCCGCGGTCTTGGCGCCCAGCCCCTGGGTGATCAGCTCGTCGTCGGCGTAGGCCGTGCCGTCGACGAGCAGGGCCGAGGCCCCGTCGCAGGCGTCGAGCAGGGCCGGGACGACGTCGGCGACGCCGGGCGCGTACACGACGGTGCCGCCGGACGCCCGGTCGCGGAAGCGGTAGCCGACGACGCGGCCCGGGTCGTCGGCCGAACCGACCTCGGCGAAGCGGGGCGCCTTGCCCGTCGGGAGGTCGACCGCGGTGTAGGCGAGCTCGTCGGACAGGGCGACCTCGACGCCGGGCTCCACCGGCACCACGGTCACCGGGCAGTAGCGCTCGAGCGTCGTCAGGAACCCGGTGCCGCGGCGCAGCGTGGCCTCCGTGGCCGGGGTCGCGTGCACGGTCACCCCGCGACCCTCGCGCAGCAGCAGCAGGCCGAGCGTGTGGTCGA
>NZ_DASXJD010000157.1:0-1980 GCF_036497585.1 Actinomycetospora sp. | reverse complement strand
CACGTCGCGCCGCCGTCGACCCGCCAGGTCCGGAGGTCGGGGCGCACGGTCCAGCCGTCGGGGAGCCGGGGAGGGCGGGCGGCCGTCACGGCAGCACACCCCTGACGTCCTCGTCGGTGAGCTGCCCGAAGTCCTCGTAGTGGTCGCCCACGGCGCGGAACCGCTCGGGCACCGTCACGGCGACGACCTCCCCGCCCCACTCGACCGCCAGCCGCGGCGGCGTCGCCGGGGCGATCACCGGGGTCGCCAGCACCAGCCGCGCCGGCCCGACGGCCGCGAGGGCCCGCAGCGCGGCCAGCGCGGTCATCCCGGTGGCGACGCCGTCGTCGACGAGCACGACGTGGCGCCCGGGGGCGCGCTCCCGCCACGTCGCCCCGTACACCGCCTCCCGACGACGGGCCTCGGCGCGCTCCTGCGCGACCGCGTCGGCCAGCTCGTCGGGGGACAGCTCCTGGCGTTCGAGCGCGGCGGTGAACCACACCGGCTCGCCGTCGGCGGCGACCGCACCGAGCCCCGCCTCGGGGCGGCCCGGCCGGGTCACCTTCCGGGCGACGCCGACGTCGACCTCCGCCCCCTCTCCGAGCACGACGGCCGCGGCGTCGGCCACCGGCACCCCGCCGCGGGCGAGCCCCACGAGCAGGGGCCGGACCAGCCCGAGCCGCGAGAGCACGACGCCGAGCGCACGCCCCGCGTCGACCCGGTTGCGGAAGACGACCGGTCCGGTCACGGGCTCACACCAACCGGCCGTGGTCGTCGACCCGCCAGTCGCGCAGCGCGTCGCGCAGCGCCGTCACCATGACCGCCGTCGTCTCCGCGCCCTCCGCCGCGCTCGCCCCCGCGGGGTCGCCGAGCACGCCGTTGGCGCTCACCGAGGCCACCGACCCGGCGCGGATCGCGGGCATGAGCTCCCCGAGCCGGGCGGTGTTGCCGGCGACGGCGAGGTCGGGCCGGACGTCGTCGGGGGTGAGCGCGAGCATCAGCGACGTCTCGTGCCGCCCGGCGTGCGCGTCGGCGCCCGGGACCCCGCACGAGTGCCAGGCGACGTCGCGACCCTCGGCGCGCAGCAGGGTCGTCGCGGTCACGAGCGCCGGCAGGTTCCCGCCGTGGGCGTTGACGAAGCACAGCCGCCGCGCCCACCGGCACGCCGAGCGCCCGGTCTCGACGAGCACCGCCGCCAGCGCCTCCGTGCCGATCGAGATCGTGCCCGGGAACCCCTCGTGCTCGCCCGAGGCGCCGAGCGCGATCGGCGGCGTCACCGGCAGCCCGGTCCGCGCGGCCACCGTCGTCGCCACCGTCGTGTCGGTCCCGAGCGGCAGGTGCGGGCCGTGCTGCTCGAGCGCGCCGACGGGCACGAGCAGCAGCGCGGTGTCGGCGCAGTCGGCGGCGCGGGCCCGGGCGACCTCCCGCGGTGAGACCTCCACGGCCCCACCCTGTCACCTCACCGGCCGGCCACGACCTCGCCGGTCTCGAGCAGCGACTTGAGGTTGGACAGGATGCCGGGCCAGCCGCCCGAGATCGCCGCGAGCATCTCGCTGCCGGGGACGAAGCCGTCGTGGGTCACGGTCAACTTCACGGCCTCCGGCGAGACCGGCTCGATCTCGAAGGCCACCCGCGCGACCGGCTCCTGCTGCCGCGCCGCGAGTTCCTCGTCCGACCAGCCGAACATCTCCTGCATCTCCGGCTGGTAGTTGTGCCAGGTGTAGGCCAGCCGGCGGGGCGCGTCGGCCTCGAGGACGTGCTGGTCCCAGTCCTGCGCGGGCTCGCCCGACATGCTCCAGCGCACCGACGCCCCCACCTGCCAGTCGGAGTCCGGACCGCCACCGTCGAAGTAGCGGCGGACGAACGCCGGGGTGGTGAGCGCCTCCCAGAGCCTCTCGGGGGTCGTGCGGATGTAGCTGACGTAGACGAAGGCGGTCGCACCGGGATGCGTGGTCGGGTCGGCGGTCACGGGGTCCTCCAGGGCTCGTCGCAGGTCGGTCA
>NZ_DASXJD010000156.1:0-5233 GCF_036497585.1 Actinomycetospora sp. | reverse complement strand
CGACGGCCTCGACGCCACGCCGAATCCACCCGGCGTCGGTGCGGTCGCGTCCGTCGAGGTGGTGGCCGGCAGCGAGCCGGCCAACCCAGCGGGCGACCCGGTACCAGCCGTGGAGGTCGACGTGGACGATGCCGCGCATCGCTCAGGGCCCCGTGATCGCGTCGAGGTCGACGGGCTCCGGCTCGATCGACGCGGCGAGCCCGTCCAGGGGGTCCTCGTCGTCGAGGCGGCGGGCGTCGACGTGCAGCGCCGGGTCGGGCGCGGGATCGGCGTGGAGCTCCACCGGGGCGGGGGTGAACGCCGAGGTCGGGGGCTTGTCGGGCTCCGGGTCGGGCTCGAGGTTTTCGGGGTCGGGGTCGGCGGCGGGCTCCGGGGCGGCCCGCCGGACCCAGCCGGTGGGCTCGGTGCGGGCGACCACGATCCACACCGGGATCAGGGCGAGCGCGAGCAGCGCGAACCCGAGGCCGACGGTCGGGCCGTGCAGCAGCGCGATCATGACGCCGTCGCCTCACGTGCGGCCCGCACACGGGCGGCGAGGTCCGCACGGCTGCCCCGTACCGGCACACCCTCGGCCCGTGCGACGTCACGGAGGGCGTCACGGGGCAGCTCATCCAGCTCGTCGGTGACCGCACGCAGTGCGGGTGTGGTGTTCACGGTGCGCCGCTCCGGTGCCGTTGGCGGCGACACCCGTGCGGGCGAACGGTGATCGGACAGGGACCCGGGCATCTCGTTGTAACGCGGCCAGCAGGAGGTGATCAGGTGTTCCTCGACTGCCAGTGCGGCGGCACGGGTGGGGTAGGTCCGCACGATCAGGTCGGCGACCTCACCCCACCAGTCCGCACGTCGGTGGTGACGTAGCCGCTGCGGGAGGTCGTTGGTGATCCCCACGCGGAGCAGCTCGTCGTTCGCCCCGAGCAGCTGGTAGAGGACGGTCGGGTCGCTCTCCTGCTGGACCCCGATCCCGAACTCCTCGGCGATCGTGGCGACGGTCTCGGCAGGTAGCGCCATCCGTAGGCCGTCCTCGACGGCCTCGGCGTCGCTCCACTCGTCCTGCCGCTGCTGGTGCAGGACCACGAGGGCGATGAGCAGTAGGCAGTCGATGAGGACCGGTAGGACGACCGCCTGCCACGTCGGCACCCCCACCGACGTGACGAGCACGACGAGATGCACCCACGACCAGAGCCCGGTGCACGCCAGGACGACGACGGTGAGCCCGTTGTGCGCGGCCCGCACCGTGCGGGACGCCGGGCGGTATCGCTGCTCGATGGCGATGTGCACGGTGAGGCAGAACATCAGGGGTGCGGAGATGCCCGCGATGATCAGGGTGGGGTCGGCGTGTGCGGTGGCGAGGTTGGCGTAGACGTACAGCCCGACGGGGAGGAGGACCGCGCACCACGCCTGCACGGTCAGCCACCGGCGGCGGCGCACGCCCACGCGTGCGGACACGGGGGGTGCGGAACGGTTCATGTGACGCACTGTCCCACAATGGGACGACCCCTGTCCCACAGTGGGACCACCCGGGTCAACCCCGGGCCGCGGGGAGCTACGTCGAGGGCGGCGCCTCGGCCCACCGTTGCGCGGAGGACTTCGGGATGCCGGTCGCGGCTTCGATCTCCCGCCACTCCACCCCGGCTTCACGTAGGGCGGCGAACACCGGGCGCCCAAAGCGGGTGTTGTCCTCGCGGCGACGTCTCAGCTCACGCCCGGCCGCGAGGAGGTCGGCGACGAGATCACCGGTCCGGGAGTCGCCGAGCAGCTCGACCAGGGCCTCGTCTAGGCCGGGGGTGGGCTCCACTTCGCCAGCGTCCCATAGTGGGTCCGGATCAGCGATCCGACCCGTCTGCCGTCTGCCGGTGTGCCGTCAGCCGTCGGACAGGTCTCCCGTCAGCCGGTTTGCCGTCTGACGGTCCCCCGTCATGCGGTAGCTAGGCGCCCGACTAGTCGGTCGGCAGTCTGGGGGGAGTGAGTGCCGGACCTACTACCGGCGGGCCCGCGTCGTCAGGTCCGCGGTGATCCGCCCGGCGACCCGCTCCGCTAGCTCCGGGTCGTCGTCGACCAGCGCCACCACCGCCCGCAGCACATCCGCCCGCGACGGATAGCGCCCCGCCGCCAACCGCCCCACCCGACGCATCGAGTCCGTCACCCGCTCGAACCGGGTCACCGTCACCTGATCGAGGACCGCCGTCCACTTCACCGGCCGCCCCGTGTCGTCGTCGTCGGGGACCGCGGCGACCGGCCGGGTCTTGCGGGTGGCGGCGGCCCCGAGCCCAGAGCTACGCGTCGGCATGGGTGGTGTCCTCCTCGGCGGGCGCGAGCAGCTCCACCGCGAGATCGCGGTAGGCCCCGAGCTGGGCGGGGACCCGCCCGTACATCGCGGCGTACCGCTCGGCGAGCGGGATCACCGTGTCCAGCACCGGCAGGTCGATGTCCTCGGCCTCGGCGCGGGCGGTCCGCCCCGACCGGGTCGAGAGCCGCACGAACGTCAGCAGCAGCGCGAACGACAGCGGCTGCCGGGTCTGCGCCGCGGTGATCAGGTCGAGGGCCGGGCCCAGCTCGGCGAAGTCGGCCTTGCGGGGGGCGGTGGGGATGATCGCGGTGTCGCAGAGCCGCAGCACCGACCGGGATAGCTCGGGGCGCTTCGGGCCGAGGTCGAACAGGACGTGGTCGTAGCCGTCGAGCGATGACCGGGTGATGTGGCTCGACCATTGGGCGGTGGCGAGGTTCGCCGGCCACGGGTCGCCGGTGTCTTCGGCCTCCCCGCGCCACGCGGTCGCCGACCACTGGGGGTCGTCGCAGTCCACGAGCAGCACCGGCGGGGCGTCGTCGCCGGTGGCGAGCGCGAGCGCGACCGCAACCGAGGTTGTGGTTTTCCCTACCCCGCCCTTGAGAGCTAGAACCGCGAGGCGCATAGGGCGACACCTTGGCCGTCGCCCCGTCACACCGTCAACCGGCATCCCGTCACACCGTCGGCCGTCGTGCCGTCGGACGGGTCGCCGTCAGACGGTATGCCGTCAGCCGTCAGATTCCCTCGGTAAACCGCTAGCCCGAGGCTCACCTAGGGACTAGACTAGCTGTAGAAGGATCGCCCGAGAGGACCCGCCGCCATGACCGCAAACATCGAACTCCTCCGCCAGGTGATGACCCACATCGAAGAGTTCCCCGAGGTCTGGGACATGACCGGCTACCGCCCCACCGACGGCCACCTCGTCATCGACCACACCGCCGACGTCCACTCCCGGACCCTCGGGATCGTCCCCTCGCACGACGACCGCACCAACCACACCAACCACTAAGGACCCGCCGCCATGGGAGATCGAGCCAACATCTATCTGGAACTGCCGACCGGCTACGCGCCGGACAGCCCGAAGGGGGGCGTCTACCTCTACACGCACTGGAACGGCTCCGAGTGGCCCGAGCGGCTACGTGAGGCCCTCGCGTTCGGCGCGAACCGCTGGACCGACGACCAGTACCTCGCTCGGATCATCACCTCGCGCGTGTTCGCTGACCTCGTCGACGGCGAGATGGGCGGGGGCCTGAGCCTGGCCCTCGGGGACAACTCGCATCCGATCATCGTGGTCGAGGTCGCCGACCAGACCGTCAGCTTCGCCGACGAGGACGACGAGACCGACCGCGACAAGAGGTACGGCCGGGTGTCCTTCGCCGAGTACGTGGCCCAGGTCCGGGCGTCGTACCCGGCACGCGCGCCTCACCTGACCTGACTGATCGACTCCCCCCGTGGCCCCTCGTTCGCAGCGTCCGCGACCGCCACGGGTGCACGGGCCCGCCCCCGACGCTGGGGGCGGGCCGCCCACCAACCCCACCGACCCCCAGGAAAGGGGTGAGTTCCGATGATGAAGACCTGGCGGGAGCAGGCCGCGTGCCGCGACCTCGACCCTGAGCTGTTCTTCCCTGCCTCCGACGAGGACACCCCGAAGGGCCGCGGCGACCGCGACGCCGCTAAGGCGGTGTGTGCCGGCTGCCCGGTCCGGGCGCAGTGCCTGGCGTTCGGGCTGGATGAGCCGGTCGGGGTGTGGGGTGGGCTGTCCGAGTCTGAGCGTCGCGCTGTCCGGCGCGGCGTGACCGTCGACGCGCCGCCGGAGCCGCTGGCTCCGGCGGCGTGACAGGAGAATCCCCGATGCACTACGTAGCCCTCGTGCTGATCCCCGCCGACGGAGACGTCGACACCCGCGTCGCCGAGGCGATGCACCCCTACGACGAGAACCGCGAGATCGAGAAGGCGACCGACGAGGACGGGGAGGTCTACTGGACGAACCCCGTCTCGTTCTGGGACTGGTGGCAGGTCGGCGGTCGCTGGACCGGGCTGCTCTCGGGCTACGACCCGGACGCCGACCCCGCCCTGACCGAGCGGTGCTGGCTATGCCACGGCACCGGCCGCCGCGACGACGAGGTGGGGCGCCGAGCCCGCGAGCGCAATCCCGCCTACGGCTGCAACGGCTGCAACGGGAAGGGGCGGTCACGGATGTGGCCGACCGAGTGGCCTCGCCGCGACGACGACGTGATGCCCGCCGCCGCTGCCCTCGCCGCGCTGCGCGACGACCCGGAGAAGGCGCCCTCCACCTTCGTCGTCCACGACTCGGAGCATGTCGCTGAGGACGTGGGCGGGATGGTCGCGTTGATAGAGCGCACGATCGTCGCCCGCCACGCCGCTGGTCACGACGGCGACCGGATCGTCGTCGTCGACTACCACTGTTGAGACACCGCCAAACTGAGGAGAACCCCTGATGACCAACATCGAGTTGCTTAGCACCGTCAACGACCACATCCGGAAGTTCCCCGACCTGCACAACCAGGCCTGCTGGGCGGAGGGTGTCGCCATCGACTCCGTCGACTGGATTGGCGCCCGGGAGACGGAGGCCGATCTGCGGGCGGGGGAGGTGTGCGGGACGGCGTTCTGCTTCGCGGGGTGGGCGGCGCTGCTCGACGGCTGGCACCAGTGCCGCGGCGACTGTGAGTCGTTCGTGGTCGACGAGACCGGCCACGTCCAGCACATGGAGTACGCGGCCCGGGAGTCCCTCGGGCTCACCGCCGTGCAGGCCGATTACCTGTTCGACGGGGGCAACACCCAGGAGTTGATCGACCGGTATGTCGCGGCGATCGTCGCCGACCCGGCCACGACCGGCGACGACCTGGCGTACATCTGGATGGCCTATCTCGACGAGGGCTGAGCGAGATCCTTTAGCAACTACGGGGCGGCACCATAGAGTGTCGTCCC
>NZ_DASXJD010000155.1:0-22102 GCF_036497585.1 Actinomycetospora sp. | reverse complement strand
AAGCCCTCGTGAGCACTTTCCGTCGCTATGACAACGTGTCTGTGCTCAGGACGTCGTAGACAGTTGCTGTCTCGGCACATCGCGGACACTGAGCGGCCCGGCGGGTGGGCTGGTCGCGTGGTGGTGACCAGCCTGCTCGGGTGTGGGCAGGACAGGGTTCGAGATGGATCCAGCACTCGTCGCGGCGGTCGCGCTGGCCGCCAACGGCAAGAAGATCAACATAAGTCGGGTGTGCCGGGAGACCGGGGTGTCCCGGGCGGGGTTCTACGTCAAGCTCGCCCGGTTCAAGGCCGAGGGCAGCGCCGGGCTGGCGCCGCGCTCCCGCGCCCCGCGCTCCCGCCCGAGCAGCACCGCTGAGCATGTCGGCGAGGCGGTGGTGCGGGCCCGCAAGGAGCTCGCCGATCAGGGCTGGGACAACGGTGCGCTCACGATCCGCTGGCGGCTGCTCGACATCGCCCGCGCCGGGGTGCACCCCACCGGCGCCCCGGTGCTCGACCTGGCCGAGGTGCCCTCACGGGCCACGATCCACCGCATCCTGGTCGGGCGCGGCCAGGTCACCCCCGAGCCGCGCAAGCGCCCGAAGCCCGGGCGGCGGTTCGTGCACCCGGCCCCGAACGCGGTCTGGCAGATCGACGGCACCGACCTCGAGCTCGCCGACAACACCGAGGTCACGGTCGTGCAGATCATCGATGACCACTCCCGCCTCGATGTGGCCTGCCGCGCGGCGAGCAGCGAGAACAGCGAAGACGTCTGGCAGGCGCTGAGCGCGGGCTTCGCCGCCTACGGCCACCCGGCCTGCGTGCTCTCCGACAACGCCGCCGCCTTCTCCGGCAAGCGCCGCCGCTGGCCCATGGTCGAGATGGAACGAGGCCTGGCCCAGCTCGGGATCACCACCATCGTGTCCTCGATCGGACACCCCCAGACCTGCGGGAAGAACGAACGCGCCCACCGGACCCTGCAGCGCTGGCTCGGCGCCCGACCCGCCCCAGGCTCCCTGGCCGAACTGCAGGCCCTGCTCGATGCCTACCGGCGCGGCTACAACCACCGCCGCCACCAAGCCCTGGGCGGCGACACCCCCCAGCAGCGCTTCCACGCCACCGAACGCGCCCGCCCCGCCGGCCCCGCACCACGCATCGCCGGGCAGGTCACCCGCACCGTCTCCACCACCGGAGTCATCCGGGTCAGCGGCACCTCCATCGGCCTAGGCCGACGCCACGCCGGCGCCAGCGCCGAGATGTTCTGGCAGGGCGACCGCGTCACCGTGCTCATCGACGACACCGTCGCCGCCAGCCTTACCCTCGACCGCAGCGTCCGCTACCAGCGGACCACCAACCTGTCTCCGATGTGCTGAGACAGATCCGTCTTGGATGTGCTGAGACATCACAGGTGGCTATAGCGACCGAAAGTGCTCACATGCGCGAAGCGCACCTAATCCAACCGACCCACCACGTCACGGGGCAGTTCCAGGGCGGCCGCGGCGCAGTTCTCCTCGAGGTGCTCGAGCGAAGCCGTGCCCGGGATCGGGACCATCACCGAGCTGCGCTGGAGCAGCCACGCGAGGGCCACCTGCGCCGGGGTGGCGCCGAGGGAGACCGCCGCGTCGTGCGCGGCGTTGCCCTCCTTCGCGAGGTTGCCCGCGTCGGCCGGGGCCCACGGGATGAAGGCGATCCCGTGCTCGGTGCAGTGGCGCAGCTCGGCGTCCGAGGAGCGGTCCGCGAGGTTGTAGCGGTTCTGCACCGACGCGACGTCGACGATCTGACCCGCGGCCTCGATCTGCTCGACCGAGACCTGCGAGAGGCCGACGTGGCGCACCTTGCCCTCGCGCTGCAGGTCGGCGAGCAGGCCGAACTGCTCGTCGGCGGCGACGTGCGGGTCGACGCGGTGGAGCTGGAAGAGGTCGATGGTCTCCACGCCGAGACGGCGCAGGCTCATCTCGCACTCCTGGCGCAGGTAGTCGGGCCGCCCGCAGGGGATCCAGCGGTTCGGCCCGGTGCGCAGCAGGCCGGCCTTCGTGGCGACCGTGACCCCGCGGTAGGGGTAGAGGGCCTCGCGGATCAGCTCCTCGCTGACGTAGGGACCGTAGGAGTCCGCCGTGTCCACGAAGTCGACGCCGAGGTCGACCGCGCGCCGCAGCACGGCCAGCGCGTTGTCGGTGTCCTTCGGCGGACCCCAGATGCCCTCGCCGGTCAGCCGCATGGCGCCGTAGCCGAGGCGCCGTATCGGCAGCTCACCCCCGAGCTCGAAGGTTCCCGCCGCGGCCGCCGCAGACTCCGTCGTCGTCACGTGGCAACTCCTCTCCCGTGCACGAAGCCTCCACACTCCCACCGCGTCCCGCGGCACGCCCATGCCAGTGGCCGAGGTCCCACGTCCGGCGCCGTGAGATCGTTCACCCTGTCCCACCAGCGGATACGACACCGATCGGTGTCACACAGCCGGAGGTCAGAGCCGTGCCGGCGCCGCGTCCTCGACGAACAGGTCGGCCACCCGGCCCGCGGTGGCCCGGGCCCGCGCGGTGGTGGCCAGGACGCCGATCACCGCGATGAGCAGGGTCGCCCCTGCGACGACCCACCACGCCGCGGAGAGCCCGACGGCGACGCTCACGGCCCCGGCGACGACGGTGCCGCTCACCGCGACACCCAACGACTGGCCGATCTGCCGGCTCGTCGAGGCGACCGCGGCGGCCACTCCGGCCTGGGCGCGCGGCATCCCGCTGACCGCGGTGTTGGTGATCGGCGGGTTGACCAGCCCGAACCCGATCCCGTAGACGCCGTAGGCCACGAGCAGCACCCACAGCGGCGTCGCGGCGGAGGACAGCGCGATGACGACCGCCACCGCCGTCGTCGCGATCCCGGCGACGACGAGCGGGGTCCGCGGCCCCCGCGACGCCACCAGCCGGCCCGACAGCGGCGCGCAGATCGTCGCGGTCACCGCCGCGGGCAGGAGCGCGAGCCCGGCGTGCAGCGCGGAGAGCCCGCGGACGTCCTGGAGGTAGAGCGTCGAGAGGAAGAGGAACGACCCGAACGCCGCGAAGGCGCACACCGCCACCACGGTCGCCGAGGAGAACGGCACGCTTTCGAAGAACCGCAGCTCGATCAGCGGCTCCCGCCGCCGGCGCTCCCACACCAGCAGCGCGACCAGCGCGACCAGGGCCAGACCGCCGAGACCGAGGATGAGCGGCGAGCCCCACCCCGCCCGCGGCCCCTCGATCACCGCGGTCACCACGGAGGCGAGGAGGACGACGACGAGCACCTGGCCGACGGGGTCGGGCCGGCGAGCGCGCGGGGCGCGGGACTCCGGCACGTACCGGGCGGTCGCCGCGATGGCGACGAGGACCACGGGCACGTTGACCCAGAAGATCGCCCGCCAGCCCACCGCCTCGGTGAGGACTCCGCCGAGCACCGGCCCGAGGCCCAGCGAGATGCCGACCACCGAGCCCCAGATGCCGATCGCCCGCGCCCGCTCGCGCGGGTCGGTGAACACGTTGGTGACGATCGACATCGCGACCGGGTTGAGCATCGTCCCGCCGAGGCCCTGGACGGCGCGGGCGGCGATGAGCCAGCCGATCGAGGGCGCCAGGCTGCACAGCAGCGAGCCCAGACCGAAGAGCGCCAGCCCGACCTGGAAGGTGCGCCGCCGCCCGACCCGGTCCCCGGTCGCGCCCGCGAGCATGAGGAAGCAGGCGAGCACGAGGGTGTAGGCGTCGACGGTCCACTGCAGGCTCGTGATCGAGGCCCCGAGGTCGGTCCTGATCACCGGCAGCGCGACGTTGACGATCGTGTTGTCCATCGAGACGACGAGCAGGCTCGTGCAGCAGATCAGGAGCACGAGGATCCGGCGCCGCAGGGTGGACGTGTCCTGCCGGTCCAGATCGTTGCTCACGCTCACGAGCGTAGGCCGGGGACGACGGTGCCCCGGTGTCAGCCGCGGCGGAACCGGGTCATCGGGAGGAACCGGACGACCGACGTGCCGGTGGTGCTTGCGCGGCCTAAATTCCCCGCCATGGTGGGGACGGGGCTGTTCGACCAGGCACGCGGACTCACCCGGGAGCAGCGCAACGCGTTCCTCGCCGCCTGGCTCGGCTGGGCCATGGACGCCTTCGACTTCTTCCTCGTCGTGTTCGTGCTCACGAACATCGCGAAGGAGTTCGGGGAGTCGACGACGACCGTCGCGTTCCTCACCACGGTCACCCTCATCGCGCGGCCGATCGGGGCGCTGCTGTTCGGGATCTGGGCGGACAAGAAGGGCCGTCGGATCCCGTTGATGGTCGACGTCCTCTTCTACTCCGCGATGGAGGTGCTCTCCGGCCTCGCGCCCACGTTCACCGTCCTCATCGTGCTGCGCTTCCTGTTCGGCCTGGGCATGGGCGGCGAGTGGGGCCTCGGCGCGTCGCTGGCCCTCGAGAAGATCCCGGCGGAGAAGCGCGGCTTCTGGTCCGGTCTGCTGCAGCAGGGCTATCCGGTGGGCTACCTGCTCGCAACGCTGGCCAACTTCGCGATCACCCCGTACCTGGGCTGGCGCTGGCTGTTCGTGCTCGGCGCGGTCCCCGCGCTCATCGCGTTCCTCATCCGCACCCGGGTCGGGGAGTCCGAGGCGTGGGAGCGGACCCAGGAGAAGGTCGCGGTCACCCGGGTCGGCCCGGGCAAGGTCTTCCTGCAGGGGAAGGTGTTCCGCCGCTTCCTCTACCTCATCGTGCTCATGACGCTGTTCAACTTCATGAGCCACGGCACCCAGGACTACGTGCCGACCTTCCTCAAGGAGGACCTCCACGCGTCGACCGGCGCGGTCACGCTCGTCGCCGTCATCTACAACATCGGCGCGATCATCGGAGGGGCCTACTTCGGGGCGCTCTCCGAGCGGTTCGGCCGGCGCCGGACCGCCGCGCTGTGCGCGGTCCTGGGCATCCCCGTCGTCTTCCTGTTCGCGTACTCCCCGACGCTGGGGCTGGTGACCCTGGGGGCGTTCCTGCTCCAGGTGCTCGTGCAGGGCGGGTGGGGTGTCGTCCCGGCGCACCTCGCGGAGCTCTCGCCGGACGAGATCCGCGGCTTCTACCCGGGAGTGACCTACCAGCTCGGCAACGCGATCGCGTCGTTCAACCTCCCGCTCCAGGCCGCGCTCGCGGCGTCGTTCAGCGGGTCCTTCGCGCTCGCGGCCGTGATCGTCCCGGTGCTGGTGCTCACCGCGGTGGTGCTCCTCGTGGGTCCCGAGGCCAGGGGGAAGGTGTTCGGCGCGCGCGAGCAGGAGCACGGTGAGGTAGGACGGGCGCCGTGAGCACGCCAGGGGACGCCACGGCCGTCGTCGTCACCACCACCGACTCCGACGACGAGGCCGAGCGCCTCGCCCGCGGCCTCGTCGAGGCCGGGCTGGCGGCCTGCGTGCAGATCGTGGGCCCGGTCCGTAGCGCCTTCCGGTGGGAGGGCTCGGTGTCGGTGGAGACCGAGTGGCAGCTCGTCGCGAAGACCGCGGCCGGCCGCGTCGAGGAGCTGACCGCCTGGATCGCCGCCGAGCACTCCTACGACGTCCCCGAGGTGATCGCCGTGCCGGTGACCGGGGGACACGGGCCCTACCTGCGGTGGGTGACGGAGGAGACCCGGCGCGGCGACTGACCGGCCTTTAGCCTCGACAACGATGTCCGTGACCCCCGCCACCGCCGCGCCGGGGCTGCGTCGCGGCGAACCGGGGTTCCGGCGCGTCTCGGTGGGGCTGTTCTTCGCGGGCTTCACCACCTTCGCGCTGCTCTACGCCACCCAGCCGCTGCTGCCACGGCTCGTCGACGTCTTCGGGGTCTCCCCGGGCACGGCATCGCTCTCGGTCTCGGTGACCACCGGGGGCCTCGCGCTCGCCGTCATCCCCGCCTCCGCGCTCTCCGAGCGGTGGGGCCGGCGGCCGGTGATGCTGTGGTCGCTGCTCGGCGCGGTGGGCTTCGGGCTCGCCGCCGCGGTCGCGCCGTCCTTCGGGCTCCTGCTGGTGCTGCGCGCGCTCGAGGGCGTGGCGCTCGCGGGTCTGCCGGCCGTCGGCATGGCCTACCTCGCCGACGAGATCGACGCCGGCCACCTCGACGGCGCGATGGGCCTCTACATCGCGGGGAACTCGGTCGGCGGGTTCGGCGGCCGGATCGTGGTGAGCGCGATCAACGACCTCGCGGGGTCCTGGCGGGCCGCGCTCGGGGGGATCGCGGTGGTCTCCGGGGTCTGCCTGCTGCTGTTCTGGCTGGTCCTGCCGCACTCCCGGCGCTTCGCCCCGTCTCCCGTTGCGGCGCGCGAGCTGGCCGGCGAGGCGGCCGCGCACCTGCGCGATCCCGTGCTGCGGCGGCTCTTCGCGGTCGGCCTGCTGCTCATGGGGACCTTCGTCTGCGCCTACAACTACGTCGCCTTCCGGCTGCTCGGCCCGCCGTTCACGCTGCCCGACCTCGTCGTCGGGTTCGTCTTCGTCCTCTACGCGGTCGGCACGGTGACCTCGACGGCGGCCGGGCGGCTCTCGGCGCGGTGGGGCACGCGACGGACGGTGCTCGTCGCGGTCGGGGTGGCCGCGGTCGGGGCGCTCGCGATGCTGGCCCCGGTGCTCGCGCTCGTGATCGGCGGGCTCGCGCTGCTCACGGTCGGGTTCTTCGCCGGGCACGCGGTGGCCTCGGCCGCGGTGGGGCGACGGGCCACCCACGGGCGCGCGGTGGCCTCGGGGATGTACCTGTTCAGCTACTACGTGGGCTCGTCGGTCGGCGGCACCCTAGGCGGGGTGGTGTTCGGCGTGGCGGGCTGGTCGGCGACGGTGGGCTTCCTCGTCGCGCTGCTCGGGGCGACGGCCGTCGTGGTCGCGGGCCTGCGCCGCGCCGGGTCCGGTTCCGGTTCCGGCTCCGGTTTCGAGCGAAGGTGCCCTTCGGTCGAATAGATCGGCCAGGGGCGCCCTTCGTCGGAACGCCGGCCGGCTCCCGGTTTCGAGCGAAGGTGCCCTTCGGTCGAATAGATCGGCCAGGGGCGCCCTTCGCCGGAACGCGGGACACCCGTGATGGGGCAGACTCGGCGGCGTGGAGGGCGCGACGGTCACCGACGAGGACCTCGACGCCGCCCGCTCCGGGGACGACGCGGCGTTCGAGCGCCTCGTCGCACCGTTGCGCCGGGAGCTCCACGCCCACTGCTACCGGATGCTCGGCTCGACCCACGACGCCGACGACGCGCTGCAGGACGCGCTCCTGCGCGCCTGGCGGGGGATCGCGCGGTTCGAGGGGCGCAGCAGCCTCCGGTCGTGGCTGTACACCGTCGCCACCCGCACCTCTCTGGATGTCGTCGAGGCCCGTGGCCGGCGCGCGCTGCCGATGGATCTCGGGCCGGCCGCGACGGAACCGGTCGTCGACGCCGCCCCGGTCACCGACGTTGCCTGGGTGACGCCCTACCCGGACACCGCGCTCGCCGTCGAGGAGCGCGAGTCGGTCGAGCTCGCGTTCGTCGCGGCCCTGCAGCACCTGCCGGGCAACCAGCGCGCGGCCCTGCTGCTCTTCGAGGTTCTCGGCTACCCGGCGTCCGAGATCGCCGAGGTCATGGCGACGACGACGGCGTCGGTGAACTCGGCGCTGCAGCGGGCGCGGCGCCTCGTCGCCGAGCGTGTCCCCCCGGTCAGCCAGCAGCGCACCCTCGCGCAGCTCGACGACGCCGGACTGCGCGCGGTCGTCGAGGGCTACGCCCGGGCACTCGAGCGCCGCGACCCCGCGGCGCTGCTCTCGCTGCTCAGCGAGGACGTCACGTGGTCGATGCCGCCGTTGCCGCAGTGGTACCGGGGACGCGACGACGTCATGGCGTTCGCGCGGGCCGTGCCGCTCGGGGACTGCGGGTCGTGGCGGGCGCACCCGACGAGCGCCAACGGCCAGCCCGCGGTCGCGCTCTACCTCGACGGTCCGGCGAGCCGGCGTCCCGGGGGACCGTCGGGCGTGCACCGGGCCTGGTCGGTGACGGTGCTCACGCTGCGCGACGGCGCGATCGCCGAGCTGACGTCCTTCGTCGGGCCGGAGAGTTTCCGTGCGCTCGGGCTGCCGCTCGTGCTGGACTGAACCCCTCACCCGGCGTGCCCGCGCGGACGCGCAGGGCGATATCGGGGACCGACGGCGAGGGGCGGGCGAGACCATGGCGGAGCGGTCGGACGACGATCAGGCGCCCCGGGTCGGGACGAACCTCGCCAGCATGATGATCATCTCGGACGTCGGCATCGACTTCGACCGCGCCAACGCCGCGCGGATCTACGACCACTTCCTCGGCGGCGCCCACAACTTCGCCAGCGACCGCGCCCAGGCCGCGAAGATCGTCGCCGGGAACCCCGACATGCCCCGGGTGTGCCGGGAGAACCGCGACTTCCTCCGGCGCGTGGTGCGCTGGTGCCTCGGCCAGGGCGTGGACCAGTTCCTCGACCTCGGCTCGGGCGTCCCGACCGTCGGCAACGTCCACGAGATCGCGCTCGCGCTGCGGCCGGCGGCCCGGGTGGCGTACGTCGACTTCGAGCCCGTCGCGGTGCACCACGCCCGGGAGATCACCGCGGGACTCGACGGGGTCTCCGTCGCCCAGGGCGACCTGCGCCAGCCCGAGCAGATCCTCCACGACCCCGCCGTGGCCGGGCTGCTCGACTTCGACCGTCCGGTCGCGGTCCTGGCCGTCGCGGTCCTGCACTTCATCGACGACGACCTCCCGACGATCTTCGGTCGCTACCGCACGGCGCTCGCCCCGGGCAGCGTCCTGGCCCTCAACCACGGCAGCGCGGACCAGGACGACCCGGTGCTCGCCGAGAGCGTCCGGGAGATCCAGCGAGGCTACCGGGGCGCCGCGACGCCGGTGGTCCTGCGGGACCGCGCCCAGATCCGGGAGCTCCTCGACGGCTTCGAGCTCGTCGCACCCGGCCTCGTCGCACCCGGCCTCGTCGACCCCGTGAACTGGCCCGTCCCCCAACCCGACGTCGAGCCCATCGGCGCCTACGCCGCCGTCGGTCGCGCGCCCGGCCGGACGTGAGCGAGGCGCCCGACGTCAGCTGGACCGGACCGACCGGCGATCTGTTCTCCCTGCGGGTCGGCGCGATCCTCGTCCGCGACCGACGTCTGCTGCTGACCCGCACCGACGGGGAGGACCACTGGTTCCTCCCGGGTGGACGCGCGAAGCTCGGGGAGCCGGCTGCCGCGGCGCTGCGCCGGGAGCTGCGCGAGGAGCTCGACCTCACGGTGGCCGAGGTGCGGATCCGGATCGTCGCGGAGAACTTCTTCGCGAGACCCGGCGAGGGGGGCGTCCACGAGCTGGGGCTCTACGGCGAGGCCACGACGGACGGCCTCCCCGACGACACCGAGTTCGTCGGCGCGGAGGGGCCGGGGTCGGTGTTCCGCTGGTTCGGCCCGGAGGAGCTCGCTCGGATCGACGTGCGGCCTCGTCCGGTGGCCGACCTGCTCTTCGCGCTCCCCGACCATCCCGTCCACCTGCAGGTCGGCCCGGAGGACGCCGACGGGGCCGCGGCTCAGTCGCCCGGCCGGCGGTAGGTGCCCCGGGCCGCACCCGCCGTGGCCAGGACGGCCGGGAGATCCGCGGCCTCGATGAGCTGACTGGTCTGGACCGAGTCGAAGGCACCGGTGCTGTTGACCGCGAGGGCCAACGCCGCCGCGGTCGCCGCGTCGGGTGCGGAGAACAGCACCATGCCGTCCTTCTCGCCCAGCATGTAGTACAGCGCGTCCAGCTTCCCGCCCACACGGTCGAGCGACGCACTCACCGCCGCGGTGCGGTCGACCGGGTTCTCGATCATCTTCGCCCACGTGTCCGGGCTGTAGGAGAAGAAGAGGACGAACTTCAGCATGGCTCCCCCGTGTCTCGAGCCGGTTCCGTCCGCTCGAGTGTGGGCCCGCCGTGGTGCCGCGGTCAGTAGGTGATCGGCGGCGATAGGGGCGGGCCCACTCCTCCTCTCGGCCCAGCGTCGGTCCCCATCCGGGACGGGCTCAGCCGCGGGCGATGTCGGCGAAGCGGCTGTAGTGCAGCTGGTGGGCCACAGTGATGGTCGCGGTCGGCCCGTTGCGGTGCTTGGCGAGGATCAGGTCGGCCTCGCCGGCCCGCGGGTCGTCGCGTTCGAAGGCGTCCGGGCGGCTGATGAGCATGACCATGTCGGCGTCCTGCTCGAGCGACCCGGACTCGCGGAGGTCGGAGAGCATCGGCTTCTTGTCGGTGCGCTGCTCGGGACCACGGTTGAGCTGGCTGATCGCGACCAGCGGGACCTCGAGCTCCTTGGCCAGCAGCTTGAGCTGACGCGAGAACTCCGAGACCTCCTGCTGGCGGCTCTCGACCTTCTTGCCCGAGGTCATGAGCTGCATGTAGTCCAGGATGATCAGCTTGAGGTCGTGCCGCTGCTTGAGGCGCCGGGCCTTCGCGCGGATCTCCATGATCGTCATGTTGGGTGAGTCGTCGATGAACATCGGCGCCTCGGAGATCTCGCTCATCCGACGGGCGAGCCGGGTCCAGTCCTCGTCGGTCATCGTCCCGGCACGCATGTCGGCCAGCCGGATCTTCGCTTCCGCGGAGAGCATGCGCATGACGATCTCGGTGCGGCTCATCTCCAGCGAGAACACACAGCTGGTCAGGCCGTGTTTTATACTCGCCGAGCGAGCAAAATCCAGTCCCAGGGTCGATTTCCCGATGCCCGGCCTCGCCGCGACGATCACCATCTGGCCGGCGTGCAGGCCGTTCGTCACCTCGTCGAGATCGGTGAACCCGGTCGGCACGCCGAACGAGACGCCGCCGCGCGAGGCGATGGCGTCGATCTCGTCCATCGTCGGCTGCAGGACGTCCTCGAGGGCCACGTAGTCCTCGGTGACCCGCCGGTCGGTGACCTCGTACACCGCAGCCTGGGCCCGGTCGACGATGTCGTCGGTGTCCGCGCCCTCGCCGCCGTGGTAGCCCAGCTGCACGATCCGGGTGCCGGCCTCGACCAGCCGCCGCAGGATGGCGCGGTCGGCCACGATCTCGGCGTAGTAGGCCGCGTTGGCCGCCGTGGGGACCGCGGCGATCAGGGTGTGCAGGTAGGGCGCCCCGCCGATGCGCAGCAGCTCCCCGCGCCGCTCCAGCTCCGCCGAGACCGTCACCGGGTCGGCCGGCTCGCCACGGCCGTAGAGGTCGAGCACGCACTCGTAGACGGTCTGGTGCGCGGGACGGTAGAAGTCGTCCGGCTTGAGCATCTCGACGACGTCGGCGATGGCGTCCTTGCTCAGCAGGATCGCGCCGAGCACCGACTGCTCGGCGGTGATGTCCTGCGGCGGCTGCCGGTCGAACTCCGGGCGCGCGCCCTCCGATCCGGCCGATCGGGACCCCCGGTCGTACCCCCCGTCCCGGCCGCCCGCCCCCCGCTCGTCGAGCACCGCCACGGACCCGCTCCTCCCTGCTCGCTGCCGGACCGGTGACACCGGTGTCCTGCGCCCCGTCACGTCCGGCGCGCCCCTTCTACCGCGGGGCACCGACACCGTCGCCGACCACGCGGACCGCGGCCGGGCGAGGTGCCGGACGCACGCTAGGTGCCGCCGGTCCGGCGCGGCCAGGCGGTGGTGTTGATGTCGGTGTTGATGGCCTGGGGACGGATGGGGGAGCACAGGGCCCACGGGTGGGCACACCTGGGGACAACCTGTTGGCAACCCCGTTGGGATCGGGGTCCTCCCAGGTCAGCGGACTGTGCATCCTGTGGACAGCAAGTGGATCGGCATGTCGTCACACGCGGACGCTCGGCGTGTCGCCGTGGTCGCGGGGCGTCGCGGAGACGACCGGGGGACGGCCCGCGCCGGGCGGCCCGGTGACGGCGGGACGACCGTCCGTCGCCCCGGGGGGCCGCCACCGAACGTTCTCCGACGCCGCCGCACGCCCCAGGACACACGTCGGGCCCCGGACCGCGCGCGGCGGTCCGGGGCCCGGGTGGCGGGACGGCGGGGCTCAGGCGCCCTGGACGTCCAGCGGGATCTCGACGGCGACGTCCGGGTGGAGCCGGACGGTCACCTGGTGGGCACCGGTGGTCTTGATGTGCCCCTTGGTGTCGACCAGACGCTTGTCGAGGTTCGGTCCGCCCGACGAGCGCACGGCGCCGACGATGTCGGCCGGCGTCACCGAGCCGAAGAGCCTGCCGCCCTGGCCCGCGGACTTCGCCGTGACGGTGACGGTGCCGACGCCCTGCAGCTCGCCGGCGACCTCCCGCGCGTGGTCGAGGTCCCGGATCCGCTTGCCCTCCTGGGTGCGGCGGATCGTCTCGACCTGCTTCATCGCGCCGCGGGTGGCCACGATCGCCAGGCCGCGGGGCAGGAGGAAGTTGCGGCCGTAGCCGTCCTTGACGTCGACGAGGTCGCCCGGGCCGCCGAGGTTGGCGACGTCGGCGGTGAGGATGAGCTTCATCGCGTGGGTCCCCTTCCTACCGTGCGGTCGACGTGTAGGGCAGCAGGGCCATCTCACGCGAGTTCTTCACGGCGACGGCGACGTCCCGCTGGTGCTGCGAGCAGTTGCCCGAGACCCGGCGAGCGCGGATCTTGCCGCGGTCCGAGATGTACTTGCGGAGGAGGTTGGTGTCCTTGTAGTCGATGATCTGGTTCTTGTCCTTGCAGAACGCGCAGACCTTCTTCTTGGGCTTGCGCACCGGCGGCTTCGCCATGGTGTCTTTCTCCTAGCCGAACTGAACTGGGGTGAACGAGGGATTCAGAAGGGGGGCTCGTCGTCGTACCCGGCGCTGCCGCCGGCCCCGGACGAGCCCGCGACGGGCGCCGAGGCCCACGGGTCGTCGTTGCCGGAGCCGCCACCGCCGGAGTAGCCACCGGCGCCGCCGTTCCCCGCACCGCCGTAGCCGCCGCCACCACCGCCGCGGCTGGCCTTGGTGACCGACGCCGTGGCATAGCGGAGCGAGGGGCCGATCTCGTCGACCTCGAGCTCGATGACGGTGCGCTTCTCACCCTCGCGGGTCTCGAAGGAGCGCTGCTTGAGACGTCCCTGCACGATGACGCGCGAGCCCCGGGTGAGGCTCTCGGCGACGTTCTCCGCCGCCTGGCGCCAGATGTTGCAGCGCAGGAAGAGGGCCTCGCCGTCCTTCCACTCGCCGCTCTGGCGGTCGAAGGTGCGAGGGGTCGACGCGACGGTGAAGTTCGCGACGGCGGCGCCCGAGGGCGTGAACCGCAGCTCCGGGTCGGCGGTCAGGTTGCCGACCACGGTGATGACGGTGTCGCCCGCCATCAGGCAGCGCCGGCCTTGCCCCGGCGCGTCGCGGCGGCAGGGTCACGACGCATGACCTTGGTGCGGAGCACCGACTCGTTCAGCGCGAGCTGGCGGTCCATCTCCTTGATGGTGGCCGGCTCGCAGTTCACGTCGAGGACCGCGTAGATGCCCTCGGCGTGCTTCTCGATCTCGTAGGCGAGACGACGACGACCCCAGACGTCGACGTTCTCGACGGTGCCGCCGTCCTTGCGGATGACGTTGAGGAACGTCTCCAGCGAGGGCTGCACGGTCCGCTCGTCGAGGCTCGGCTCGAGGATGACGACCATTTCGTAGTGGCGCACGAGTACCACTCACCTCCCATGGGCTGGCGGCCACGGACGATCCGTGGCAGGAGGGTTCTCGGTCGTTCCAGGGTACGTGGTGCCCCGTCGACGACGACGGGCGGGCCGGGACCGGCACGTTGGCCGGCCCCGACCCGCCCGGGTCGGACTCTCGGGTCCCGACCCCCTCGAGGGTCGGACGCGGCTCAGCGCCGCGCGGTTCCCATCAGCTCGGTCTCGTCGAGGCCGGCGCGGTCGGGCCGCGGGAAGCCGACCGCCGGGGACTCGGGCGCCGGCCCGTGGAGCTCGGTGAGCGCCTCGGCGGAGAACCCGTCGTCGACGAGCTGGGTGGAGTCGTCGTACCCGTCGTACCCGTCGTACCCGTCGTACCCGTCGGCGGTGTCCTCGACCGGCTCGGCCTGCGGGGCGGCCGCGGCGGCGGCGCGGCGCAGCACCAGCGCCCGGACCACGAACGCCGCCACCCCGGCGAGGGCGAGGACGGCGAGCATGACCGGCACGCCCATGCCCTTCGACATGCCGTCGACCGGCAGGGCCTGGACCTGGCTGGCGGTGGTCACCGCGCTGGCCGGGTCGTAGCCGAGGTAGGCGGGGGCACCGGCCTTGAGGCCCGGGAAGGCGGAACCGAGGAGCTGGCTCGCGTCGTAGGACGGCGCGCCCGCGGCGAGCCCGGAGCCCGCGCTCGGGGTGGCGGCGCCGAGGAACGACGAGGGCAGCGAGTTGAACGACGGCGCGAACGCGGGCGCGGAGGCCGCGATCGGGGTCGGCGCGAGCGGCGCGGTCGCCATCGGAGCGGGCGCCATCGGCGCGATCGCGGCCGGGGGGGCGGCAGCGGGGGCCGGGGCGGCGGGGGCCGCGGCGCTGGGCGCCGGGCCGCTGAGGGCGGTGCTGGAGCCCTGCTCGACGGCGGCCGTGAGCGGCTGGGCCGCCGGGGCGGCCGCCGCGACGGCCGTCGTCATCGGCTGGACCAGCTGGACCTGCACCTGGCAGAGCGAGCCGGCGATCGACTGGCTGATCGACTGCAGCGGACCGGCCGCGCTGCCGATCGGCACGTCGAACGGGAGCCCCAGCAGCGGGGTCACCTGCACGGTGTCACCCGGCCTCGCGGCGACCGTCGTCCCGCACGCGGCGGGGACGACCTGACCACCCGCGGCGGGCGCGGTGGGCGCGGCGAGCGCCATCCCGCCCCCCAACAGCAACGACCCGGTGAGGACACCCCCGGCCGCGGCGACGGACACCAGACGCGAGAACCGCGCACCCATGAAGGACCCCTTACGTGGAACGACGTGTACGGGTCCCGCTCCGGCACGCGGCCACGGACCCCGGGCGCAGCGCGCCTTCCGGGCTCCTCGGCGACGTCGGACGGGCTCCGACGACCGGTCAACGAGGCACTGCTCCGGAGGTGACGCGCGAGTCACCGGTCCGTCACGGTAGGGCCACGCGGCGTGGGCCGACGGTGCGCCGCGCGGGACTCAGGCCCGCCCGGATCGTGTGGTCGTGCCCGCGGCGGCGAGCGGCGGGTCGTCGCCGCCACGTCGTCGCCACGCGGTGAACCACGCGGCGTCGGGCGCCCCGTCGAGGACCCCGCCGTCGGGATCCGCGCCCGCGACGGGCGGACCCGGACGTCCCGGACGCAGGCGCACCGGGTCGAGCTCCGGGCGCAGCACCGTGCGCACGATGAGCACCCCGACGCCGATCACCGCGAGGTCGCGCACCAGGACCGCCCCGTAGAACCACGGCGCGGGCAGGCCCTTGTTCGCCGTCCCGAGGTAGTAGTACATCCGCGGGACCCACACGAAGGCGTCGAGCGCCATCCAGGCCAGCAGCGGCCGCCACCGCGGGTAGGCGAGCACGGCGAGCGGCACCAGCCACAGCGAGTACTGCGGGCTCCAGACCTTGTTGGTCAGCAGGAACGCCGCGATGACCAGGTACGCGATCGAGGCCAGCCGCGGGCGCACCGGGGCGCGGCGCACCAGCTCGGCGACCCCGACGCAGCACGCGACGAAGGCCACTGCGGTGACGGCGTTGAGCACGCTGGGGGTCTGACCCGACGCGAGCTGACCGTCGAGGCCCGGCCAGCCGGTGAACCCCGAGACCACGTTGTAGATCGAGTCGGGGTCCGCGGCGCGGGTCGAGTTGAGCCGGAAGAACTCCCACCACCCCCGCGGGGCGAGGACGGCCACCGGGAGGTTGACCACGGCCCACGTCACGAGGCCGACCACGGTGACCGCCCACCAGCTGCGCATCCGCCCGGCGCGCAGGCAGAGCAGCAGCAGCGGGAAGAGCAGGAACAGCGGGTAGAGCTTGGCCGCCGCGCCGAGGCCCATGAGCACGCCGGCCAGGCCCGGTCGTCGTCGGGACCACGCGAGCATCCCGAGGGTCGCGCCGGCGACGGCGAGCGTGTCGAAGTTGGTGAACGCGTGCACGGCCACCAGAGGCGAGGTCGCCGCGATCGCGGCGTCCCACGGGCGTCCCGGTCGCAGGCGCACGAGCGCCCACATCGCGCCCAGCCAGGCGAGCGCGAGCCAGAACGCCGAGAGGTCGAAGTAGACGACGACGGGGAGCGCGCCCGGCAGCACCCCGGCGGCCAGCCAGCCCGCCGCGAGGCGCGCATTGACCCACTGGAAGAACCCGGTGAGCACCGGGTACTCCATGTAGCGGACCTGGGTGGTGCCGTCGTCGTGCTGGTCGACCCAGCTGGTCACGTAGGGGATGCCGCCGCCGTCGAGCCGCTCGGCCGTGTACAGCGGCACCGTGTCCGAGTAGCACATCGCGACGTACTGCCGGCCGTCGCGCCAGTCCAGCTGGGTCTGCCCGTTGTCGTCGACGTACTGCTGCAGGCACGGCGCCTTCGCGAACCAGCCCAGCGCCAGCACGATCGTCGCCAGCAGCAGCACCACCCGCAGCGGGGTGAAGAAGCCGGTGCGCCCGACGACGGCGTGCGAGCCCAGCGGGCCGCCGGCGGCGGCGCTGACGGCGCGTACGAAGGCGTCCTCGTGCGCGGGGAGCACCCGGGAGGCCGGGTCGAGCGACGACGGGTCGTACGCGCGGCTGCGCTCGGGCGGGGCCTGCGAGGTCAACGGTGCTCGGGCAGCTCAGAAACCGGGGAAGACGTCGTTGTTGTTGTTGTTCCCGTTGTTCCCGTTGTTCCCGTTCCCATTGTTGCCGTTGTTCCCGTTGTTGTCACCGTTGTTCCCGTTGTTGTTCCCGTTGTTGTTGTTGTTGCCGTTCTGCCCGTTGTTCCCGTTCTGGCCGTTGTTCCCGTTCTGGCCGTTCTGCCCGTTGTTCGGGTTACCGACGCAGACCCCGTTGACGCAGACCTGCCCGTTCTGCCCGTTCGGGTGGTTGGGGTCCGGCGTCGGGGTCGCGGGCGCGGGCGGGGCCGGCGGTGTCCCGATGGCCTCGAAGTCGGAGAACTGCTGCACCGGGTCGTTGCGCAGCGCCTGGTTCATGTACCGCTGCCAGATCTGGCCGGGCACCCCGCGGCCGTAGATCGGCGCGCCGCCCTTGGTCTTGATCGGCGAGTTGTCGTCGGTCCCGACCCACACCGCCGTCGAGATCTGCGGGGTGTACCCCACCGTCCAGGCGTCGTTGTTCTGGCCCTTGACCGACGACTGCACGGTGCCCGTCTTGGAGGCCACCGGCCGGCCGGCCGCGAGCGGGATCTGCGAGTGCGAGGCGACGTCGAGCATCGACTCGGTGACGTTGCGGGCCAGCTGCTGGCTCATCCGCTGCTCGGGCGCGGTGACGCCGCCGTCGTAGAGCACCCGGCCGTCGGCCGTCGTGACCCGGGTGACCATGTGCGGGCGGTGGTAGACGCCGTCGGCGGCGAAGGTCGCGTAGGCCGAGGCCATGTCGCCCGGCTTGACCTCCTTGTCGCCGATCGCGATGCCGCCGGTGGGCTTGTCCAGCGGGGCGCCGATCCCGGCCTGGTGGGCGGCGTCGGCGACGCTCTGCGGGCCGACCTGGACGCCGAGCTGGTAGAAGACGGTGTTGATCGAGAGCGTCATGGCCGTCTTCAGGTCACAGTTCGGGCAGCTCTCGCCGTCGGAGTTCTCCACCCTGGTCCCCGCGATCGTCTGCGGGGTGGACCCGTCGAAGGTGGTGCCGAGCCCGACGGGCGGGTTGCGCTGGAGCCCGGCCAGCAGCACGAACGGCTTGAACGACGACCCCGGCTGGCGCTGGGTCTGGGCGTAGTCGAAGCCCGACCCGTCGCTGCCGCCGTAGTACGCCAGGACCGCCCCGGTCCGCGGGTCCTCCGAGACGAGCGCGGTCCGCAGGTTCGCGGGCTGCCCCTGGAGGGTCTTCGCCGCCGCGTCCGCGGCCTGCTGCTGGGTCTTGGGGTCGATCGTGGTCTCGACCTTGAGCCCCTCCTGGTTCACCTGCTGCTCGGTGATGCCGTACGACGCGAGCTCGTCCTTGATCGCCGAGACGATGTGGCCCCGGTCGTTGTCGGGGATGCCGGTCTTGCGCGCCGAGGGCGGGAGCACCGCCGGGAACACCGCGGCGGCACGGTCGCCGGGCGCGAGCCACTTCTGGTCGACCATGCCGTCGAGAACGTAGTTCCAGCGTTGCTCGGAGCCGGCCTGGTCGACCGCCGGGTCCCACTTGGACGGCGCCTGGATCAGCCCCGCGAGGACGGCGCCCTCGGCCGGGGTGAGGGTGTTGACGTCCCGGCCGTAGTAGGCCTGCGACGCCGCCTGGATGCCGTACGCGCCGCGCCCGAAGTAGATCGTGTTCAGGTAGTTCTCGAGGATCTGGTCCTTCGACTCCTCCTGGTTGATCTTCGCCGCGATGACGACCTCGCGGTACTTGCGCCAGTAGGAGTGCTCGTCGCCCACCAGCACGTTCTTGACGTACTGCTGGGTGATCGTCGATCCGCCGCCGGACCCGCCCTGGGCCTGGTTGAAGGCGGCGCGGGCGATGCCGATCGGGTCGAATCCGTAGTTGGTGTAGAAGCTGCGGTCCTCGGCCGAGGCCACGGCGTGCTGCACCCACACCGGCACCTGCGTGAGCGGGACCTTGATCCGGTTGCCCTGGGCCTGCGCGAGGCTCGCCATCGTCGAGCCGTCCTGGTAGTCGATCGTCGCGACCTGGTTGTTGGTCGCGTCGTCCGCCGAGGGGATCCGGAACGCGATCCAGCCGATCGCGAACGCGAGGATGGGGCCGAGGATCGCGACGCCGAGCACGACGTAGGCGATGCGCCGGCCCCGCCGCCAGCGCCGCTGCTGGGGCGTGAGGGCCGCGAGCTTGGCCTGACGGCGGCTCGGCGGCTCGCCGGCGTCGGACCCGTCGCCGCCGCCTCGTCGTCCGGGGCCCTGCGGCGGGTCGTCCGGGGGGCGGGTGCGGCCCGGGGCGGCGGTGCCCTGCACGACGTCGGTGGCCGCCGTGGGCCCGGTGGCCGGGCGGCCGCCGACGCGGGTGCCCGCGACGGCGCGGGTCGGCGCCGCGGTGGCGGTGGCGGCCAGCGGGCGGCCGCCGTCGTGGGTGAGGAGCCGCGGCTCGGGACGCTCGGCGCCCCAGGTGTCGGGGCGGTCGTCGAGCCGGGTCGCGGGACCGCCGACGCGGGTGGCCGGGCCGGGCGCGCTGCGCGCGGCGGGCGCCCGACCGGGAGCCGTCGGACCGTCGTCGGCGGGCACCTCGGCGCGTCGGCCTGGCGCCCGCGACGCGGCCGGACGCGCCGGGGCCTGACCGTTGCGGGGGTCGGCCCCGTGCGAGCCGGGCCGAGGGTTGCCGTCCCGCGGCTGCTGCCCCTCCGGGGCCTGCTGCCCGGGGTGCCCGTTGCGCTCCGAGGGCGGGACCGGGCTCCAGCCCGGCGGGAGGTTGCGGGGCGGGCCGGGCGGCTGGTTCGGCCCGGGACGCGGGGGGGCGGCGGAGCCGCTGACGGGACGACGGTCCGATCGACGGTCGTCGGTCACGTGGCGCCTCCCGGGGACGGCATGGTCGGCGGAACCGGCCCCGTCGTCACGCCCGCCGGGGCGTCAGGGCGAGGCCGTCCGACGCCGACGGCGGCCTCCGCCCGAGGCGTCGTCCGCTCCCAAGACGTAGGACTGTACGAGGTGGTTCCACCGGCACGTACGGCAGACCTCCACCACGTGCACCGTGAACTCCCCGGCCGCGTCGTCCAGTCGAGCGATCTCGGCGTCCGATCGGGCGGAACCGGACACCGGTCCGAGGCGCTCCCCGTAGACCCAGGACACGTTGACGACCTCGTCGCGACGGCACATCGGGCACGGCGTCCTGCTGGGGACACCGTGGTAGGTCGCGGCCTGGAGCAGGTAGACCCCGGCGTCGCACGCGTCCTCGGTCGAGGTGCGCCCGGCGGCGACGTCCGCGAGGTGCGCACGGCGGCGCAACGCGTAGTCGACGACCTGACGGGGTGCTCGCACGCGCCTCAGCGTAGCCAGCCGCGCACGGCGGCGCGCTGCCGTCGTGTGACGAGATCGTCGCGGGCAGGGCCTCGATGTATCGGCGCGATATGGTGAGACGAGAGGTCGTCGAAACCGCCGGCGGCCAGGACGGTCGTGGGAGGTGGACGGAGTGCTCGAGCTCGCCGTCCTCGGCCTGCTGCACGAGGCACCGATGCACGGCTACGAGCTCCGCAAGCAGCTCCACGCCCGCCTGGGATCGCTGCGGGCGTTCTCGTGGGGATCGGTGTACCCGACGCTGCGCCGTCTGCAGCGTGCCGACCTCATCGCCGAGCGCGACCCCGAGGCGACGGTGCGCGGGAGCTGGGGGCGCCGGGGCAGGCGCGTGTACGAGATCACCGCGGAGGGGAAGGACCGGCTCGACGAGCTGCTCGGCGAGGCCGGCCCGCAGGCCTGTGACGACGAGAGCTTCGGCGTGCACCTGGCCTTCTTCTCCCGGACCCCCGCGGAGGTGCGCATGCGCATCCTCGAGGGACGACGGCGGCGCGTCGAGGAGCGGCGTGACGGTCTGCGCACGACGATGACCCGGGCCGGGGAACAGATCGACCGCTACACCCGCGAGCTCCACCGCATCGGGCTCGACACCACCGAGCGCGAGGTCCGCTGGCTCAACGAGCTCATCGACCACGAGCGGTCGCTGGGCCAGGCGGGCGGCGGCGAGGTCCCCGCCCCCCGCAGCCCCGAGCCGCCGATGGAGCCGCCGGACTGAACACGGCCCGCGCCCGCGGGCCGGGACGCCGTCGTCCCGCCCGGAGCCCGAACCCGGCCGCCGGGACCCGCCACCAGTACGTCAGACACGCCCCGACCACCGAGATCACCCACCGGGGCACCGAAAGCGAAGGAGAGCATCCATGGGTCAGGTCCGTGTGGCCGTCGTCGGCGTGGGCAACTGCGCCGCCTCGCTGGTCCAGGGCGTCACGTACTACGCCGACGCCGACCCGGCCACCCGTGTGCCCGGGCTCATGCACGTCGACTTCGGCGGATACCACGTCCGCGACCTGCAGTTCGTGGCCGCGTTCGACGTCGACGCCAAGAAGGTCGGGCAGGACCTCGCCGAGGCGATCACCGCCAGCGAGAACAACACCATCAAGATCGCCGACGTCGCGCCCACCGGCGTGACCGTCCAGCGGGGCCACACCCTCGACGGGCTCGGCCGCTACTACCGCGAGACGATCACCGAGGCCGACGAGGAGCCGGTCGACGTCGTCGCCGCGCTGCGCGAGGCCCGCGCCGACGTCCTCGTCTCCTACCTGCCGGTGGGCAGCGAGGAGGCCGACAAGTTCTACGCGCAGTGCGCGCTCGACGCCGACGTCGCGTTCGTCAACGCGCTCCCGGTCTTCATCGCCTCCGACCCGGAGTGGGCGGCGAAGTTCACCGAGGCCGGGGTGCCGATCGTCGGCGACGACATCAAGTCCCAGGTCGGCGCCACGATCACCCACCGGGTGCTGGCGAAGCTCTTCGAGGACCGCGGCGTGCAGCTCGACCGCACGATGCAGCTCAACGTCGGCGGCAACATGGACTTCCGCAACATGCTCGAGCGGGAGCGGCTGGAGTCGAAGAAGACGTCCAAGACCCAGTCGGTCACCTCGCAGGTCGACCGCGACATGGGCAAGGGCAACGTCCACATCGGCCCGTCGGACCACGTGCCGTGGCTCGACGACCGCAAGTGGGCCTACGTGCGGCTCGAGGGTCGGGCGTTCGGTGACGTGCCCCTGTCGCTGGAGTACAAGCTCGAGGTCTGGGACTCCCCGAACTCGGCCGGGATCATCATTGACGCGGTGCGGGCCGCGAAGATCGCGAAGGACCGGGGCATCGGCGGCCCGCTGCTCGGGGCGTCGTCGTACTTCATGAAGTCCCCGCCGGAGCAGTACCGCGACTCGGTGGCCTACGACCGCGTGGAGGCATTCATCCGCGGCGAGGAGTGAGCTCTCTCGGCTGTTCTGAGCGAAGGGCACGTTCGGTCGAATAGATCGGCTGTGGGCGCCCCTCGCCGGAACGGTGGGCGCACCCGCTGACTGGGCGCAACCGCGCCTGCTCGAGCGCGGCCCACATCTTCCGCTTCACCCCGACGGGGTCCTCCCGGAGCTCCCTCGGAGTGGCCGGGACGACGACGAGCCCGGCCGCGGTCATCTCGGCCTGCCGCCGCATCGTGGCGTCG
>NZ_DASXJD010000154.1:0-16374 GCF_036497585.1 Actinomycetospora sp. | reverse complement strand
GATCGCGAACGCGATCACCACGAACAACCCCGAGGTCCACCTCATGGTCGTGCTCGTCGACGAGCGGCCGGAGGAGGTCACCGACATGCAGCGCACGGTGAAGGGCGAGGTCATCGCCTCGACCTTCGACCGGCCGCCGTCGGACCACACCTCGGTGGCGGAGCTGTCGATCGAGCGGGCGAAGCGCCTGGTCGAGCAGGGCCACGACGTCGTCGTGCTGCTCGACTCGATCACCCGCCTCGGCCGCGCCTACAACCTGGCCGCGCCCGCCTCGGGCCGCATCCTCTCCGGGGGTGTCGACTCGACGGCGCTCTACCCGCCCAAGCGCTTCCTCGGCGCCGCGCGCAACATCGAGGACGGCGGGTCGCTGACGATCTTCGCCACGGCGCTGGTCGAGACCGGCTCGACGATGGACACGGTGATCTTCGAGGAGTTCAAGGGCACCGGCAACGCCGAGCTCAAGCTCGACCGCAAGCTCGCTGACAAGCGCATCTTCCCGGCGATCGACCCGGACGCCTCGTCCACGCGCAAGGAGGAGCTGCTCCTCTCGCCCGACGAGATGGCCGTCATGCACCGGCTGCGCCGCGTGCTGGCCGCGCTCGACTCGCAGCAAGCGATCGAGCTGGTCCTCGACCGGCTCCGCAAGACCCGCACCAACATCGAGTTCCTCATGCAGGTCGCGAAGACGACCCCGGGCAAGGAAGAGGATTAGCCGTCCCGACGCCCTGGCGGCCGGGAATCACCCGACCGCCGGGGCTGTTGACGCGAGCGACGGGCACTCCTGAGAGAATGCCCGGTGGCACAGCTGCCTCCGGTTCACCCCGAGGGTTCGGGGACCCGGCGGCCGATACGAGAGGACCAGCCACGTGAAGCAGGGCATCCACCCCGAGTACGTCGAGACGCAGATCAACTGCGGCTGCGGCAACTCGTTCACCACGCGCAGCACCAAGCAGAACGGCGTCATCAACGTCGAGGTCTGCTCGGCCTGCCACCCCTTCTACACCGGCAAGCAGCGCATCATGGACACCGGTGGCCGGGTCGCCCGCTTCGAGGCCCGGTACGGCAAGCGCGCCGGCCGCAAGTAGCTCCCACGACGCCCGCCGTCGGCCACCGCGAGTGGCCGGCGGCGGGCGTTCGTGCGTTCGGAGCGAAACCCGAGGAGTACAGAGATGACCCAGGTGGCAGGCGGTTCGGCGCACTCGGTGCGCGCCCTCGTGGAGGAGCACGCCGGCCTGGAGGCACGCCTGTCCGAGCCGGA
Organism: Actinomycetospora sp.; assembly: GCF_036497585.1. Taxonomy (GTDB): domain Bacteria; phylum Actinomycetota; class Actinomycetes; order Mycobacteriales; family Pseudonocardiaceae; genus Actinomycetospora. The sequence continues at coordinate 15,116 of NZ_DASXJD010000154.1, read as the reverse complement.
GGTGCACGCCGACCAAGCGCTCGCGCGCCGGCTGGGGCGCCGCTACGCCGAGCTCGCCCCGATCGTGGCGACCGCCGGTGAGCTCGAGCGCGCCGAGGCCGACCTCGCCGACGCCCGCGAGCTCGCCGGGGAGGACCCGGCGTTCGCCGCGGAGGCCGAGGCCCTCGAGGGCACCGTCACCACGCTGTCCGAACGGCTGGGTGAGCTGCTGATCCCGCGCGACCCGGCCGACGCGAACGACGTCGTCGTCGAGGTCAAGTCCGGCGAGGGCGGCGAGGAGTCAGCGTTGTTCGCCGGGGACCTGCTGCGGATGTACTCCCGCTACGCCGAGCGCCGGGGCTGGAAGGTCACGGTGCTCTCGGGCACCGAGTCCGACCTCGGGGGCTTCAAGGACGTCACGGTGGCGATCACGGCCCCGGGCAGCAGTGCTCTCGAAGATTCCGGCTCCGACGGCGTCTGGGCGTGGCTGAAGTACGAGGGCGGCGTGCACCGCGTGCAGCGCGTCCCCGTCACCGAGTCCCAGGGCCGCATCCACACCTCGGCCGCCGGCGTGCTGGTCTACCCGGAGCGGGACGCGGCCGATGCCGCCGTCGAGATCGACGAGAAGGACCTGCGCATCGACGTGTTCCGCTCGTCGGGCAAGGGCGGGCAGGGCGTCAACACCACCGACTCCGCCGTACGCATCACCCACCTGGCGACCGGCATCGTGGTGTCGTGCCAGAACGAGCGCTCGCAGCTGCAGAACAAGGCCCGGGCGATGGAGGTGCTCCGCTCGCGCCTGCAGGCGGTGCACGACGAGGCCGAGGCCGCCCAGCAGTCGGCCGACCGTCGCAGCCAGGTCCGCACGGTCGACCGCTCCGAGCGGGTGCGCACGTACAACTACCCCGAGAACCGGATCTCCGATCACCGCATCGGCTACAAGTCCTACGACCTCGACCGGGTACTCGACGGTGAGCTCGACGGCGTGCTGAACGCCCTGCGCGCCGCGGACCGCGAGGAACGGCTCACGCAGGCCGCCCAGGAGGCCGGCCAGGAGGGAGTCCGATGATCGCGCCGACCCGAACCCGCGTGGCCGACGCCGCCGCGCGCCTCGCCGAGGCCGGCGTCGAGAGCCCGCGCGTGGACGCCGAGCTGCTCGCCGCGCACGTCCTCGGTGTCCCGCGGACCCGTCTCGTGCTCGCCCCGGACCTCGACGACGACGCCGCCGCCCGACTGGAGGCCCTCGTGGCGCGCAGGGAGGCCCGGGAACCGCTCCAGCACCTGGTCTCGAGCGCGGTGCTCGGACCGGTCTCGGTCGCCGTCGGGCCGGGGGTGTTCGTGCCGCGCCCCGAGACCGAGCTGCTGCTCGGCGAGGCGGTCGCCGCGGCGCGCGGGATCGGCGGTCCGCGGGTGGTCGACCTGTGCACCGGGTCCGGGGCGCTCGCGCTCGCCATCGCGACGGCGCGGCCCGACGCCGAGGTGCACGCCGTGGAGCTCGACCCCGGCGCCCTGGCCTGGGCCCGCCGCAACCTCGAGGGGTCCGGGGTGCGGCTCACCGCGGCCGACGTCACCGACCCGGCCACCCTCGCGACGCTGGAGGGGATCGTCGACGTCGTCGTCGCCAACCCCCCGTACGTCCCGGAGGGCACGGCCGTGTCGCCCGAGGTCGACCACGACCCGCACGAGGCCGTGTTCGCCGGCCCCGACGGCCTCGCCGTCATCGGTCCGCTCGCCACGACGGCGGCGCGGCTGTTGCGCGAGGGCGGGCGGGTCGCCGTGGAGCACGACGAGTCGCACGCCACGGCGGTGCGCGAGGTGCTCGAGGGGGCCGGGTTCGTCGACGTCGAGACCCGCGAGGACCTGGCCGGACGTCCCCGGATGGCAGTCGGGACCCGGCGTCGGGACTGACGGCCCGGGCGCTCGGCCTCCACGGCTCGGGGCTCCGCCCCCGGCTCCCGCCCCCGGCTCCCGCCCCCGGCTCCCGCCCCGGCTCCCGCCCCGGCTCCCGCCCCGGCTCGCGTGGCAGGAACGGCACGATCCTGGCGTCCAACGTCAGGACGGCGCCGTTCACTTAGGGGCCCCGCCTCCGCGCCCGTGGCAGCAACGGCACATTCCTGGCGTCCAACGCGCGAACGGCGCCGTTCACTCATCGGCCGGGTTCGTCCTGTCGCGGTGATTCCCCACGACAAGCTGCCCGGCCGACCGCAGAACGCCGCGACAAGGCCCACCCGGACCCGACGGCCCGGGGTCCTAGTCTCGGCGCCGTGACGACCTTCGACTGCCGCGTCCCCGACACCCGGGCCGCCGGGCTCGCCGCCGCCGCGGCCGCCGTGCGCGCGGGCCGGCTCGTCGTCGTCCCGACCGACACCTCCTACGGCGTCGGCGCCGACGCGTTCGACCAGGCGGCCGTCCGTGCGCTGCTCGCGGCCAAGGGGCGCGGCCCGGAGACCCCGGTCCCGGTGCTCGTCGGGAGCTGGTCGACGATCGACGGCCTCGTCGCGGTCGTCCCCAGCACCGCCCGCGAGCTCGTCGAGGCGTTCTGGCCCGGGGGCCTCTCGATCGTCCTGCCGCACGCGCCGTCGCTGGCGTGGGACCTCGGGCGCACCCGGGGCACCGTCGTGCTCCGGATGCCACTGCACCCGGTGGCGCTCGAGCTGCTGCGCGAGTGCGGCCCGATGGCGATCACCGGGGCGAACGCGGGCGGTGGAGCGGTCCCGCACGACTGCGGTGACGCCTACGCCCAGCTCGGCGACGCCGTGGACGTCTACCTCGACGGCGGCCCGCTCGTCGCGGACGCGGGGTCCACGATCGTCGACCTCACCGGGCCCGAGCCGGTCGTGCGGCGCGAGGGGGCGGTGAGCACCGCCGAGATCGCCGAGGTCCTCGGCCACACCCCGGCCACCGCCTGAGCAGCCCCGGGGCGCCTCCTATCATGGGGAGGCGATGGACGAGCAGGTGGAGACGGTGCTGCACGCGGACGGGCCCGAGGGCACGGCACGCGTCGCCGCCGCCCTCGCGCCGCACCTGCACGCCGGGGACGCGGTGCTGCTCACCGGCGAGCTCGCGGCGGGCAAGACGACGTTCGTCTCCGCGCTCGTCGCGGCGCTGGGCTCGGCGGCGGCCGTCTCCAGCCCGACGTTCTCGCTCGCGCAGTTCTACCCGACCCCCGGGCCGCGGATCCTCCACGTCGACACCTACCGGCTCACCGACCTCACCGAGTTCCGCGACCTCGGCCTCGACGAGTACCTCGACGAGGTCGTCGCGCTCGTGGAGTGGGCCGACCTCGTGGCGGGCGAGTTCGTCGACCCGCTCCGGATGCACCTGGCGGCCTCCGACCCGGACGACCCGGCCCGGCGCACGATCACCGTGCGCGGGAGTGACCGGTGGGCGCCGGTGATCGACGCCCTCGAGAGCACCACCCGGAGCCCGGCATGACCCTGACGCTCGCCGTCGAGACCTCCTCGCGGGTCTACGGCGCCGCGCTGCTCGACGACGACCGCGTCCTCGCCCGCGCGAGCGCGGACCGCGGCGACCCCGGCTTCGTCGACGTCGGGGTGCTGGCCGGCGGGGTCATCCGCGACGCCGGGCGGTCCGTGGCGGACCTCGACCGGCTCGCCGTCGACGTCGGGCCCGGGAACCTCGCGTCGGTGCGCGCGGGCATCGCCTACGTCAACGCGGTGGCGTTCGCCCGGGGCGTGCCCGTCGTCGCGCTCGACTCGCTCTCGCTGCTCACCACCCAGGCCGGCCGGCTCCCGGCCCTGGTGCTGCGTCCTGCGGGCGGCACCGCGGTCTACGCGTCGCTGACCAGCGCCGACGGCCACGCGACGCTGCGCCACGGCGACGTCGACGTCGTGGTCAAGGAGCTGGCCGAGCGGCTGGCCGGGACCACCGAGCCCGTCGCGCTGGCCGGGTCTCGCCGCGATTACGCCGCCGCCCTCCTCGCCGGGCACGGCCTGGCCACCCACGACACCGGGCTCGACGCCCCGGACGTCGACGCCCTCACGGTCCGGCTGCGAGCCGGCGAGCACGACCCCGCCGTCGTCAGCGCCGCGCCGCTCACCGAGTCCTCGGTGCGCTTCCGCGGCGACGGCTTCACCGCCGCGCGGGAGGCCCTGCTCGACGGCGGGGTGGCGCTGCTGCCGACCGACACCGTCTACGGGCTGGCCGTGCACCCCCGCCGTCCGGCCGCGATCGACACCCTCTTCGCGCTCAAGGACCGGCCGCGCACCCGGGAGCTCCCGATCATGGTGGCGACCCCCGACGAGCTCCCCGCCCTCGGCGTGCAGGTCACCGAGGCGGCACGCCGCCTGCTCGCGGCATTCTCGCCCGGCCCCCTCACCGTGGCGCTCGGCATCGACGCGACCACGGCGCCGGGGTGGTTGCAGGGTCGCGACGAGATCGGGGTGCGGGTGCCGTCGGACCCCGACCTGCGTGCGCTGCTCTCCGACGTCGGGCCCCTGCTCGTGACCAGCGCGAACGCCCACGGCGAGCCGACGGCCCAGGCGCCCGGCCCGATCCTCGACCAGCTCGCGGGACGCCCGGACGCCGTCGTCGACGGCGGGGTGCGCTCCGGGGTGCCGTCGACGGTCGTGAACTGTCACCTGGACGTGCCGCGGATCGAGCGCGAGGGCGCCGTCCCGGCCTCGGAGATCGAGAGAGTGATCAACGCGTGACCGCCGTGCTCCCCGACGACGGGCTGATGCTCGGCATCGAGACCTCGTGCGACGACACCGGGGTCGCGGTGGTGCGTCCCGACGGCGAGGTGGTCGCGGCCGCCGTCGCCTCGCAGGTCGAGCTGCACGACCGCTACGGCGGGGTCTACCCCGAGATGGCCAGCCGGGCGCACGTCGACGCGATCCTCCCGACGGTGCGCAAGGTCCTCACCGATGCCGACCTGCGCCCGTCCGACCTCACCGCCATCGGCGTGACGCGGGGCCCGGGGCTGATCGGTTCGCTGGTGGTGGGCACCAACAGCGCCGTCGGGCTCGGCGACGGCTGGGGCCTGCCGGTCTACGGCGTCAACCACCTGCGGGGGCACCTGCGCAGCGCCGACCTCGACGAGCGCCGCGTCGACTACCCGGCGATGGTGCTGCTGGTCTCCGGGGGTCACACGCTGCTGGCGCACCTGCCCGCCCCCGGTGCGGTGGAGCTGGTCGGGTCGACCCGGGACGACTCGGTGGGGGAGGCGTACGACAAGGTCGCCCGCATGCTCGGGCTGCCGTACCCGGGTGGACCGGCGATCGACAAGCTCGCCAAGACCGGGACGCCCGACGTCGCCTTCCCCCGGCCCGCGAAGGACCTCGAGCTCGACTTCTCCTTCTCGGGGCTGAAGTCGTCGGTGTCGCGGTTCCTGGCCGCGAACCCCGACCGGGCGGGTGGGAGCGGTGCTGCGGACGTGGCGGCCTCGTTCGTCGACGCCTGCCTCGACGTGCTCGTCGCGAAGTGCCGCAAAGCCCTGGCCCGGTACCCGAGCCGCTGCCTCGTCGTCGTCGGCGGGGTGGCGGCGAGCCCGCAGGTGCGGGCCGCGGCGCAGCAGCTCTGCGACGAGGCCGGGGTGTCGCTGTGCCTGCCGCCGCTGCGCTGGTCGACCGACAACGGCGCCATGATCGGGCTCGCCGCCTGGGACTACCTGGCCCGCGGCCTCGACGGTCGGCCGCGCCCGGACACGTCCCTGACCATCGCCGATTGGTAGGTCGCGCCGGTGGACGCCCTTGCGGCGCGAGGAACGAGCGGCGACCCGGCGCTACCTGGCGCGGAAGCACGGTGACCAGCCGCACAATCCGCCCGACCGGGCACCACGGGCCCGGGTAACGTCGGAGACCGGTTCCGGATCGACGGTGTCGTCCCACTCCGGGGGCGCCGCCTCGTCGGTCCATCCCGAGCAGAGTGAGGTAACACGGACGTGGCAGCCACGAGCGAGCATTTCTGGGGCCCGGACTACGACGCCCTCGCAGCGGTCGACCCGGAGATCGCCCAGGTCGTCGACGACGAGCTCGCACGGCTGCGCGGCGGTCTCCAGCTCATCGCGAGCGAGAACCTGACCAGCCCCGCCGTGCTCGCGGCGCTGGGCTCGACGCTGTCCAACAAGTACGCCGAGGGCTACCCCGGACGGCGCTACTACGGCGGCTGCGAGGTCGTCGACCGCGCCGAGGAGATCGGCATCGAGCGCGCGAAGACGCTGTTCGGCGCCGAGCACGCCAACCTGCAGCCGCACTCGGGCGCGAACGCCAACCTCGCGGTGTACGCGGCGTTCTGCCAGCCCGGCGACAAGGTGCTGGCGATGAGCCTGCCGCACGGCGGGCACCTCACCCACGGCGCCAAGGTCAGCTTCTCGGGCAAGTGGTTCGAGCCGGTGCCCTACACCGTCCGTGAGGACGACGGCCTCATCGACTACGACCAGGTGCGCGACCTCGCGCTCGAGCACCGACCGACGATGATCGTCGCGGGCGCCACCGCCTACCCGCGCCTCATCGACTTCCAGCGCTTCCGGGAGATCGCCGACGAGGCCGGCGCGATCCTCTGGGTCGACGCCGCGCACTTCATCGGCCTGGTGGCCGGCCAGGCGATCCCCAGCCCGGTGCCCTACGCCGACGTCGTCACCTTCACCACCCACAAGGTCCTGCGCGGGCCGCGCGGCGGCATGCTCGTGTCGAAGGCCGAGCACGCCAAGGCGCTGGACAAGGCCGTCTTCCCGTTCCTGCAGGGCGGCCCGCTGATGCACGCCGTCGCCGGCAAGGCGGTCGCGCTGGCCGAGGCGGCCACCCCGGCCTACCAGGACTACGCCCGCACCGTCATCGAGAACGCCCAGGCGCTGACCTCCGGGCTGGTCGACCACGGCATGCGCGCGATCTCGGGCGGCACCGACACCCACCTCGCGTTGCTCGACCTGCAGCCGCTGGGCGTCACCGGCAAGGAGGCCGAGGCCCGCAGCGGGCTCGCCGGGATCACGCTCAACAAGAACGCCATCCCCTACGACCCGCAGCCCCCGATGACCGCGTCCGGCATCCGCGTGGGCTCGCCGTCGATCACCACGCAGGGCATGACGCCGGCCGAGATGCCCGAGGTCGCGCGCCTCATCGCCGCCGCCGTGACCGCCGACGAGACCACCGAGGACGGGAAGCGGTCGCTCGCCGACGTGCGCGACGAGGTGGCGACACTGGTCAGTCGCTTCCCCGCCTACCCGAGGGGCTGAGTCCACCGGTCTAACCTGACCGCCGTGGACCCGTCGCCACCGTTCGCCCCGCAGGGGCTGCCGATCCGGGAGTACCTCCTGGTCGGGCTCTGCGCGGCGGTGGTGACGTTCCTGATCACCGGGGTCGTGCGACGGCTCGCGATCCGCGCCGGGGCCATCGCGGTCCCCCGCGGGCGGGACGTGCACACCGTGCCCATCCCGCGCCTCGGCGGGGTGGCCATGTACATCGGCGTCCTCGCCGGGGTGTTCGTGGCCTCGCAGCTGCCGGTGCTGCGCCGCGCGTTCGACTACTCCTCGGAGACCCGCGCGGTGATGGTCGCGGGCGGGCTGATCGTGCTGGTCGGCGCGCTCGACGACCGCTTCGGCATCGACGCGCTGACCAAGCTCGCCGGCCAGGCCACCTCGGCGGGCGTGCTGGTCCTGCTCGGCGTGCAGTGGTTCGTGCTGCCCATCCCCGACGGGGGCGACTGGACGCTGCTGCTGCTCGACCCCAACCAGGGCGTGGTGCTCACCGTGTTCCTCTGCGTGGTGCTGGTCAACGCGGTGAACTTCGTCGACGGGCTCGACGGGCTCGCCGCCGGGATCGGGCTGATCGCGTCGCTGGCGATCCTGGCGTTCTCGCTCGGCCTGCTCGAGCAGCGCGGCGGCGACGTCACCGCCTATCCGCCCGCGCTCATCGCCGCGGTGCTCGCCGGGGCGTGCGCGGGGTTCCTGCCCCACAACTTCCAGCCGGCGCGCATCTTCATGGGCGACTCCGGGTCGATGCTCATCGGGCTGATGCTCGCCGCCGCCACCACCAGCGCGTCGGGGCGCATCACCTACGCCGACTCCGCTCCGCGCAACGCGCTGGCACTGCTCGCGCCGATCGTCGTCGTCGCCGCCGTCGTCCTGGTCCCGCTGCTCGACCTCGCCCTCGCCGTCGTGCGCCGCACCCGCGCCGGGCGCAGCCCGTTCGCGCCCGACAAGATGCACCTTCACCACCGGCTGCTCGAGATCGGGCACTCCCAACGCCGCGCGGTCCTGCTCATCTACCTCTGGGCCGGGGTCTTCGCGTTCGGCGCCGTGGCGCTCGCGCTGATCACCGACGTGTTCCTCGTGGTGGGGGTCGTGGGTGCCGGTCTGCTCGTCGCGGTGCTCGCCTCGGCCGTCCCCCGATTGCGCGCCAGATGATCGTTCCCGGTCGGCCGTTCCTGATCACCACATGCCCCCTGAAATGCGGTTTGTCCACGACGACAGGTCGTCGTAGGGGGTGTGATAGGTTCCTCGCGTCCCGTCGAAACGGGGCAAATCGAGTGGTCCAGATGAGTGAGCCCGGGCCGCCCGAGGACGGCGCGGAAACGTGTCGCCGGGCTGCTCCGCGTGTCGCCGGTCGTCGTCGAGGAGGACTGACCATGCCCGTGTCAGCCCTGCGTCCCGTATGAGAGGGTCGGCGACCTGGTATGGCGGAATCGCGTGCGGACGGGTGGGCGCTCCTCGGATTGGGCACCACGCTCGCGGGCTGCCTCATCGGACCGACACTGCTCGGCTGGCTGGTGGACCACTTTGCCGGTACCTTCCCGATCTTCCTCCTGGTCGGGCTCGTGCTCGGGATCGTGGCCACCGCGAGGCTCGCCTACACGGAGATGCGGAAGTTCCTCGGGAGCTGATGTGAACGAACCCCTCGGTCACGCACCGATGCTGACGGTTCCCGGGGCGACGCGTGAGGCCTTCCGCCTCTCCCTGATCGTGGCGATCGTCGTCGGGGTCGTCGGCCTCGTCCTCGGCGCCGTCTTCGGCGTCGCCGCCATGGCCGCCTTCGGGTGCCTCGGGTTGTTGCTCGGGGCCGCGAACTCCCTCATGGTCCAGCGGTCGGTCCTCCGGCAGTCCGCGGCGGACCTGCCCAGCAAGGCCGCCCTCGTCCGCGGTGTCGGGGCCCGGTTGGCCCTCGTCACCGTGGTCGCGGTGTCGGTCGCCTACTTCTTCTTCCCGAACGGCCTGGGGACCTTCCTCGGGCTCGCGCTGTTCCAGGTCATCAACACGATCGTCGGATCCGTGCCTGCGCTCAAGGAGCTACGCAAGTGACGTCCGGATTCCTGGCCGCCGAAGGCGGCAGCTCGATCTCCCCGAGCGAGCACGTCGGGCAGTTCGAGTTCCTCGGCATGACGTTCAACGGCGACACCATGTGGACGTCGACCATCGCCGCGCTCATCGTGGTCGGCGCCGGCTTCTTCGTCAGGGCCCGCGTCACCTCCCAGGTCCCGAACAAGGTGCAGATGGCCTACGAGGCGCTCACCGGCTACATGGTCGAGCAGGTGCAGGGCCGAATGGGTCGGCGTCCTGCCGAGTACCTCGCCCCGCTGACCATCGCACTGTTCGCGTTCATCCTCATCTGCAACTGGCTCGGCGTGATCCCCAGCGGCCACCCCGAGGTCCTCCGTCCGCCGACGGCGGACGTCAACACCGCCTACGCCCTCGCCTTCTTCGTGTTCGTCTCGGCGTGGGTGTGGGGCTTCCGCGAGCAGGGCGCCCGGACGCTGAAGCGCTTCGTGCAGCCCTACGCCGTGCTCGCGCCGCTGAACATCATCGAGGAGATCGCGAAGCCGATCTCGCTCTCGCTGCGACTGTTCGGCAACATCCTCTCCGGCACGATCATGATCGGCGTGATCGCGCTGATCCCGTGGTGGGGGCTCTGGCTCCCGAACGCCGCCTGGAAGCTGTTCGACCTGTTCATCGGAGCCATCCAGGCCCTGATCTTCGCGCTGCTGACCATCATGCAGTTCTTCGGGCCCGCGGTGAGCGAGGAGGGCCACTAGGCCCTCCCGTGGCCGGCCGCACCCGGCGGCCGGCCGATCCGTCGACCAATCCCACCCAACGAGCTCAAAAGGAGCGTCATGTCGCTTGTGCAGTCCGTCCTCGCTCAGGGCGGAGACCCCACCACGGGACTGAAGTCCGGTGGCGCCTTCATCGGCGGTGGTATCGCGCTCGCCGGCGGCGCGATCGGCGCCGCCATCGGTGACGGCCTGGTGGGTGCCCAGACCATCGCCGGCGTTGCCCGCCAGCCGGAGGCGCAGAGCCGCCTCTTCAACATCTTCTTCCTGACCGTCGGTCTGGTCGAGGCCATGTACTTCATCAACCTGGCCTTCATGGCCCTGTTCGTCTTCGTGCTCGGCAGCGGGTGATCGACGTGGCCGGAACGCCGAGCACGGAAGCCGTGCTGGCACAGGGGGGCAGTTCGCAGAACTTCCTGCTCCCCAACGGCACGTTCTTCTTCGAACTCATCCTCTTCGTCGTCGTCTTCGTCATGCTGGCGAAGTTCGTCGTCCCGCCGATCCGCAAGGCCATGGAGGACCGCGCCGAGCGGGTCCGCCAGCTCCAGCGTGACCGGGAGGAAGCCGACGAGAAGTACCGGGCAGCCGAGAAGCGGCACGCCGAGGTGCTCTCGGAGGCGCGCAACGAGGCGTCCTCCATCCGCGACGAGGCCCGGGCCACCGCCCGGGAGCAGGCCGCGGAGCAGCGCGCCCAGGCGGAGCGGGAGATCTCGGCCATGCGAGAGCGGGCCGAGCGCGAGCTCGAGGACCAGCGCTCCCGTGCCTGGGGCGACCTGCAGGAGAAGCTGCCCGAGTTCTCGCGCACCCTCGCGGAGCGCATCCTCGGGCGGTCGCTCTCCGACGAGGACGCCGCGCGGTCGACCATCGACTCCTATCTGGGGTCGATCGGCTCGTCCTCCGGCTCGTCGACGTCGTCCTCGAACGGGGCCGGCACGACGACGGTCGCGGCGGGCTCCTCGGGCTCGTCGGCTAGCGGCACGAGCGGGACGGGGGAGGGCTGATGCACAGCGCGAGCCAGACAGCCCTGAACCACGCCCTCGACCAGCTCGAAGAGGTCGTCTCGGACCAGAGCGCCGGCACCACGGACCACCTCGCGCAGGTGTCGCAGGAGCTGTACGCGGTCGCCGCCGTCCTGGCCGAGCACATCGAGCTCCGCCGCCACCTCGTCGACCCCACCGGGTCGGCGTCGTTGCGGCGCAGCCTGGTGGAGACCCTCTTCTCGGACAAGGTCGACCCGACGACGGTGCAGCTGCTGACCAAGCTGGTGGAGACGCGGCTGACCTCGCCGACCGACCTGGTCGAGGCAGTCGAGATCCTGGGGCGGACCGCCGCCCTGGCCTCGGCGGAGAAGGACGGCACGCTCTCGGACACCGAGGACGAGCTGTTCCGCTTCGGCCGGATCCTCCAGCGCGAGCCGCGGCTGCGGACCCTGCTGGCGGACCGGAACGCCCCGGTCGACAAGCGGGTGGAGCTGCTCTCGCAGGTGCTGGGCGACAAGGTCACCCCGACCGCCCACCGGCTGCTCGAGCAGGCGGTCCGCCACCCCTACTCGAAGGCGCTCGACCACGCGGCCGAGCGGCTGGCGGACGCGGCGGCGGCGCGACGGGACCGGTCGATCGCCCGGGTCGTCGCCCCGATCGCCCTGTCCGACGAGCAGGAGGACCGGCTCGGCGACGTGCTGTCCCGCCTCTACGGACGGTCGATCTCGGTGCAGTCCGACGTCGACCCGGACATCCTGGGTGGCCTGGTCGTGCAGGTCGGGGGAGAGCTGCTCGACGGCAGCGTCGCCCGTCACCTGCGCGGTGCCGCGGACGCCTTCCCGACGTGAGCGCGCGGCCCGCCCCGGAACCGGGGCGGGCCGCCCCCATCCCCAGACCATGCAGTCGTGAGAACAGATAGCAGGGAACCATGGCGGAGCTGACGATCTCCTCGGACGAGATCCAGAGCGCGATCGAGAACTATGTGTCGTCCTTCTCGGCGGAGTCGTCCCGCGAGGAGGTCGGAACCGTCGTCGACACCGGTGACGGCATCGCCCACGTCGAGGGTCTCCCCTCGACGATGACCAACGAGCTGTTGAAGTTCGAGAGCGGTTCGCTGGGCCTCGCCCTGAACCTCGACGAGCGCGAGATCGGCGTCGTCGTCCTCGGTGACTATTCCCAGATCGAGGAGGGCCAGCAGGTCAGCCGCACCGGGGAGGTCCTCTCGGTGCCGGTCGGCGACGGTTTCCTCGGCCGCGTCGTCAACCCCGTCGGTGAGCCGATCGACGGCCTCGGCGAGATCGAGACCGAGGAGCGGCGCGTCCTCGAGCTGCAGGCCCCCTCGGTCGTCCAGCGCCAGTCGGTGAGCGAGCCGCTCCAGACCGGCATCAAGGCGGTCGACTCGCAGACGCCGATCGGCCGCGGTCAGCGCCAGCTGATCATCGGTGACCGCAAGACCGGCAAGACCGCGGTCTGCACGGACACGATCATCAACCAGCGCGAGAACTGGGAGACCGGCGACCCGGACAAGCAGGTCCGCTGCATCTACGTCGCGGTCGGCCAGAAGGGCTCGACGATCGCGGCCGCCAAGGCGGCCCTCGAGGACGCGGGCGCGATGGAGTACACCACCATCGTCGCGGCCCCGGCCTCCGACCCGGCCGGCTACAAGTACATCGCCCCGTACGCCGGGTCGGCGATCGGCCAGCACTGGATGTACCAGGGCAAGCACGTCCTGATCGTCTTCGACGACCTGTCCAAGCACGCCGAGGCCTACCGCGCGGTCTCGCTGCTGCTGCGCCGCCCCCCGGGCCGCGAGGCCTACCCGGGCGACGTCTTCTACCTGCACTCGCGGCTGCTCGAGCGTTGCGCGAAGCTCTCCGACGAGCTCGGCGCCGGATCGATGACGGGCCTGCCCATCATCGAGACCAAGGGCAACGACATCTCGGCGTACATCCCGACGAACGTCATCTCGATCACCGACGGGCAGTGCTTCCTCGAGTCGGACCTGTTCAACCAGGGCCAGCGCCCCGCCATCAACGTCGGTGTCTCGGTCTCCCGCGTCGGCGGTGACGCCCAGATCAAGGCGATGAAGTCGGTCGCCGGGTCGCTGCGCGTGGACCTCGCGCAGTACCGCGAGCTGGAGTCGTTCGCGGCCTTCGCCTCGGACCTCGACGCCGCCTCGCGGGCCCAGCTGGACCGCGGTCAGCGCCTCATGGAGCTGCTCAAGCAGGGTCAGGGCGAGCCGTACCCGGTCGAGCAGGAGGTCGCCGCGATCTTCCTCGGCACCCGTGGCCACCTGGACTCGGTGCCGGTCGAGGACGTCCGCCGCTTCGAGAGCGAGTTCCTGGAGTACCTCCAGCGCAACGGCCCGGAGATCCTCTCGGAGATCCGGGACACCGGGAAGCTCGAGGAGGACAACGAGAAGCGCCTGGCCGACGCGGTCAACGAGTTCAAGAAGTCCTTCGAGGCCTCCGACGGGTCCTCGGTCGAGGCCGAGTCGGACTCGAACAAGAACGCGCAGGCGGACTCCGACTCGTCGGGTTCCGAGGGCGGCTCCGGGTCCGAGGACGGCTCCGGGTCCGACAACGGCTCCGACGAGAGCTGAGGTAGCGCATGCCGGCCCAACTGCGCGTGCTGCGGCGACGGATCAGGTCGTCGCGCAACATCGCCCAGATCACGAAGGCGCAGGAGACCGTGGCGATGTCGCGGATCTCCAAGGCCCAGGCGAGGGTGGAGAACTCCCGGCCGTACGTCCGGGAGTTCACCAACGTCCTCGCGCAGGCCGCGAAGGCCGCCGCCACCGACCACCCGCTCCTCGTCGCGCGCGAGAACGTGTCGCGGGTCGGGGTCCTGGTCATCACCAGCGACCGTGGCCTCGCCGGCGGCTACAACGCCAACACGCTCCGGCTGGCCAACAAACGGCTGGCCGAGATCACCGACGCCGGGCACGACCCGATGCTGTTCGTCGTGGGCCGCAAGGGCCGGGACTTCTTCCGGTTCCGCGGCCGGGACGTCGTCCAGAGCTGGACGGGGTTCTCCGAGCAGCCCGGCTACGAGAACGCCGTCGAGGTCGCGGACTCGCTGGCCGCGGCGTTCCTCGCGGGCGGGGACGGCACCATCGAGGGCCCCGAGGAGGACGAGGACCCGCCGGTCATCGCCCCCGAGGAGATGCGGGGCCTGTCGGGGGTGGACGAGCTGCACATCGTCTTCACCGCGTTCGAGACGATGCTGTCCCAGACGCCGGAGGCGCGGCAGATCGCGCCACTGTCACTGGAGGAGCTCGACTCCGGGGACTCCGACGACGACTCGGACGGCGAGAACTCGGACGGGGCGGAGTACGACTTCGAGCCCGACGCCGAGCAGCTCTTCGACGTCCTGCTCCCGAAGTACCTCCGGACGCGGGTGTTCGCCGCGATGCTGGACGCCGCGGCGTCCGAGTCCGCGGCGCGACGCCGGGCGATGAAGGCCGCGACCGACAACGCCAATGAACTCATCGACAACCTGACCCGCGAGGCCAACCAGGCGCGTCAGGCCCAGATCACGCAGGAGATCAGCGAGATCGTCGGTGGTGCCGACGCCCTCGCCTCGCAGGGGAGTGACTGACACCATGACGCAGGCACCCGAGCAGCAATCGGCCGGCACCGGGCGGATCGCCCGTGTGCTCGGCCCCGTCATCGACGTCGAGTTTCCACGCGACGCGGTGCCGGAACTCTTCAACGCGCTCACCTTCGACGTCACGCTCGACGGCGAGACGAAGACGCTGACCCTGGAGGTGGCCCAGCACCTGGGCGACAACCAGGTGCGCACCATCGCCATGCAGCCGACGGACGGCGTGGTCCGCGGCCAGGAGGTCACCGACAGCGGGCACTCGATCACCGTGCCCGTCGGCGACGTCGTCAAGGGGCACGTGTTCAACGCCCTGGGCGACTGCCTGGACGAGCCGGGCTACGGGAGCGACGCCGAGCGGTGGTCCATCCACCGCGACCCGCCGCCCTTCGACCAGCTCGAGGGCCGGACCGAGATGCTGGTGACCGGCCTCAAGGTCGTCGATCTGCTCACTCCGTACGTGCAGGGCGGCAAGATCGGCCTGTTCGGCGGCGCGGGTGTGGGCAAGACGGTGCTCATCCAGGAGATGATCCAGCGCATCGCCCGCAACTTCGG
>NZ_DASXJD010000153.1:0-10395 GCF_036497585.1 Actinomycetospora sp. | reverse complement strand
TCCGGCGCGGCCAAGGCCCAGCGCGAGTACGTGCTGCGCCGCCAGCTGGAGTCGATCCGCAAGGAGCTCGGCGAGGGCTCCGGCGACGCCGAGGCCGGCGACGACTACCGCGCGAAGATCGCCGAGGCCGGCATGCCGCACCACGTGCGTGAGCAGGCCGAGCGCGAGCTCGGACGCCTGGAGCGCGCCGGCGAGCAGTCCGGCGAGTCCTCGATGATCCGGACCTACCTCGACTGGCTGCTGGCCCTGCCGTGGGCGGAGCTCTCCGAGGAGCAGCTCGACCCGGTCGCGGCCCGGACCGTGCTCGACGCCGACCACACCGGCCTCGAGGACGTGAAGGACCGCATCGTGGAGTACCTGGCCGTGCGCAAGCTGCGGCGTGACCGCGGCGTCGAGGCCGACACGAAGGCCGGGACGATCCTGACGCTGGTCGGGCCGCCCGGGACGGGCAAGACCTCGATCGGCGAGTCGGTGGCCCGTGCCATGGGCCGCGAGTTCGTCCGGATGTCGCTCGGCGGCGTCCGCGACGAGGCCGAGATCCGCGGTCACCGGCGGACCTACGTCGGCGCCCTGCCCGGCCGCCTGGTGCGGGCGTTGCGCGACGCGGGCACGATGAACCCGGTGATCCTGCTCGACGAGGTGGACAAGGTCGGCGCCGACTGGCGCGGCGACCCGTCCGCCGCGCTGCTCGAGGTCCTGGACCCGGCGCAGAACCACGCGTTCCGCGACCACTACCTCGACGTCGAGATCGACCTGTCGCTGGTGGTGTTCCTGGCGACGGCCAACCAGCTGGACACGATCCCGGGCCCGCTGCTCGACCGCATGGAGGTCATCTCCTTCGACGGCTACACCGTGGAGGAGAAGGTCGCCATCGCCCGGGACCACCTGCTGCCGCGTCAGGTCCGCAGCGCGGGCCTGACCGTCGACGACGTGGTCGCCGACGAGTCGGCGCTGCGCCTCGTGGTGTCGGAGTACACCCGCGAGTCCGGCGTCCGGCAGCTCGACCGTGCCCTGGGCAAGCTCACCCGCAAGATCGCGACGGAGGTCGCGTCGGGTGGCGGGCAGGTCGTCGTGGACACCGAGGTGGTGCGCAGGCACCTGGGCCGCCAGAAGGTCTTCACCGAGGCCGTCGAGCGCACCGCGGTGCCCGGCGTCGCGACCGGTATGGCCGTGACCGGCGCGGGCGGCGACGTCCTCTTCATCGAGGCGGCGTCGATGACCGGCGACGAGGGCCTGATCCTCACCGGCCAGCTCGGCGACGTCATGAAGGAGTCCGCCCGGATCGCCCTGTCGTGGGTGCGCTCGCACGCCGCGGAGCTGGGCATCGCCGAGGACGCCTTCACGGGACGGTCGTTCCACGTGCACGTCCCCGCGGGCGCGATCCCGAAGGACGGGCCGTCGGCCGGCGTCACCATGGCCACCGCGCTGGCGTCGCTGCTGACCGGGCGACCGGTGCGCCACACCGTGGCGATGACCGGCGAGCTGACGCTGCAGGGCCGGGTGCTCCCGATCGGCGGGGTGAAGCAGAAGGTGCTGGCCGCGCACGCGGCGGGCCTGACGCAGATCGTCGTGCCGGAGCGCAACCGGGCCGACCTCGACGACGTCCCCGCCGACGTCGCCGGACAGCTCGAGTTCCACCCGTCGATGACGATCAGCGAGGTCCTCGACGTGGCCCTGGAGCCGGCGACGCAGCCGGCGACCCCGGGCCTCGAGATGGCCGCCTGAGATGTGCTCACGGGAGCCGGTTCCGCCCGAGGTGCGCGCGCTGACGGCACTGCTGGAGCGGCGTTGGTCGCTCTCGGTGCTCTACGCCGCGCACCTCGGTGCGGCCCGGTTCTCGGAGTTCGAGCAGGCCCTCGGCCAGGTGCCGCCCGCCACGTTGGCGGCGCGCCTGGCCGATCTCGAGTCCGCGGGGCTCCTCGAACGGCGGGTGCTCGACACCCGCCCGCCCCGCACCGAGTACTCGCTCTCCGCGGAGGGCCACCGCCTGGCCCCCCTGCTCGAGGCGCTGACGACCTGCAGCCGCGGCCGGGGCGGCCCTCCGAGGCCCGCACGCTAGGCGAAGGCGACCGTGCCCCGACCGGCCCTCACCCCAGCGTCGGGGCCGCGACGGCGATCCCGATGACGGCGGCGCCGAACAGCAACCAGGCGACGTAGTCGCCCACGTGCCCGGAGTGCAGCCGTTCCAGGCCGAGCACGATCCGTCCGACCGCCCGCCGCACCGGCCGGCGACGCCGGGCCGGGACCCGACCCGAGAGGAGCACGACCAGCGCGAGCACCACCGCTGCGACGGTCGTCCCGAGCCCGGTGACCACACCGGAGAGGTGCCAGGCCACCGGCTCCACGGGCACTGCCTCGTGGGCCGGCCCGAGCACGGAGGCCCGGTAGGCCGTCCCGTCGGCCAGCCGCTCCCCGGCCGCGGCGCCGACACGGCCGACCAGCGGGAGCGTCCCGACGACGACGGCCGCGGCCAGCAGCAGCGTGGGTGCCGCGAGCATCGTCGTCGGGACCCTCTCGAAGCGACCCGACATCTCGCGCTCCTCGCCCTCGCCGCTGGTGCGCTCGGGGTCGACCCGGCGCTCCGGGCGGGGCCCGACGCCGAGGAACACCCGCAGTCCCGCGCGCAGCACAGCCGCGGCGGTCACCACCGAGACGCCGACGACCACCGGCACGAGCACGCCCGGCACCGACTCCTCGAGCGCGGCCTTGCCGAGCCCGGCACCCACCGGGGGTAGGCCGGCCAGGGCGAGCCCGGCGAGCAGGAACAGCGCCCCAGTGAGCCGGTCGGGGGCGCGGCCGGTGCGGGCCGCGCCGTGCAGGTCGATCTCGTCCACACTGCCGAACCGGGCGAGCAGCACCCCGACCAGCAGGAACAGCGCCGCCTTCACCCCGGCGTGGCCGGCGAGGTACACCAGCCACGTCCGTGAGCCGCCGTCGGCCGCGCCGATGAGGAAGAGCCCGACGTGGGCGATCGTGGAGTAGGCGAGCAGGCGCTTGAGGTTGCGCTGCACCACGCACAGCACGGTGCCGAGCACGGCGGTCACCGTCCCGACGACGACCAGGACGGGCGCGAGCGTGCCCACGCCCGGCGCGACGACCGCGGTCACCCGCGCGACGCCGTACACCCCGAGGGGCGCCATCACGCCGGAGAACAGCACGCACACCGGGGTGGGGGCGACGGCGTGCGCGTCGGCGAGCCAGAAGTGGAACGGCACCGCGGCCGCCTTGACCAGCCACCCGACCAGGACGAGGACGACGCCCACCACGGCCGGCCCGTCCGGCGGGGCGCCCGCCAGCGTCTCGCCGAGGAACGCGAGGTTCAGCTGTCCGGTCCGGGCGTAGAGCACCCCGACCCCGCAGAGCGCCAGGTAGGCGCCCAGCGAGTTCACCACCCCGAAGGTCAGCCCGCCCTGCAGCGACCGCGGCTCCTCGATCTTGTAGGCCGCCAGCGCGTACGCGACCGCGCCCATGAGCTCGAAGAACACGAGCATCGTGAACAGGTCGCCCGCGAGCACGAACCCCGTCATCCCGGCGCAGAACAGCAGCACCAGCGCCTGGAACCGGGCCTCGACCGACGCGAAGTAGCGCCAGCTGAACAACAGCCCCCCGGCGGCGAGCGTCCCGACGAGGAGCACGAGCAGACCGGCGGCGGGGTCGGCGACCAGGGCGATGCCCACCGGGTGCGTGCCGGGGGCGGGCGCCCACCCGCCGAGCCAGGTCACCGCGTCCCCCGGAGAGGTCGCGGCCACGAGCAGGCCGCCGCAGCAGGCCAGGGCGGCCGCGCCGACCAGCGCGAGGGCGTCGACCACCGGGCGCGGCGCCCACCGGCCGATGACGAGCACCAGGCACGCCAGCAGGACCGGGCCCGTGACGGCCAGCGGGGCGACGACGTCCACCCTGCCCACGTCGGCGCCCGTCACCCGCGCAGCGCGCGGAGCTCGTCGGGATCGACCGTGCCGTGGCGCTTGGCGATCTGCACGGTCAGGGCCAGGAGCAGCGCCGTCACCGTCGCCGAGACCACGATGTCGGTGAGGACCAGCGCCTGGACCAGGGGATCGACCACCGGGGTCGACCCGGCCCCGCCGGCGCCCAGGATCGGGACCGTCGCCCCGCGCTGGAAGCCCGCGGCGATCAGCAGCACGTAGGTCCCCGACTGCGCCACCGACAGCGCGACCACCGTCTGCACCAGGTTGCGGCTCCGGACTATCCCGAGCGCGCCGACCACCACGAGCCAGCCCGCGACGGTCCACGCGACGGCGGTGAGGGTCACGACGCCGCCTCCGGCCCGATGACGACCTCCTGGCGGAGGAACTGGCCGAGCAGGGTGACGATCGAGGCGCCGACCCCGATGCCCGCGACGACGTTGAGCACGAGCACCGTCCCGGAGGACAGCGGGGCACCGAGGACGCCGGTCGGGAGGATGTTCGCGGCGAACCCGGCCCCGGCGGCGAGGCCTACCAGGCCGGTCACCACGAACAGCCCGCTGCCCGCCGGTTCCACCAGCGGTGCCCACCGGGTCGGGCGGACCCACTGCAGGGCCGGGAAGCTCCCGGCGAGGTAGAGCAGGTGCAGCGCGGTGGCGAGGACGACGCCGCCCTGGAACCCGCCGCCGGGGGTGAGGTGGCCGTGCAGGACGACGTCGGCGCCGACCAGCAGGGTGACCGGCAGCAGGGCCCAGCCCGCGACCCGGGTCGCGGGCAGGACCGCGGGCGGGGGATCCGGCGGCTCGACCCGCTCGTCGTCGGCCGGGCGCAGCAGCGTGGTGACCGCGACGACCGAGGCGAGCAGGATCGTCTCCTCGCCGAGGGTGTCGACGGCGCGCTGGTCGAAGTTGATCGAGGCGACGACGTTCGCGGTCGCGTGCGCGGCGGCCGCGGCGACGGCGGCGTCGCGGTAGGGGTGCACGTCGGTGCCGACCGGCGGCAGGCCCCCCGTCGCCACCACCCACAGGACGGCGAGCCCGACGGCGCCGAGCCCGAAGAGCACCAGCCGGGCGCGGCGGCTCATCGGCTCCCGCCCGAGCGGCGCCGCACCGTCCGGACCGTGAGCAGCACCAGCAACGGCACGAGGGCCGTGCCGACCGTGAGCTGCGAGAGCGCCACGTCCGGGGCCGCGGCGAGCACGAACACGGTGCCCAAGAGCAGGCCGTACACCGAGAGCGTCACGGCCTGGCGCTGCGGGTCGGCGGTCAGCGCCACCACCGTGCCGGCGACGCCGGTGGCGAGCAGGGCGAGGGTGAGCAGGACGATCACGGCTCGCCCTCCCGCTGCGGCGTCCCGCCCCGGTCGGCCCGCGCGATCGCGGTCTGCAGCACCGGCGCCGTCGCGGCCAGCAGGACGATCACGACCACGACGGCGGCGGTGGAGGTCGAGACGCCGAGCGTGAGCGCGCACGCCAGGCCGGTCGCCGGGCCCGCGACGGAGGTCACGACGGTCACCAGGTGCAGCCGCTCGGCCACCGACCCCAGCAGGAGCGCGGCCGCGGCGGCCCCGACGACGGCCACCGCGACGAGCGCGCACAGCACCCACACCACGACCCCGAGGAGGCCCGGGGGCGCGCTCACGTGACACCCCGCAGCAGCCGGGTGAACACCAGCGTGCCGGCGAAGGAGAGCAGCACCGTCACCAGCGGCACGATCAGCAGGCTCGGCTGCCCCAGCACGAGCGCGAGCACGGTGAGCAGCAGGACGGCGACCGCCTGGGCCAGCTGCAGCCCGGCCAGCCGCGCGACGGCGGTGCCCCGTGAGGCCAGCAGCAGCCCAGGCCCGGCCAGCACCAGCAGCAGCACCCCGGCCAGCAGCAGGAACGGACTCACCGCGTCACCGCCCGCTCCAGGGCCGACTCCCGCGGCGAGAGGGCGTGCACGACGAGGCCGTCGTCGCGGACGTCGGCGACGTACGCCCCCGGGGTCGTCGAGATCGTGACCGCGCCGAGGCCGGCGCGGGCGTCGGGGCGGCCCGGCGGGGGATCGGGGAGCGGGAGCAGGCGCTCGCCCCCCAGCGGGCGCCCCGACCGCAGCGTGCGCGCCACGGCCACGGCGAGCCGGCCGGTGTCGGCCACGACGGCGCCGGGCAGGCGCACCGCCCACCGCCACCCTCCGCGCGGGACCCCGACCGGGGCGTCGAGGACGCGCCGCGCGGCGACCGCGAGCACGCCGATCGGCACCGAGACCACCACGGCGACCGCGATCTCGAGGAGCCCGACGGACGTCAGCGTCGCGACCCACACCGCGGTGAGCACGACGACCCACCCGGCCACCTCGGCGGCCGCGAGGGCCGCCCACCGCACTCGGCCGCGCCGTCGGTCGGACATGGCCGCGTGCTTTCCCGCACCGGCACGTGGCGGAAACGGGTCGGTGCCGAACCGTCGGTCAGCTGCCGTGCACGAGCCGGTGCCCGCCGCGGACCAGCGCGGCGTAGGCGGGTCCCAGCGTTCCGGCCCGGGCGCGCGCCGCGCGGGCCGCCGACGCGCCCGGCCCGCCGTGCACCGCGCCGCCGGGATGCGCGGACGCGCCGGCGAGGAAGAGCCGGTCGACCGGGGTGTCGGGCCGCCCGAGCCCGGGGGTCGGGCGGAACACGAGCTGCTGGTGCAGGTTGGCGGTGCCGCCCATGAGGGCGCCGCGGACGAGGCTCGGATCGCGGCGCTGCAGGGTGTCCGGGTCGGAGACCGCGCGGCCGACGACGAGGTCGGAGAAGCCCGGCGCGTGCCGCTCGAGCACGGCCTCCATCCGCGTGACGTGCGCCGCGACCTCGTCGGCGGTCCGCAGCCGGTCGTGCGGCACGCGGGTGTAGGCCCACAGCGACTCCGTGCCCGCCGGCGAGCGCGACGGGTCCGCCGTCGTGAGCTGGCCCAGGATGAGGAACGGGTCGGCGGGCACCCGTCCCGCGACCAGGTCGGCGCCCAGGTCGACGAGCCCGCGGGTGTCCGCCCCGACGTGCACCGCGCCCGCGCCGCGGGCCTCCGTGGCGGTCCACGGCATCGGCTCCGAGAGCGCCCAGTCGACCTTGAGCACCGCGTGGTCCCACTGGAAGCGCCGCAGGTCGGCCCGCATCCGCCGGGGGAGGTGCTCCTCGCCGAGGAGCTCGCCGTAGAGGACCGGCGCGGCGACGTCGGCGAGCACGGCCTCGTCGGCGCGGACCGTGGCGCCGCCGATGTCGACCACCCCGACGGCGCGCCCGCCCTCGACCAGCACGCGGCCCACGGGACGGTCGGTGTCGACGCGGCCGCCGCGGGCCCGCAGCCTCGCGACGAGGGCGCCGGTCAGAGCGCTCGACCCGCCCTCGGGGACGGGGAAGCCGACGTCCTGGGCGAGCATCGTGAGCAGCCACCCGAACGCGGTGCTGCCGGCCGAGCTCGTCGGCACGTCGGCGTGCATGGCGTTGCCCGCGACCAGCACCCGGGCGCCCTCGCCGTCGAACTCCTCCTCCCCGAAGCGCTGCGCCGGGAGCAGCAGGCGGCGCACGAGCCGCAGCGCGTCGGGGGTGCCGGTGGTGCGCAGCAGCCGGGCGGCGGGGCGCACCGGCGGGAACGGCGCGAGCAGCGCCTCGACCAGCGGCTCGCGGATCTCCCGGAACTGGTCCGCGAGGCGGCGCCAGGCGGCCCCGTCGCCGGGGGCGAAGCGCTCCAGGCAGGCAGCGGTGGTGTCGACGTCGCGGGAGACGAGTGCCGCCCGGTCGTCGGGCAGGACGTGGGCCACCGGGTGCGGCGCGTGGCACCAGCGCAGCCCGTGGGCGCCCAGATCGAGTCCGCGGAGGACCGGGGACGCGACGCCCAGCGGGTAGAAGGCGCTGCCGAGGTCGGTGCTCCACCCGGGGGCGGCGAGCTCGGCGCTGCGGGTGGCCCCGCCCGGCGCGTCGGCGGCCTCGAGCACGTGCACCCGCCAGCCGGCGTCGGCGAGCAGGTTGGCCGCGACGAGGCCGTTGTGGCCGGCGCCGACGACGACGGCGTCGGCGCGCTCGGCGTCGCCGGAGGGGTGGGTCACCCGCGCACGTGCCCGCCGCGCCGCGTGGGGCAAACGACCGCGGTGCACGGCGGCCCCGCCGGGGTGTCAGCGACGGCCGAGAAGAGCGCGTAGCAGACCCTGGACGAGCTCGAGGAGTGGCTTCCCGCTCAAGGACTGACCCGGCGGGTCGCGAACCAGGCGCAGGCGGCGGCCGCGACGTCCTCGGCGAGCGCGCCCGGCAGGTCGGACCCGAACCGGCGCGAGGCCGCAGCACGCCACCGCACCCCGCCCAGCGCCGCACCGACCGCCGCCAGCGCCGCGACCACCCCGGAGGTCGGGATCGCGCGACCGTCGCGGGTCGCGAGCACCCGGCCCGCGGCGCCGCCGGACAGGATGCGGGGCGCGAGCCCGACGATGCCGTTGCGGGGCGGGACCACCGGGGTCTTGTCGGCCACGGTCTCGCCGAGCGCGAGCGCGGCGGCCAGCGGCCCCCACGGGGCGAGCCGGCCCGCGACGCGGCGGTCGCCGGGCCGGGCGCGCAGGGCGAGGGCGGTGGGCCCGTAGGTGCTCCGTGCGCCGGACGCGGCCCCCAGCAGGGTCTCCCGGACGAGGTCGCGCGCACTGGTACTCATCGGCGGGGCCTACCCGGAGCCGGCGGAGCCGCACACCGAGGGGGTCCGGTAGCCGCGTCGGACGCTCAGCGGGACCCCCGGTCCACCCGGGCCCACGCCGCGGGCAGCTCCCGCTCCGCGTCGCGGGCCCGCACCGCCTCGGTCCCGTGGACGACGCCGAGCGCGAACCCGCCGACCCGGGGATCCGTCGCCAGGTCCAGGACGGTCGCGCGCATCACCACGGTGTCCTGGTGCGCGCCGAGCAGGTCCTGCAGTGCCGTCATCCCCCGCTTCCACCGTCGTCGTGGCTTGCCGAGCGCCGGGCGGGCGGCCTCGCGGGCGTAGCGCAGCCGCTTGGCGGCCTTGCGGGCCTCGTGCAGCGCCTCGTCGCGGGCGACGCCGGGTGAGGTGTCGAGGGCGGTCGTCATCGCCCGGGCGACGCGCCGCTGCACCCGCGCCAGTTCCTCCGGCAGCACCCGGCGGGCCTTGTGCAGCCCGCGCCGGCCCAGTGGCGGGTCGGCGACGACGGCGTCGAGCGCGGCGAGCAGGGCCCGATACCGCGAGCTGTCGAGGGCGCCCAGTGCCCGGGTCCGGGCGGTGTCCGCGCGGCCCGCGAAGACCGCGTCGAGGTCGGCGCGCAGCGTCGGGGGGACGAGGCCGACGGCCATCACGTCCGCCGCGAGCTCCTCGGCGACCTCGTCGAGGAGCGCCGAGAGGCGGGCGTGCACCACCTCGGTGTCGCGCGCGGGCGCGAGCTCGCCCGCGAGCCACTTCAGCTCGGCGCCCAGGTCCCGGGTCCGCTCGCGGTCGAGCACCCGCCCGTACACCCGCAGCGCGCTGCGCAACCGTCGCACCGCGACGCGCATCTGGTGCACCGCGTCCTCGCGGTCGAGCCGCACGAGCGGCTCCTGCTCGCGCAGCGCCGCCGTCCGGGTCCGGACGTACTCCAGCACCGCCGCGGCCGCGCTCCCGGCCGGGGCGGGACACGACGAGGCACCCATCCGCCACCTCCGCCCCCGACACCGCAGAGCAAACCGCATCGCGGGCGTCCGGGGGAGGCCCGGATCGATCCGGTCCGAACGACCTTCACCGGCACGGTCCAGGACTGAGCATGCCCCGGACACGACGAGGGCCGGCAGACCCGGGTGGGTCTGCCGGCCCTCGTGTGCCGGTCAGGAGAGGTCAGCGGCGACCGTTGTCCTGCGGCGTCATCTGCACGGTCGGCTCGGCCGGGTCGCCGAAGGGCGGCTCGGTCGTCGTCGCGGTCGGGGCCACCGGGTCGTTCGGCGCGGCGTGCGCCCGCGCCCGGTCGGCGTCGGCGCGACCGCGCTGGCGGCCGGCCTCGAGGTCGGCGCGGACCTGGTCGGACTCGTCCTGGGCCTTGCGGTAGCCCGAGTCGATGAGGTCCTTGGCGGCGTCACGGCCCCCGAGCCCGAAGGCCAGGGCGGCACCGAGCGCGACCGCGCCGATCAGCGCGATGTAGGTGGCGTTCACGATCACCTGCGCGATGCCGAGCTGGTTGAGGATCATGAAGACGGCGATCGCCCTCACCAGCGTCGGCGCGGCCGAGCGGACGACGCGCCCGGTCGGGGTGTCACCCATGGTGCGGTGCACCAGCCCACCGACCGCGGCCGCGACCGCGGCGGCGACCAGGAAGATCAGCAGCGCGGCGATCACGTTGGGCAGGTAGGACAGCACCAGATTCACGAAGCCGGTGACCGCCGGGATGTTCAGCGTCCCGACCGCCGAGACGATCACGAACACCAGCAGCACCCACTGCACCACCAGCCCGACCAGCTGGGAGGGCCGGCCCTTGGGCGAGAACCGCGCGACGTACTCGCCG
>NZ_DASXJD010000152.1:0-2694 GCF_036497585.1 Actinomycetospora sp. | reverse complement strand
TCCTTCGCGAGCTCGTGCACCCGGGCCTTGCCTGCCACTGATCTCCTCATTCTCGAGGTCGGCGGCGTGCCCGCGACCTCGTGTCCTACGCCTGCGCGCTCATCGCGAGTGCTTCACGGCTGGCTCATCGGGGGTCGACCTACTTCCTCGTCCTCCGGCTCCGACGGGCGTCGGGGCCTGGGTCCGGATGTCCGGCGCCGGGTTCGCCTCGAGCAGTGCGTGCAGCGCGCCGGTGTCGAGCGGCCCCGGGACGCGCAGCGCCCTGGGGAACGCCGATCGGCGCTCCGCGCGGTGCAGACAGTCCGCGGCGGGATGCATCCAGGCTCCCCGCCCCGGCTTGCGACGCCGCGGGTCGGGGTCGCATGCCCCGTCCACGGCCACCACTCGCAGCAGTTCCGACACCGGGCCCCGCGATCGGCACCCCACGCACGTGCGCACCGGTCCTTCGATCGGTACGTCCTGTCGGGGGGCCGGACGGGTCCGGGCCATTGGGTCACTCTACCGCGCTCGTCCGCACACCAAGAACGGCCCTTCGAGGACGGCCCCGGGGCGCTACGGCGCCACCAGATCCGTCTCGGGCTGCGCGTCGGACCGGATGTCGATGCGCCACCCGGTCAGCCGGGCGGCGAGGCGGGCGTTCTGGCCCTCCTTGCCGATCGCGAGCGAGAGCTGGTAGTCGGGGACCACGACGCGGGCCGCGCGCGCCCGCTCGTCGGTCACCTCCACCGAGACGACCTTCGACGGCGAGAGCGCGTTGCCCACGAACTCCGCGGGGTCGTCCGAGTGGTCGATGATGTCGATCTTCTCACCGTGCAGCTCGTCCATGACGCCGCGCACCCGCGCCCCCATCGGTCCGATGCAGGCGCCCTTGGCGTTGAGTCCCGCGACGTTCGAGCGGACCGCGATCTTCGACCGGTAACCGGCCTCGCGGGCGATCGCGGTGATCTCCACCGCGCCGCTGGCGATCTCGGGGACCTCGAACGCGAAGAGCTTGCGCACCAGGTTGGGGTGCGTGCGGGAGAGCGTGACGGCCGTACCCCGCGGGGACCTCGTGACCCCGACCACGTAACACCGCACCCGCTCGCCGTGTTCCAGCTTCTCGCCCGGGACCTGCTCGGCGGACGGGATGACGCCCTCCACCGACCCGATGTCGACGACGACGACGCCTCGCGCGTTGGCCCGGGCGTCACGCTGCACGATCCCGGCGACGACCTCGCCCTCGCGGGTGGCGTACTCGCCGTAGCTGCGGTCGTTCTCGGCGTCGCGCAGCTTGGCGACGACGACCTGGCGTGCGGTGGCCGCGGCGATCCGGTCGAACCCGGCGGGGGTGTCGTCGACCTCCCCGACGGACTCGCCGTCCTCGCCGAGCTCGGGGACCAGCACCCGGATCTCGCCGCTGTCGCGGTCGACCTCCGCGCGGGCGCCCGGGGTCTCGCGCCCGGTCTGGCGGTAGGCCGAGAGCAGGGCCGACTCGATGGCCGAGACCACGGTCTCGAAGGAGACGTCCTTGTCGCGCTCGATCGCGCGCAGGGCCATCAGGTCGACCTTCACTGCTCCTCCTCGCTGTCCCGGCGCGCCGCTCGGAGCGCCTCGACCTCGGCGTCGGGAGCGGGCTTGAACTCGACCTCGACGATCGCGCGGGTCACCTCGTCCAGGGCCACCGTCCGCAGCGCCTTACCGACGGCGAGGGTGACCGTCGCCGGGCCCTCGTCGGGGACCACGACGCCGCCCACCCGGCCGGTGACGGCCTCGCCGCCGGCGAGGGTGACCGCGACGCGGCGCAGCCACGCCCGCCGCCAGTGCCGTGGCTCGGTGAGCGGCCGGTCGGTCCCGGGTGTGGTGACCTCGAGGGTGTAGGCGCCGGCGAGCGCGTCGCGGACCGCCGGGTCCTCGGACTCGCGCGCGTCGACGGCGGCCGAGACGTCGCGGGAGAGCTCGGCGACGGCGTCGAGGTCGACACCGCCGGTCGGGCCGTCCTCGACGCCCGGGACGTCGGGGGAGTCGACGGTGACGCGCACGACGAGGCGGCGGCCCGCGGGACGCACGTCGAGCTCGTCGAGCACGAAGCCGGCGCGCGCCACGACGTCGTCGACGACGGGTGACAGGGCGCTCACGGCGGCACCGGTGGGTGAGCCCACGGGCGCACGGGACACGGTGGGTCCTCCTGGCTTGGGATGCTGGGGTGGGACGGTCCGGGCTGGGGAGCGCCGCGGGGCGGCGACGGGGCCCCCGGCGGGACACCCAGCCTAGCCCGCGTCGGGGGCCCGGTGGCCCGGCCCGGCGTCCCGTTCGTCCCCGGGCCGGACTGGCAGGATGGCCCCCGATGGACCTCCCCTCCCCGTCGCGGCGCAGCGTCCTGCGCGGGACGGCGGCCCTGGCCCTCGCGGGGGCGGTGCCGGTGGTTGCGACGGCTTGCGGCCACGCCGACGAGGGTCCGGACGAGCTGGAGGCCCCGCTCACGGCAGCCCGCTCCGACGCTGCGCTGGCCACCGTGGCCGGGCGGGCCTTCCCCGACCTCGCCCCCCGGGTGGCCCCGGTCGCGCAGGCGCGCGCCGCACATGCCGACGCACTCGCCGCGGAGATCCGGCGGGCGCGCCCCGACCGGGCGGACTCCGTGGCGGCGCTGGTCCCCGATCCGGCCCCGCCCGCGTCGTCCGCGGCGGCGGCCGCCGCCCTGCGGACCTCGCTCGGGGC
>NZ_DASXJD010000151.1:0-35572 GCF_036497585.1 Actinomycetospora sp. | reverse complement strand
GCTGGTCTGGTTGGCCCCCGCCATCGGGTTCGCGCTCCTCGGCGGGTTGGTCGGCGCCTGGGTGCTGCTGATCGAGATCCTGCGCTGAGCTACCAGCCGTGCTGGACGAGCCAGTGCTCGCGGATCGAGCGGCTCGCCTGGTCGCCCAGGGATCCGGTGCCCAGCGTGTCGTACACGTGGTTGGCGTAGGGCACCTCCACCAGCGTCGCGTCCACCCCGCCGCGCGCGCCGCGCCGACCAACCGCGCGACGCCCGCCGGCGGGACGAGCTCGTCGTGGGTCGGCCCGATGGCGAGCGTCGCCGGGGCCCGCGGCGTGAGCGCGGGGCTCCCGGACAGCGCCCGGTAGCGGTCGGGATACGCGACCGACACCGCGATCTGCCCGCCGGCGGCGAGGGTACGGCGCGCGGCGCCCCCGGGATCTCCCGGCGACCCCCGGACGGGGGACGCGGGGCCGTCGTCCCCGGCGTCTCAGCGCGGGGGCCGCCGAGGGCGGGTGATCCCGACCTCGACGAGGTAGCGATCGCCTCGCACCAGCGCGTCGACGCGCTCGACGACGGTGCCGCGCTCGTCGCGCGAGGTCCGGCGGAAGCGCCACCCGGCGCGTCCGGAGGGGACCCCGAGCAGCGCCGCGTCCTCGCCCTCGACGAGCACCGGCTCGACGGTCTGGACGCCGTCGGCCACCCGCCGCCCGTAGCGGGACTCGAGCAGGGCGTACCAGGAGGCCTCGCCCTCGAGGTCGGCGCCGCGGATGCCGGGGACGATCCGGGTGGGCACGTGGAGCAGCTCGCGCGCCATCGGCTCGCCGTCGGCCAGCCGGAGTCGGGCGAACCGCCGGACCGGGTCGTCCACCGGCACCTCGAGGTGGGCGGCGAGCTCGTCGTCCGCGGCGATCTCGTCGCACCACAGCACCCGCGAGGAGGGCCGCAGCCCGCGGCGGGTCATGTCGTCGTGGAAGGAGAGCGCGTCCAGCGGCTGGGCCGGGGCGGTGCGGCGGGCGTAGGTGCCCGCGCCGTGGCGGCGCTCGACGACGCGGCGGCTGGTCAGCTCGGCGAGCGCGAGGCGCACCGTGGAGCGCGACACCCCGTACCGCTCGGCGAGTTCCCGCTCACCCGGCAGCAGCGCCCCCGGCCCGAGCTCCTGGCAGAGCCGTTCGACCTCGGCCTCGACGTGTGCGGTCCGGGACGTCAGCACGGGTCCGGTGATACCACGATCGGGCGGTACCACCCGTACCGCAAGCGGTTGCGGGTGCCGGATCGTTGCGCATCCCCGCGGCTCAGGGCAGGTCGGGCCAGATCCGCTGGAACATGTGCCAGTCCTGGGTGTGCCCGGCGATCTCGGTCGCGAAGGCGTCGGCCACCGCCTGGGTCGCGGCGGGGACGCCGTCGCGACCCGCGACCGGGACGGGCGGGTGGATCCGGAACCCCCAGCCCTCGTCGGCGCCCGACCCCGTGAACCAGCTGCCCAGCGGGAGCAGCGCCGCGCCCGTCGCCGCGGCCAGCGACGCGGGCCCGGGCGGCATCGCGGCGCGGTGGCCGAACAGGTCGACGCCGACGCCGTGGCGGGAGAGGTCGCGGTCGGCGACCAGGCACACGATCCGCCCGGCCCGCAGCGCGCGGAGCAGGCCGCGCACCGGGGCCTCCCCGCCGGTCATCGGGAGGATCTCGAAGCCGAGCGACTCGCGGTAGTCCACGAACCGCCGGAAGAGCGCCTCGGGACGCAGCCGTTCGGCCACGGTCGCGAAGCCGCCGTAGCGCTGCACCGCCCAGGCCCCGACGACGTCCCAGTTGCCGGAGTGCGTCAGCGCCACCACCGCGCCGCGGCCGCGGGCGAGCGCGGCGTCGAGGTGCTCGCGCCCGTGCACCGCCGGGTCGACGCGCTCCGCGAGCTCCTTGAGGTCCATCGACGGCAGCCGGAACGCCTCGCGCCAGTAGCGGGCGTAGGAGCGCACCCCGGCGCGGGTCAGCTCGTCGAGCTCGCGCGGCCCGAGGTCGGGGCGGACCCGGGCGTAGTTCGCCCGCAGCCGTGCGACGCCGGGCCCCCGACGGCGGGCGGCGAGGTCGGCCGCGGCGTCGAACGCCGCGCGGGCGATCGGCGTCGGCAGCTCGCGGACGAGCCGCCAGCCGGCGGCGTAGCCCAGATCGGCGGCCCGCTCGGCGGGCCTCACCCTTCGGCGTCCCGCGGGGCGCTGGACCCCGCGGGGCTGCTCGGTTCCTCGGGCTGCGCGGCCGGGAGCGCCGGCGTGCCCGGCGACGCCGGGCCGCGGGTGACGCCGGTGGCCGCCCCGTACTGCTCGCGGGCGCTCACCCATACCGCGTGGATGCGCTGGCCGACGGTCACCAGCGACCCGACGGCGAGCAGCCACAGCGCGACGTCGAGGGCCCAGGACAGGCCGAGGCCGGTGAGGCCGCAGCCGGCGAGCCCGAGGATGAGGCGCTCCGCGCGCTCGACCATGCCGCCGTCGGCGCGCAGTCCGGCTGCCTCGGCCCGGGCCTTGATGTAGGAGATCAGCTGGCCGCTGACCAGGCAGACGAGCGCGAGCGCGACGAGCACCCAGTGGTCGTGCACCGCCGCCCACCAGGCGATGCCGCTGAAGACGGCGCCGTCGACGATGCGGTCGCACAGCGAGTCGAGCACGCCGCCGAACGGGCTCGTCACCCCCCGGGCGCGCGCCATCGCCCCGTCGAGGACGTCGAGCATCGCGAAGCCCCAGACGATCATGGAGGCTGCGAAGAGGTGCCCCGTCGGGATCAGCCAGATCGCGAACCCGGTCGCCCCGGCGGTGCCGAACACCGTCATCGCGTCGGGGTGGATGCCCTGGCGGACGAGCCACTTCCCGGCCGGCTCGAGGCTGCGGCTGATCGCCGCGCGCCCCCACTCGTTGATCATCGTGCGCCACCCGTCGTCGTCGCCCAGACCTCCGCCAGCCGGGCCCGGGTCTCGCCGAGCAGGGCGGGGATGACCTTGGTCTGGCCGATCACGGTGATGAAGTTGGCGTCGCCGCCCCAGCGCGGCACCACGTGCTGGTGCAGGTGGTCGGCGAGCGAGCCGCCGGCGACGTGCCCGAGGTTGATCCCGATGTTGAACCCGTGCGGCGAGGACATGGCCCGCAGGGCCCGCAGCGCGTCCTGGGTGAACCGCATGAGCTCCGCCGACTCGTCGTCGGTGAGCTCGTCGAGCAGGGCCACGTGCCGGTAGGGCACGACCATGAGGTGGCCCGGGTTGTAGGGGTGCAGGTTGAGCACCGCGTAGACGAGGTCGCCGCGGGCGACGACGAGGCCGTCCTCGTCGTTGCGTCCAGGGATCGCACACAGCGGGCACCCGCCGTCGACCTCGCCGGTCCCGGCCTCGCCCGCGATGTAGGCCATCCGGTGCGGCGCCCAGAGCCGGCGGAAGCCGTCCGGGGTGCCCGCCCCGTTCAGCTCGTCGGCGCCGGGCGGGTGGTCCACCGGGACGCCGGAGTCCGGCCGGCCCGGCTGCAGCGGCGCGCCCGGCGACACGGCGGGCCCCGCCCGCTCGCTCGTCGCCCCGTCGCCGTTCATCGCGGACCCATCGTGCTCGTCGGGTCAGGCACGCGTCACGAGCGGGCCGAAGTTCGCCTCGTCCGGTGACGCGTTCTCCCGGCGGGCGACCCAGCCGGCCAGTGCCGCCACGGCGTCGTCGACCGGCACGCCGTTGACCTGCGAGCCGTCGCGGAACCGGAACGACACCGCCCCGGCGTCAGCGTCCTTGCCGCCGGCGAGCAGCAGGAACGGCACCTTCTGCAGGGTGTGCGTGCGAATCTTCTTCTGCATGCGGTCGTCGGAGTGGTCGGCCTCGACGCGCAGGCCCTGCTCCCGGAGCTTCGCGACGACGTCGTCGACGTAGCCGCCCTGGTCCCCCGACACCGGGATCGCGACGGCCTGCACCGGCGCGAGCCAGGCGGGGAACGCGCCGGCGTAGTGCTCGAGGAGCACCCCGAAGAACCGCTCGATGGAGCCGAACAGCGCCCGGTGGATCATCACCGGCCGCTGCCGCGAGCCGTCGGCGGCGGTGTACTCGAGCTCGAAGCGGTCGGGCAGCATGAGGTCGACCTGGATCGTCGACATCTGCCAGTAGCGCCCGATGGCGTCTCTGGCCTGCACGCTGATCTTCGGCGCGTAGAACGCGGCACCGCCCGGGTCGTCGACGAGGTCGAGGCCGAAGGTCGAGGCGGCGTCGCGCAGCGCCTGGGTGGCCTCCTCCCACTCCTCGTCGGAGCCGATCGACTTCTCCGGGTTGCGGGTGGAGAGCTCGAGGTAGAAGTCGTCGAGGCCGTAGTCGCGCAGCAGGCCGAGCACGAAGGTCAGCAACGAGGTGATCTCGTCGGCCATCTGTTCGCGGGTGCAGTAGATGTGCGCGTCGTCCTGGGTGAACCCGCGCGCCCGGGTCAGGCCGTGCACCACGCCGGACTTCTCGTACCGGTAGACCGTGCCGAACTCGAAGAGCCGCAGCGGCAGCTCCCGGTAGGACCGCCCGCGCGACCGGTAGATCAGGTTGTGCATCGGGCAGTTCATCGGCTTGAGGTAGTAGTCGATCGGCGGGCGCCTCAGCTCGCCGTCCTCGGCGTACTCCGCGTCGAGCTGCATGGGCGGGTACATGCCCTCCGCGTACCACTGCAGGTGCCCGGAGAGCTCGAAGAGCGTGCCCTTCGTGGCGTGCGGGGTGTTGACGAACTCGTAGCCGGCCTCGGAGTGCCGCCGGCGGCTGTAGTCCTCGAGCTCCTTGCGGATGATCCCGCCCTTGGGGTGGAAGACCGCGAGGCCGGAGCCGATCTCGTCGGGGAAGCTGAACAGGTCCAGCTCGGCGCCCAGGCGGCGGTGGTCGCGGCGCTCGGCCTCGGCGAGCCGCTCCAGGTAGGCGTCCTGGGCCTCCTGCGACTCCCAGGCGGTGCCGTAGATCCGCTGTAGCTGGGCGTTGCGCTGGTCGCCGCGCCAGTAGGCGGCCGCGGATCGGGTGATCGTGAAGGCCG
Source organism: Actinomycetospora sp. (assembly GCF_036497585.1). GTDB lineage: Bacteria > Actinomycetota > Actinomycetes > Mycobacteriales > Pseudonocardiaceae > Actinomycetospora. Next base: position 30,584 of record NZ_DASXJD010000151.1, on the reverse strand, counting down.
GGATGTAGCCGGTGGTCGGGATGTGCGGACCGCGGCAGAGGTCGCCCCAGACGCGCTCGCCGGTGTGGGCGTGGATGTTGTCGTAGGCGGTGAGGTTGCCCGCCCCGACCTCCATGATCTCGCTGTCGCCCTCGTCGGTCGTTCCCTTGAGGTCGACGAGCTCGAGCTTGAAGGGCTCGTCGGCGAGCTCCTCGCGGGCGGCGTCGAGGGAGGCGTACTCGCGGCGGGCGAAGCGCTGCTTGGCCTTGACGATCTTGCGCATGGCCTTCTCGAGGGCCTGGAGGTCCTCCGGGGTGAAGGGCCGCTCGACGGCGAAGTCGTAGTAGAAGCCGTCGGTCACGGGCGGGCCGATGCCGAGCTTGGCCTCCGGGAACTGCTGGTGGACGGCCTGGGCGAGCACGTGCGCGGCGCTGTGGCGGATGACCGCCCGGCCGTCCTCGGTGTTCGCCGGCACCGGCTCGACGTCGACGTCCTCGTCGGGGCGCCACGCGAGGTCCTTGAGGGTGCCGCCGGGGGCGCGGACGACGACGACGGTGGTCGGCCCGCTCCCGGAGAGCCCCGCCTCCCGCACCGCCTCGCCCGCCGTCGTGCCCGCGCCGACCCGGACGGTGGCGGCGGGCGCGGGGGCTGCGAGCGAGGACACGGCGCTACTCCTGGATCGTCATCGGTGGTCGGCGGAGGACCTCCTCCGCCGCTGTCCAGCCTATCGATCGGCGGAGACCGGGTTCGCAGGCCGCGCCCGAGGGGTGGGGTGAGCGCCGGGTTCGTGATCAACGGGCACCTGGCGGGCTGTCGAGGGCCGGCACACTCCTCCAGGTGCCCGAGGATCTTCCGACCTCAGGCCACCCGTCCGGGCCGCACCGGCCGCCGACCCAGCGCCGCCTCCAGGAACGCCTCCACCGCCCGTACCACGAGCAGCGTCCGCGGGGTGGGCAGCACGTCGAACCCGTGCTGGGCGTGCGGGAGCTCGGCGTAGGCCACCGGCTGGGCCGAGACCGCGCGCAACGCCCGCACGAACGCCCGGCTCTGCTCGGGGACCACGATCGCGTCGCCGGTGCCGTGCAGCACGAAGAACGGGGGCGCGTCGCGGTGCACGCAGTGGGCGGGCGAGGCGCCGATCCACTCCCCGGCGTCGTCGGTCAGCGTGCCGGGCATCATCGTCTCGGCCAGTAGCAGGTCGAGGGTGCCGCTGCCGTCGTCCTGGGTGAGGTCGTAGATCCCGTACAGCGTGACGGCGGCGTCGACGCGCGTCCCGGCTCCCCCCGTCAGCGCGGCAAGCGCGGCGAGGTGGGCGCCGGCGGAACCACCGGAGACCGCCACGAAGCCCGGGTCGCCGCCGTGCGCGCCGATGTTCGCGTGCACCCAGCGCAGCGCCGCCCGGACGTCGTCGATCATCGCCGGCCACCGGGAGCCGGGGCCGAGGCGGTAGTTCACCGTGACGCACACCCAGCCGCGCTCGACGAGGTGGCTCATCAGCGGGTTGGCCTCGTCCTCCTTGCGGCCCGAGGACCACGCCCCGCCGTGGATCTCGACGAGGACGGGCGCGCCGGCGTCCTCGGGGAGGTCGGGGTGGCGCCAGACGTCGAGGAGGTTCTCCCGCCCGTGAGGGCCGTAGGCGACGTCGCGGGCGCCCGCGGCGCGGAACCGGCGGGGGGCGGTCACCGCGCGCGGCGAGAGCCAGGCCGGCGGGTCGGCCACCGCGACGCGCGTGCCGAGGGCACCGGCCAGCGCCTCGGCCAGGACCTGCCCGGTCGCGCGGGCCCGGCGGTCGAGGGTGAGCAGGGCGACGACGGCGGCCGCCGCGAGTCCCAGCCCGAACCGGCCGGGGACCGTCCGCGCCGCGCCGCGGCGGACCGCGGTCGCCGCCACCCCGACGGTCAGCGTGGCCGTGGGGCGCGGGAGCTCCGTCGCGAACGCCGCGAGCAGCGAGGCGCCGATCGCCTCGGGCCAGCGGCGGGTGAGGGGGCGGAAGCCGGCGGCGGCGACGAGCGAGGCCCCGGCGCCGGTGACGAGCGCGACGAGCGTCCCCGTCCACGGGGCCCGTCGCTCGGCGGTGGCGGGCGCCACGGCGCCGGCCGGTGGCGGCACGCCGTCGAGGCCGTCCGTCTCCGCCACCTCCGCCCACCTTCCCCGCCGCCCCGGGCCGTCCTCGGGCTCCCCCCAGTGTCCCGCCACCGGCTGTGAGGGACCTGTGCCCGGTCCCTGCGCGTCCCGCCCGACACGCGCCGCCGGGACGGGCCCGGCGTGGCGCGGATCGCGAGCGATCCCCCCGAAGCGCCCGTGTGGGTCACAATGAGGCTCGTGGCGGACGGAGCGAGGGCCGAGAAGGCCCCACCGGCGTGCTCGGCGGGCAGCCGGGCAGCCCTGCGCGCCGTCGACGACCCGGATCGCGAGCGGCGGCGCCACCCCTGGGCCGAGGTGCCGGCCGAGGCGGCGGACCGGATGCGCGCGGGGGTGCTCGACACCGGGGACGACATCATCGACCAGGTGCGTGCCGAGGTCGCCGAGTACGCGCTGTCGATGGACGGGGTGTTCGGGCAGAACATCCGCCGGGGCGTGTCGGTCGCGCTGGAGCAGTTCCTGCAGCTCCTCGGCACCGACGACGACCTGCCCGACACCCGGGTGTACTTCGAGCTCGGCCGCGTCGAGCACCGCCACGGCCGCACCATGGACGCGCTGCAGAGCGCCTACCGCGTGGGCTCACGGGTGATGTGGCGGCGCATCTCGGCGGGCAGCGACGCCTACGGCCTCGGCCCGGACGGCATCTTCCGGCTCGCCGAGGCGCTCTTCGAGTACACCGAGCAGCTCGCGGCCGCCTCGGTGGCCGGCTACGCGCACGAGCAGAGCCTCACCGCGGGCTCCCGGCACGCCCGACGGCACTCGCTGGTGGCGGCGCTGATGCGCACCCCGCCGCCCGAGGGCCCCGAGCTCGAGCGGCTCGCCCGCGAGGCCGAGTGGGCGCTGCCGCGCACGCTCGCGCTCGTGGTGTGCGACGAGGACGCCACCCCGGCCCTCTGCCGGCGCCTGCCGGCGGACGTCCTGGGGTCGCGGGTCGACGGTCTCGGCGTGCTCGTCGTCCCCGACCCCGACGGCCCGGGGCGCGCGGACATGCTCCTCGAGGCCACCGCCGGCGTCACGGCCGTCGTCGGCCCGACGGTGCCGGTGGACCAGGTGGCCCGCACCGTGGAGCGGGCCCGGGCGGCGTGGCCGCTGGTGCTGGCGGGCGAGATCGCCGCGGAGCCCGACGTCGGGCGTCCGCGCGAGTCCCGCCCGGCGTCGGGGCTGGTGCGCGCGGACGACCACCTGCTCGCGCTGCTGCTCCACGCCGACGTTTCGGTGACCGCCGATCTCGTCGCCCAGCGCCTCGAGCCGCTGCGCCGGATGAGCGCCTCGGCGCGGGACCGGGCGGTGACGACGCTGCGGGCGTGGCTCGACGCGCACGGCGACATCGCCGAGACCGCCGGCACCCTGCACGTGCACCCGCAGACCGTGCGCTACCGGCTCGCACGGCTCAAGGAGTCGTTCGCGGGCGCCCTCGACGACCCGGTGGCCCGCCTCGAGGTGGCGCTGGCGCTGCGGTTCGGCGCCTCCTTCGGCGAGCCCGTCGTCGAGGGCTGATCCACCCCGGGTCGGCGCCTCAGCGGCGGGACGGCTCGTCGTGCACCGTGTACGCGGTCGCCGGGCGGGCGCCGAGCTCGGCGGTCAGCGCCGGGGGCGCGCCGTGCACCTCGACGCGGGCGCCCGCGGAGAGGCGCTGCACGCGCAGCTGGCCGAGCACGCGCACGAGTGCCGGGCCGCAGTCGCCGTCGAGCCCGGAGAGGTCCACGACGAACTCCGCCCACGCCTCGCGCGCGAGGCGGGCCCGCAGCGAGCGCAGCGCCCGCACCTGGGCGGGTCCACCGGCCCCCGCGACGGCCAGGGCGACGCACCCGTCGTCGTAGCGGCAGAGCCCCACGCCCGCGCTGACCTCGGGGTGCTCCCGGCCACGACGCACGGCGGCGACCCGGGCCTGCCGACGGCGCTGGTCGGTGGTGCCGCGGGAGGCGGGCTCACCGACCGGTTCGATGGGTCGGGACTCGTTGGTGACCTGGATCGACGCACTCATGAGGCACCCCCGCGGGCCGCGCTGCTCGGACGGAGCCCGCGCGGTCTCGACGGGAAGTCGACTGTAGGTCACCGATCGTGCACGCCACGAAACGTGACCGGGGCCACAAGATATCAGAGTTCGGCCCGTCGCTCGGCCAACGTGTGGGCGAGGTCGCGGAGCTTGACGTTGAGGTCCTGCGACGTGCGGCGCAGCGTGTCGAACGCCTCGTCGGCGGTGAGCCCCCGCCGCTCCATGAGGATGCCCTTGGCCTGCCCGATGACGTCGCGCGACGCCACCGCCTCGGACAGCTGCATGGCGCGCAGCTCCGCCGCCTCCACCGCCTGGGCGCCGCGCAGGGCGACCGCGGCGTGGGTGGCGAACACCAGCGCGATGTCCTTGTCGACCCGGTCGAGCCCGCCCGGGATGCGCGAGTAGTAGTTCAGCGCGCCCATGCGCGGGCGGGCATCGCGGGGGAACATGCCGGTGGCGAACACGGCGTGCAGCCCGAGGTCGGCCGCGGCGGGACCGAACCGCGTCCACCGGGCGTCGTGGCCCAGGTCCGACGACGAGGCGTAGCCCAGCCCGTCGTCCAGGGTGGCCTCGACGCAGGGGCCCTCCACGTGCTCGTACTGCACCGCGTCGGCCTTGCTCGCGACCGGATCGGTCTCGACCGGCGTGGTGAACCCGTGGCCGTCGCGCAGGGTCACCGACACGACGTCGGCCCCGACCACCTCCTGGGCGGCGTGGACGACCCGCTCCAGCACGTCGATCACGCCGAGCTCGCCGTCGAACAGCGAGTCACCGAGCGACACGAACTGCTCGGCGAGCGGACCGAGGGCCTCCTGGTCACTTCTCACGAACCGCTCCCGCTCCTCCCGCCACCTGTCCTCGTCAGCCACCCGACCGATCATTGCACCTCGGGGGCCGACGAGGGGACGAGAGCGACCTCAGGCGGCGATCGGCACAGTGCGGTCCCGCAGTCGGCGCAGCGTCGCGACCGCACCCCGCCCCGTGGGCAGCGCCCGGCGGCGGCGCTTGTCGATCGACTCGTGCCCGCCGGGCAGCGAGAGGCGCGCGATCTTCCAGAGCACCCCGCCGTACTGCTTCCACATCGGGCCCGCGTGGTACGGCAGCCCGTAGCGGCGGCAGAGGTCGCGGACCTTCGGGGCGATCCGCGCGTACTGGTTGGACGGCATGTCCGGGAAGAGGTGGTGCTCGATCTGGTGCGAGAGGTTGCCGGTCATGATGTGCAGCAACGTCGAGCCCTCGATGTTGGCCGACCCGAGCATCTGGCGGACGTACCACTCGGCCTGCGACTCGTTCTCGAGGCGGTCCTCGGAGAAGGTCTCCACCTCGACCGGGAAGTGCCCGCAGAAGATCACCGCGTGCGACCAGATGTTGCGGATGGTGTTGGCGAGGAAGGCGCCGGCCGCGGCCTGCACGAACGACGGCCCCGACAGCGCCGGGAACACCAGGTAGTCCTTGGCCAGCTGCTTGCCGGCCTTGCGGGCCATGATCTTGATCTCGGGCAGCTTCTCGCGCCAGGTGGCCTTGCCGTTCGGGATGTCGTCGAGCTCGAGGTCGAACATCCCGATGCCCCACTCGAAGATCAGCGCGAGGCCCATGTTGGTCAGCGGCTGGATCAGGTGGATCGGCTTCCACGGCTGGTCGGGGTCGACCCGCAGCACGTTGTAGCCGATGTCCCGGTCCTTGCCCTGCACGTTGGTGTACGTGTGGTGCAGGTAGTTGTGCGTCTGCTGCCACCCGGCCGCGGTGGAGACGTGGTCCCACTCCCAGGTGGTCGAGTGGATCTCGGGATCGCGCATCCAGTCCCACTGCCCGTGCAGGACGTTGTGCCCGATCTCCATGTTCTCGAGGATCTTGGCGACGGCGAGGGAGGCCGTGCCGAGCACGAAGGCCGGCGGGAAGAGGGCGCCGAGCAGCAGCGCGCGGCCGGCGATGTCGAGGCCGCGCTGCGTCGTGATGACCCGGCGGATGTAGCGGGCGTCGGCCGCGCCGAGGGAGGAGATGACCTCCTCGCGGATGGCCTCGAGCTCCGCGCCGATGCGCTCGACGTCCTCGGTGGACAGGTGCGCGGTGGACGCCGTGATGTGCGCGGTGCTCGCCCCCGGCCGGCCCGGACCCGTCGGGGTCTTGGCCTCGTTGACGCGGGTGACGTGCTCGGGGATGACTTCGGGCTTCGCGATGGTCGTCATGCGGTCCTCCTGGAACGCCGGGGAGCGGTGGTCTCGGAGGTCGAGGCGACGGTGCCGGCGGGGACCGGGCCGCACGGGCGCTCGACGAGGCTGGGCACGGTGGCGCTCACGCTGGGGTGGTCGCCGCCCGGGGCGTTCGTGATCGCCGGGCCAGGAACCGGTGCTCCCGTGATCACGTCTTCGACGGTAGGGACGCGGTCGGGCCCGGGGCTACGCCGGAAGCGAGGAGGTGGCGCCGGGTTCTGTTGCATCTCCACAAAAGCCGGGACCGCCGGACTCCGCGGTCACGCTGTGTACAGAAAGGGCTGGTTCGTCCGGTTGACCCGACGGGACGAGGCCGACGCGTTCCGTACCTGGCACGCTGACGGCGTGGCCGGGTGGGAGCAGTTCGCCGCGCACGCCCCCGCGATCGCGGAGGTCTTCCTACGCCGCCACGCGGCCACCGGCAACCTCTGCATGCTCGGGACGCTGCGCCCGGACGGCTTCCCCCGGATCAGCCCGATGGAGCCGCGGTTCTTCGAGGGCGACCTGTGGCTCGCCGGCATGCCCCACACCGCCAAGTTCGACGACCTCGCCCGCGACCCCCGCTTCACGCTGCACACCGCCACCGTCGACACCCACGTCTCCGACGGTGACGCCAAGCTGTGGGGCACCGTCGAGGACGTCCACGACGAGGCCCTGCACCAGCGGTTCGCCGAGGCGGTCTACGCCGAGATCGGGCTCGACATCCGGGGGCAGCCCTTCGAGCACTGCTACCAGGCCGGCATCACCGGCGCGGCGGCGGTGACCCTCCTGGACGGGCACCTCGACGTCACCACATGGCGCGAGGGCCGCCCCGAGACGGTGATCCGGAAGCACTGAGCGGGCTCACCGCAGCGAGCGCGAGAGCAGCCCCGCCAGGGCGCCGCGGTCCGCGGCCCGCGGCGCGTTGCGCCCGACCGGGTCCGCGGCGGCCGTCGACGCGAGGGCGTCGACCTCGGTGCGCCCCACGCCGAGCGCACCGCCGTCGATCGCCGTCGCCACCCCGACCGCCGCGCACCACTCCGCGAGCGCTCCCGGCACCGACGCCACGGGGACGCCGAGCGTCTCGGCCACCCGGGCCCACGCGCCCTCGTCCGCACCCGCCACGCGGTCCTCGAGCGACCACGCCACGACCTCCGGGAGCACCATGCCCAGCGCGCGGCCGTGGACGACGCCGTGGTGCGCGGTCAGCGCGTGGCCGAGGGCGTGCACCAGGCCGAGCCCGCTGCGAGTGAGCGCCTGCCCGGCGAGGTGCGCGCCGAGCAGCATCTCCGCGCGGGCGGTGGCGTCGGCACCGTCGGCCACGGCGACCGGCAGCCAGCGCCACACCCGGCGCAGGGCCTCCGCCGCGAACGCCTCCGAGACGGGGCTGCGCCCCCGGCTGACCAGCGACTCGACGGCGTGCACGAGCGCGTCGACGCCGGTGGCCGCCGTCGGGCCCGTGGGCAGGCCGTGGGTGAGCAGGGGGTCGAGGACGGCGACCCGCGGGGTGGTGCTCGCGTCGCCGCAGTAGACCTTGCAGTGCCGGACCGGGTCCTCGAGCACCCCGAACCCGTTCGTCTCGGCACCGGTGCCCGCCGTCGTCGGGATCGCGATCAGCGGTAGTCCGGGACCGGACGGTTCGGCCGCGAGCCGCGCGATGCCCTTGGCCGCGTCCAGCGCGGAACCACCCCCGAGGGCGACGACGACGGCGCGGGTGCCGGGGAACGCGCCGGCCACCACCGTCGCGCCGGCCTCGACCGAGGGCACCGTCGGGTTGCCGGGGACGTCGTCGACGACGACGGTCGGGCAGCCGGCCGCGGCCAGCACGGCGAGGGCCTCGTCGACGATGCCGGCCGCGCGCAGGCCGGGATCGGTGACGACCACGGCGCCGCCGGTACGGGCCCCGGCGTGGACGTCGAGGACGTGGTCGCCGAGGCGCGCGAGCGCCCCCGGCCCGGAGTCGACGGCGGGCCCCGGCTCGTGGACGAACGGCGGGGTCGCGGCGCACGCACACGGGGCTCCGGATGTCAGCAACGGCGCGTTGCTGGCGTCTGACGCAAGGAACGGCACGCTCCTGGCATCCCCATCGGCGGCGGGACGGGGCTCGACGGCGCTCACAGCGGCAGGGTCTCCTCGCGACGGCGTGGGGGTCAAACGCTCAGGGCGGCGCCCAGCCCGGGCGCCTGAGGGACGGCGAGGGTGCCGTCGGGGGCGGGCCAGAGCGGCTCCTCGAGCAGGAAGTCGCGCCGCTCGGGGGTCCACCCGCCGGCCGGGTCGTACGGGAACTCCAGGTACGGCCCGGCGCCGACCCCGGCCGCGACGTGCAGGTTCGCCAGCAGACCGAGGCCGTTCGACCAGGTGTGCGGGGTGAACCGGCGGTGCCGCGCCGCGAGGTCCTCGGCGAGGCGGCGGGTGCGCGCCATGCCGAGCGAGAGCACGACGTCGGTCTGCACGACGTCGAGCGCGTCGGCCTCCACCAGCGCCCGCACCTGCGCGGCGTCGTCGAGCATCTCCCCCGACGCGATCCGCGTGCCCGCGTTCTCCGCGCGCAGCAGCCGGTGGCCGGCGACGTCCGCGTAGGGCAGCGGCTCCTCGATCCAGCCCGGGGCGTACTCGACGAGCCGCCGGACGAGCCGGCGGATCGCGGTCAGCTCCACGGGAGGCCGGGTGTCGCCGGGCATGCGCCAGGCCTGGTTGAGGTCGACCAGGACGTCGAGCCGCTCCCCCACCTCCGCGCGCACCGCCGCGACGGAGGCGACGCCGGGCTCGGGGTCGCGCGGGTCGACGCGGACCTTGACGGCCCGGAAGCCCCGGTCGACCAGCTCGGCGGCGTCGTCGGCGCGTCGCTGCGGGGGTTGCACCGAGCACCACGACGCGTACACCGGCAGCCGGTCGGCGACCCCGCCGAACAGCACCGACACCGGCAGGCCCGCGACCTGCCCGACGATGTCCCACAGCGCCACCTCGAGCGGCCAGAACCGCCCGCCGTGGAACGCGACCGACTCGATGCGGCGCACCTGCGGCTCGATCGCGAGCGGGTCGGTGCCCAGGAAGTGCCCCACGTGCGGCGCGAAGCCGGCCATGGTGTCGCCCGAGCCGACCCCGACGACGCCCTCGTCGGTCTCGACCCGCACCGCCGTGGCACCGAACCGGCGACGCGGGTCGGGGTCCCACGCGGCGTGCATCGGGGGATCCAGCTCGATCTCGTGCTCGGACACACGGATCTCCGTGATCTTCACGCCTCCGAGTGCACCGCCGCACGAGCGCCTCGCACAAGCACGCCTTGCGGTAGGCGCAAGGGCCCTGGTGAGGTGGGCAGGTGGACGCCGGCGCCGGGCTGCGACGCGACGTCGACCTCCTCGCGGCGCTCGCGGAACCCGAGGCACAGGCGTCCGGGCTCGGGGTGTCGCGGTTGGCGGCGCTCACCGGGCGGACCGAGAGCCAGGTGTCGCGCGCGCTGGCCGTGCTCGCCGACGAGGGACTGGTCGAGCGCGACCCGGAGAGCCGGCGCTACGCGGTGGGCTGGCGGCTCTACGCCTTCGCGGCGCGCACCACCGAGGCCCGGCTGGTCCGCACCGCCGGCCGGGTCCTCGCGCGGCTCGCCGACCGGCTCGGGGTGGGCGCGCACCTCTGCCGCCTCCACGGGGAGGCCGTCGTGACGGTCCTGACGGTCGCCGGGGACGGCTCCCCGCCGCGCACCGGGTTCGACGTCTCCGACATCCCCATCGTGGTCAGCTCGGCCGGCCGGGTGCTGCTGGCGTTCCGCGACGAGGCCGGGCTCGCGCGGCGGTTGTCCGACCGCGGCCTCGATCCCCGGATCGCCGCCCGCGTGGTCGGCGACGGGATGGCGGTCGTCGACGGCGAGCTCGACCCGCGCCTGGCCGGGGCCTCCGCCCCGGTGCGCGACGTCCACGGCGGCGTGGTGGCCGCGGTCAACGTCTCCGGCGCGGCGGCCCGGGTCCGCCCGGTCCTGCCCGCCCTCGCCGCGGCGACCGTGGAGGCCGCCGCCGAGCTGTCGTCGCGGCTGGCCTCGCCCCGAGCCTGAACAGGGGTACTCCCGCCCACGTGCCCCTCCTCGTCGTCCACCTGGCCGTGGTGTGGTTCTGCGTCGGGCTGGTCTGGGTGGTGCAGGTGCTCGTGTACCCCGGGTTCCGCGGCATCGACCGGGGGCGCTGGCGCGAGCAGCACGACCGCCACACCCGGCTCATGGCCTGGACGGTCAGCGGGCCATGGGCGGTGCAGGGCGTCACCTGTGCGGTGCTGCTGGTGTGGCGCCCCGACGGCGTGCCGTTCTGGCTCGCCGCGCTCGCGGCGGTGTGCGGGGCGGCGACGGTGGCCGTGACGGTCGGTGTCTCGGTGCCCTGCCACCAGCGCCTCGCGGTGGCCTACGACGACGTCGTCCTCGACCGCCTGGTGCGCACGAACCGGTACCGGGTGCTCGCGTGGTCGGCCGGCGGCGTCGTCGCTGTCGTGACGGTGCTGCTCGTCGCGCGTTAGGCCGGGAGCTTCGTTGACCATCGACTCCCAATCCACCGTGTGCGCGACGCACCATTGATGACCGTTCGTCGACCACTGCCGCCAGCCGTGTACGCCACGCACCATTGCTGACCGTTCGCCGCCCACTGCTGCGAGCCGTGTGCGCAACGCGCACGGTTCGACCGGCGTCACGACCAGCGGTCATCCGACGCGCGCCGCGCACACGGAAGGACGGCTCGCCATCGGTTCCGCCGACGGTGGGCGTCGCGCACACGGGCCGTCGGACGGCCCTGCTTCACCGGCGGCGATGGGTCCCGACGGCGGCCCGGGTCGGGTCGAGGCGGGCGGCCAGCAGGGCCGCGTCGTCGGCGGCGTCGAGGAGCGACTCCCCCGGCGGGAACGTCACCGACAGCGGGCCCACCCGCAGGACGCCGCTGCCGAGCACCGCGAACCGCACCCCGGCCCGCCCGCGCAGAGCGGCGTGGGCGCCGGACGCGAGCACCGTGTCCATCCACGCGCAGGATGCCGCGGGCCGGCGGCCGCCGAGCAGGACCGGGCCGTCGCCGGAGTCGAGCAGCACCTCGGTGCCCCGCAGCGCCTCGACCTCCAGATCCCGGGTGACGACGGTGCGCCGCGCCAGCACCGCGTCGAACGGCGGCACCCCCAGCTCGGCCGCGACCGCCTCCAGGGCCTCCGCCGCGATGATCGTCAGCGCCGCGTCCCGGTGGGCGGCCCGTCCGGCGTAGCGGTCCCCCACGACGCCGAACCCCGCGCGGAGCTCGATCGTCTCCGGCGACCACGTCCGCACCGGGACCGGCCCGCCCGAGGGTCGGCCCTCGTAGGCGTGCCCCGACGAGACGACCAGACGCTCGATCCGCACAGGTCCGTACCTCTTGATTCACTGGGGTCAGAGGTCTATACCTCTCGTGGTGCGGGCCACCAGATCCCTCGAGGTGAGCGCCCGGATCGCCGCGCTCGCCACCGAGGTGGGCCCCGGTGCCATGTTGCCAGGCGAACGCGAACTGTCGGGGCGCTTCGGGGTGTCCCGCGCGACCGTGCGCAAGGCGCTCGAGGAGCTGATGGCGCGCCGCGTCGTCGAGCGGCGCCACGGCGCGGGCACCTTCGTGCGCCGGCCGACGGTGGCCCAGCCGCTGATGGCGACCTCGTTCGGCGACGACATGCGCCGTCGCGGGCTGGTCCCGTCCTCGACGCTGCTGTGGTGGGACACCGTGGTCGCGGACACCGAGCTCGCGGCGCACCTCGAGATGTCCGGCGGGGAGGCGGTGCTGCGGGTGTGCCGCGTGCGCCTCGCGGACGACGAGCCGATGACGCTGGAGACCCTGCACGTCCCCGCCGACCGCGTCCCCGGGCTGCGCGGCGAGGACCTCGAGGGCACCGCGTCCTACTACGACACCCTGGCGACCCGGTTCGGGCGCCGCATCCGCTCGGGCACGCAGTCGGTGGCCCCCGTGGTGCTCGGCTCCGACGAGGCGTCCCTGCTCGGGGTCGAGCCCGGCGCGCCGGCGCTGCGCTTCGTCCGCACATCCCGGGACCAGCACGGCGAGGTGGTCGAGCGGGTCGACTCGCTCGCGCGCGGGGACCGCTACCTGATCGAGATGGACATCATGCCGCCAGGAGACGTAGCGGAGCGGAGCTCGACCCTCGAGACCGGAGACGTAGCGGAGCGCAGCTCGTGACCTCCGTCGCCGTCGACCTGGGGCGCTCCGGCGGCCGGGTGCTGTGGCGGGAGCCCGGGGCCCCGGACCGGCGCCGGACGACGTCGACCGGGGGCGGGCTGGGCGATGCGGGCGGGACGGCGACGGTGGCCGCGGCGGTGCGGGCGGCGGTCGACGAGCAGCCGGGCGGGCCGTGGCGCCTCGTCGTCGGGGTGCCCGGCGCCCTGACCCACCCGCGGGCCGCCGAGGAGCTGGCCGACCTGCTGTCCGCGGGCTGGGTGGGGCCGGATCCCGACGCGGTGGTGGTGACCTCCGACATCGTCGCCTGGCACGCGGGCGCCTTCGCCACGGCGGGGTCGGCCGGCCAGGTGGTCCTCGCCGTCGGGACCGGGGCGGTCGCGCTGGGCGTGTCCCCCGACGGCCGGGTGCGGCGCGTCGACGGGCACGGCCTGCTGCTCGGCGACGCCGGCGGCGGCGCGCGGCTCGGGCAGGAGGGCCTGCGCGCGGCGCTGCGGGCCCTCGACGGGGCGGGCCCACCGACCGCGCTCGCCGGCCCGGCCCGGGAGATGCTCGCGGCACGCCCCGACTCGCCCGCGCAGCTCGCCGGCTTCGCGCCCGCCGTGCTCGCCGCGGCGGAGGGCGGCGACACCGTCGCCCGGGCGCTCGTCGACGACTCCGTCACCGCGCTCGTCGCGACCCTCGACGCGGCCGGGGGGTCGGTGCCCGGGAGCGAGTGCGCCGTCGTGGGCGGGCTCGCCGACGCCCTCGTGCCGCGGCTGGCCGCGGCCCGCCCGGACCTGGTGGTGCGCGGCCCGGACGGGGACGCGCTGGCGGGCCTGTTCCGGCTGCTGGAGGACCGCACCACGCCGCACGAGCCCGTCCTCGTCCGGCGCCGCGCCCCGACCGCTGAGCCGGGGCTGGCCGCCGAGGTGGACCGGCTCCCCACCGAAGGGGTGCGCGCCGGCTCCGAGGAGCTCGACGTGCTCGCCACGGCGGACCTGGTCGCCCGGCTGCTCGACGGGCAGGCCGCCGCGCCGGCCGCGGTGGCCGCCGTCGCGCGGCCGCTGACCGCCGCGGTCGACGTGCTCGCGGCCGCCTTCCGCGCGGGGGGCCGGCTGGTCTACGCCGGGGCCGGGACCTCCGGGCGGCTCGCGATGCAGGACGCCGCCGAGCTGCCCCCCACCTTCGGCATCGACCCCGCGCGGGTGCTCGCCCTGCTCGCGGGCGGGGCGGGTGCCGCGGGGGCGGCGGTCGAGAACGCCGAGGACGACGATGCGGCCGGATGCGGGGACGTGGCGCGGGTCGGGGTGGGGCCGGGCGACGTCGTCGTCGGGGTGGCCGCCTCGGGGCGCACGCCCTACGTGCTCGGTGTGCTGCGTGCCGCCCGCGAGCGGGGTGCGGCGACGGTGGCCGTCGTCAACACCACGGGCAGTCCGGCCGCGGCGGTCGCCGGGATCGCGGTCGAGCTGGTCACCGGCCCCGAGGTGCTCGCGGGCTCGACCCGGCTGGCGGCGGGCACCGCGCAGAAGGTCGCGCTCAACACGCTGACGACGGCGGCGATGGTGCGTGCCGGCGCGACCTACGGGCCGTGGATGGTCGGGGTCCGCGTCACGAACGCGAAGCTGCGCCGCCGCGCGGAGCGGATCGTGCGCGACGCGACCGGTGTCGACATCACCCTGGCCCGCGAGGCGCTCGCCGCCGCCGACGACGACGTCGCCGCGGCCCTCGTCGTCCTCCTCGCGGGTCTCGACGGCGAAGCCGCCCGCGCCCGGCTGGTCGCCGCCGGGTCGGTCCGCGCCGCGGTGGCCGCCGCGGCCGGCGGGGAGGCCGGGTGATCGTCGTCGGGATGCTCTCCGGGACCTCGATGGACGGGGCGCGGGTCCTCGGCCGGATCAGCCGCGGGCACGCGCCGCTGCGGCTGCCCGACCCGGTCGGCGCGGTGCACTCCCTGGAGGTCGTTCCGCGAGGGGACGATCCGGTCGCTCTGCGCGCACCAGGGCTCCCCTCGCGCGCCGGGCGGCGTGGGGCGCCGTGAGCCGGCGGCTGGGCGTGTCCGCGGCGCTCGTCGGCGGGGTGCTGCACCCCGGGGACGTGGCCGTGGCCGACGGTGTGGTGGAGGCGGTGGGGCTCCCGCCGGCACGGGGCGGGGCGATCGCGGTCGCGGGGCTCGTGGACGTGCAGTGCAACGGCTACGCCGGGATCGACCTCACCTCCGTCGCGGACGTCGACGAGGTCACCGCCCTGCGCCACGCCGTGGCGGCGGACGGGGTGACGGCGGTGGCCCCGACGGTCATCACCGCGACGCCGGACACCCTCGTGACCGCCCTGGGGCACCTCGACCGGGGCCGCAACCAGGAGGCCGGCGCGCGATTGCTCGGCGCCCACGTCGAGGGTCCCTTCCTCTCCCCCGCCCGCGCCGGCACGCACCCCCCGCAGCACCTGCACTCCCCCGACCCGGAACTCCTGACGACCCTGCTCGACGCGGGCGAGGTCGCGATCACCACGCTCGCCCCGGAGCTCGACGGTGCCCTCGATCTGGTCCGGCAGGCCACCGCGGCGGGGGTCGCGGTGATGGCCGGGCACTCCGACGCGACCGCGGCGCAGGCGCACGCCGGGTTCGACGCCGGCGTCAGCGGCGCCACGCACCTGTTCAACGCCATGAGCGGGTTCGCCCACCGCGCCCCCGGCCTCGCGGCGGCCGCGCTCGCCCATCCCGGCGCGGTGGTCACGGTGATCGCCGACGGCCACCACCTCGACCCCGACGTCCTGCGCGTCGTCGCCGTGGCCGCCGCCGGCCGGTGGGCGCTCGTCACCGACGCGACCGCCGCCGCCGGCATGCCCGAGGGCACCTTCGTCCTCGGCGACGTCGCGCTCACGGTCGCCGACGGCGCTGTCCGCAACCCCGACGGCACGCTGGCCGGCAGTGCGGCGACCCTCGCCGGCTGCGTCCGCACCGCCGTCGCCGCCGGGATCGACCTCTCCGCCGCCCTCGTCGCCGCCACCGCCACCCCTGCGCGCCTCGTCCCGCCCGGCCGCCGTCCGCACCCCGATCTCGGCGTGCTGCGCCCCGGTGGCGTCGCGGACGTGACGGTCCTCGACGATGCCCTGCGCGTGTCGTCCGTCCTGCTCGCCGGGAAGGAGGTGACGGGGTGAGCCATGCCGTCGACCTCGCCGTGATCGTCGCCTACCTCGTGGCGATCGCCGTCATCGGGCTGAAGCTCTCCGGGCGGCAGCGCTCGGCCACCGACTACTTCACGGGCGAGCGCTCGCTGCCGTGGTGGGCGGTGATGTTCTCGATCGTCGCGAGCGAGACCTCGACGCGGACCGTCATCAGCGTGCCCGGGGTGGCCTAGCACTGGCGCCCCGCCGAGGCGACGATGCTCGCCGTCGCGCGCTGGATGACCGGGGTGTGGGCGCTGGTCATGGTCGGGTTCGCGTCGCTGTTCACGACGACCGACAACCCGGTGATCGTGCTCGGGCTCTCGATCGCCTCCTACGCCTACGGCGCGCTGCTCGGAGCGTTCCTGCTCGGGCTGCTCGTCCCGCGGGCCGACGGGATCGCGGCTCCGGTCGCGTTCGTCGCGACGCTCGTCGTCACCGCCTGGGCGGCGCTCGGCATCTCCATCGGCGGGCAGCCGCTGGCGTTCCCGTGGTTCGTGCCGCTCGGGGTGGTGGTCACCCTCGTCGTCGGGTGCCTGATCTCGCTGGTCCGACCGCGGCGCCACGTCCCGGAACCCGACCCGGAACCCGTCCCGCCCTAGTCCGATCGCTGCTCGTCGGGCCGAAGCCGGACACCCTCGTCGTCGAGACGGGTCGGCTGTCGGGTGGCCTCGAGTACCGAGGCCCAGAGCTCGCCCGTGGGATCCACGCGGTGCGGCACCTCGGTCATGAGCGTCATCGGCACGAGCACGTAGCGGCTGCGCCAGCGCGCGACGACGGCGCCGGTGCGCCCGGCCATCGCGGCGTGGACGGCGGCGTGCGCCAGCTGCACGCAGTAGACGCTGTCGTAGGTGTCGGCGCGCACCGAGCGGATCGCGTAGCTCGGGTCGAGGTAGCGCATCACCGGCTCGTGGCCGGCGGCGGTGAGGTCGGCGACGAGGCGGTCGCGCACGAGGGGCCCGACGTCCTCGCCCTCGTCGCGGTGCTCGGCCCCGGCGCCCTCGGCGACGACGACCAGCGCCCGCCCCCGTCGCTCCAGGCAGTCCTGCACGCACGCCAGCAGCCCGTTCGGCCCGTCCCAGGTGAAGGGCACCTCGGGGATGAGCACGAGGTCGACGTCGTTCACCGCGATCGCGGCATAGCAGGCGACGAAGCCGGCGTGGCGTCCCATCAGCTTCACCACCGACACCCCGTCGCGGACCGAGAGCGCCTCGGCGTGGGCGGCGTGGACGGTGTCCGCGGCGCGGGCGACGGCGGTGAGGAACCCGAAGCTCTGGTCGATGAAGGGCAGGTCGTTGTCGATGGTCTTGGGCAGGCCCATCACCGCGATCGCGAGTTCGCGGCGTCCGACCTCCTCGACGATCCCGCGCGCGCCGGTCATGGTGCCGTCGCCGCCGATGACGAACAGCACGTCGACGCCGAGGTGCTCGAGCGAGTCGACCATCTCGGCCGGGTCCTGGCGGCCCCGGGAGGTGCCGAGGAAGGTCCCGCCGGCCTGGTGGATGTCCTGGACCATCGCGCCGGAGAGCTCCACGGCCTCGTCGCGGTGCTCGCGTGTGAGCCCGAGGTAACCGTGCCGGATGCCGAGGATCCGCTCGACGCCGTAGTGGCGGCGCAGCTGCTGGACCAGGCCGCGGATGACGTCGTTGAGCCCGGGGCAGAGGCCGCCGCAGGTGACGATCGCGACGGTGGTCGAGCGCGGGTCGAAGAACAGTCGGCGCTGCGCGCGGGCCGGCTCGAAGCTGGGCGGCGGGCCGGCGGCGGGGTCGCGGGCGGCGACCGCCTGCTCGGTGTCCTCGAGCAGCACCCGGTCGTCGGGGTCGACGTGGCCGACCGGCCCGGCGCGCTCGAAGGCCGCGAAGACGGGCGCCAGGGGCGACTCGATGGTGCTCTCGCCGAGGTTCTCGACGTCGCACTCCGCGCGGTCGGGCGTGCGGAACGGCACCGTCGTCTCCCTCCGGGCGGCCCGCCGCGTCGTCGGGGCGGATGTCGCACGGTAGGCGCCCGGGCGTGCCCTCCGGGAGTGATCGTCGACGCTCGTTCGGAGGAGACGTCAGGCCAGGTTCTCGATCTCGACCGGCGCGATGCCCTCGTCGGCCGGCAGGTCGAAGCCGAAGAGCCGCGCGTAGAACGCGAGCTCGGCGTCGAGCGCCCGGCGGATGTTCTCGGCCTTGCGGAAGCCGTGCTGCTCCCCGGCGAAGAGCAGGTACGCCACCGGGACGCCGCGGGCGCGAAGCGCGTCGACGATCATCTCCGACTGGTTGGGCGAGACGATCGCGTCCTCGTCGCCCTGCAGCACGATGAGCGGCGTCGCGAACTCCTCGACGTGGTGCAGCGGTGAGCGCGCGACGTAGACGTCGCGGTCGTCCGGGTAGGGCCCGACGAGCCCGTCGAGGTAGCGGGACTCGAACTTGTGGGTGTCGCGGGCGAGCGCCTCGAGGTCGGCGACGCCGAAGTGGTCGGCCCCGGCCGCGAACGGGGTGTCGGCGCGGGCCAGCGCGGCGAGCGTGGTGAACCCGCCGGCGGAGCCGCCGCGGATCGCGAGCCGGGCCGGGTCGACCCGCCCGGCGTCGGCGAGGGCCCGGGCGGCGGCGAGGCAGTCGGCGACGTCGACGATCCCCCAGGCGCCCCGCAGCTGCTCCCGGTACGCACGCCCGTAGCCGGTGGACCCGCCGTAGTCGACGTCGACGACCCCGAACCCGCGGCTGGTCCAGTACTGCAGCCCGACGGCGAGCACCGGGGTGGCGGAGCCGGTGGGGCCGCCGTGGATGACGACGAGCAGTGGCGGCAGCTCGCCCTCGGGGGCGGCGTGCGCGGCGGACGGCGGGTAGTAGAGCGCGTGGGCCTCCCGGGCGTCACCGTCCCGGTCGACCGAGGAGAACGTCATGGGCTCGGGGACCGAGATCGCCTCCGGGTCGAGCCCGAGGTCGCGCGGGGCGCCGAGGGTGGTCACGGTGCCGTCGGTGGCCACGCGGTGCACGCCGGGCTCGGTGGTCGGGGTCCCGGCGACGCACACGACGGCGTCCGACCCATCGGCACGCACCGAGCGGATCGCGGTGAAGCCGGTGTCGAGCGTCGTCACCGACCCGTCGACCTCGCGGACCGCCAGCGCGTCGAACCCCTCCGAGGAGCGGGCGAACACGACCCGGCTGTCGGCGAGCACCGCGTACCGGGAGCCGCCGAGCTGCCAGGCCGGCACCCCGATCTCGGCGTCGATCTCCACGAGCGGCTCGACGCCGTGCGCGGCGGTCCACCGGTAGAGGTTCCACCAGCCGGTGCGGTCGGAGAGGAAGGTCAGCGTCCCGTCGCGGTGCCAGGTCGGCTCGCCGACCGACTCCCCCGGCCCGCCGGCGACGATCACCTCCTCGCCCGAGGTGAGGTCGCGCACCCGCAGGACGGTGTCGTCCCACGGCATCGACGGGTGGTCCCACGCCACCCACGCCAGGTGGTCGCCGTCGTGCGAGATCCGCGGCGCGGCGACGAAGTCGGGGCCGCTCACCAGCACCTCGGGGGTCGAGGGCCGCTGCGCGTCGAGCCGCACGACCTCGTTGACGACCTCCGTGGCGGGGGCGTCGGGGCTCGGGTGGTGCTCGCGCACGCAGACCAGCCAGGTGCCGTCGGGGGCGACGTCGCCGTCGGCGTAGCGGTCCCCGCGCGTCGCGGCGGGCTCCGGCGTCAGGGCGGTGTCCTCGCCGTCGGCCAGCCGCCGCAGCCGTTGGTCGGTCCAGTCGACGTGGAAGACGACGCCGGGCTCGGCCCGCGAGGTCCACCAGGCCCCGCCGCCGTACTCGTGCACCGCGGTGCGGGCGTTGCCGCCCTCGCCGAGCAGGTCGGTGGTCGTCCCGTCGGGGGCGCGGTGCACCAGCTCGGTGCGGCCGCCCTCGCTCGCGCGCCCCTCGCCCCACAGGTAACCGTCGGCGCCGTCGGGACGGACCTCGTCGAGGCGGACCGCCTCGGCGACCACCAGCTCCGAGGTCACCGGGGTCGGCCACGAGCCGTAGGCGGAGATCGACACGGCCGTCACGCTAGTCGGCTCGACGACGACGTCGCGGTCGACCAGGACACTGCACGCCCGGAGCGAGATCAACGCTTGTGTGGCGGGTCCTGGCGTCCAGAGGCCGTTGCCACGGAGGTCGTGATCATGGCGGGGCGGCACCGGACCCCTCGCGGCGGCCGGTGGCGGAGATCCGGACCTCCTGAGGGTGTCGTGTCACCGCTTGCGCGTGTCGCTC
The DNA here is from genome assembly GCF_036497585.1 of Actinomycetospora sp. Lineage (GTDB taxonomy): Bacteria > Actinomycetota > Actinomycetes > Mycobacteriales > Pseudonocardiaceae > Actinomycetospora. The sequence continues at coordinate 10,735 of NZ_DASXJD010000151.1, read as the reverse complement.
ACGAAGTCGTGATCATGCCCCCGCACGACGCGACGGCCCGCCCCGGAGTGCTCCGGGGCGGGCCGCCGTGCCCGGGTGTCAGGCCGCGAGGGGGGCCGCCTCGGCCGCCGGCGACGTCGTGGCGTGGTCGCGGTGCAGACCCTCGGCCTCGTGGGCCTGCTGCTCCGCGGCGAACTTCTTGTTCGGCAGCGCGAGCCGCCAGATGGTGCGGATCGAGCGCCAGAACTGCTTCGGGAACGGCCCGATGTTGTACGGGAGGTCGTACTTCGCGCAGATCTCCTTCACCCGCTCCGCGATCTCCGGGTACCGGTTGGACGGCAGGTCCGGGAACAGGTGGTGCTCGATCTGGTAGCCCAGCGACCCGCTCATGACGTGCATGAGCCGTCCGCCGGTGAAGTTCGCCGAGCCGAGCAGCTGGCGCAGGTACCACTCCCCCTGCGTCTCGTTCTCCAACTGCTCCTCGGTGAACACCTCCGCGCCGTCCGGGAAGTGCCCGCAGAAGATGATCGCGTAGGACCACACGTTGCGCATGAGGTTCGCCGCCATGTTGGCGGTCAGCGTCGTGAGGAAGAACGGGCCTGTGAGCAGCGGGAAGAGGATGTAGTCCTTGCCCATCTGCTTGCGCATCTTGCGCCCGACCTGTTCGAGCTTGGCCTTGAACTCCTCCGGGTCCTGGATGTCCCGGCGCAGCAGGCCCTCGATGTCGAGGTCGTGGATCGCCACGCCGTGCTGGAAGAGCAGCATCAGGAGGGTGTTGAACACCGGCTGGCCGAGGTTGACCGGGTTCCACTTCTGGTCGGAGGTGACCCGGAGGATCTCGTAGCCGACGTCCTTGTCCTTACCGAGGACGTTCGTATAGGTGTGGTGCAGGTAGTTGTGGGAGTGCTTCCACTGCTCGGCCGGGCAGACGTTGTCCCACTCCCAGGTGGCCGAGTGGATCTCCGGGTCGTTCATCCAGTCCCACTGGCCGTGCATGACGTTGTGTCCGATCTCCATGTTCTCGAGGATCTTGGCCACGCCCAGCAGGGCGGCGCCGGCCATCCACAGCGGCGGCACGACACTGCCGAACAGTGCAGCGCGGCCCGCGATCTCGATGCGGCGCTGGGTGCGGATGATCGAGCGGATGTACTCCTCGTCGGAGGCTCCGCGCGACGCCTCGACGTCGCGACGGATCTGGTCGAACTCCTCGCCGAGGGCCTCGACGTCGGCCTCGGTCAGGTGGGCGAATTCCTTGATGTCGGAGATGGCCATGGAGCCGCTCCTCTCTCTTACAGGTCGACGGTGCAGTCGCCCGCAGCGGCGGTGACGCACGTCTGGACGGTCTGGCTGGACTGGTCGGTGTCGGCCACCCGGTGCTCGGTGCCGTCGCGCAGGTCGCGGACGGCGCCGGTGCGCAGCGGGGCCACGCATGTGTGGCAGATGCCCATGCGGCACCCGAAGGGCATGGGGATGCCGGCCTCTTCGCCGGCCTGGAGCACGGTGGTGGCGCCGTCGCTCTCGACGGTCCGGCCGCTGCGGGCGAAGGTGATCGTGCCGCCCTGTGTCATTCCTTCCTGGGCCGCGGCGCCGAACGAAGCGGCGAACCGCTCGAGGTGCAGCGCGTCGGCGTTCCCGGCGTCGGCCCAGAGCTTCTCGGCGTCGTCGAGCATCGCGGCCGGGCCGCAGGCCCAGGTCTCGCGCTCGCGCCAGTCGGGGACGACGTCCTCGAGCATCTCGCCGTCGGCACCGCTCCCCGTCAGGACGAGGCGTCCGGCCGCGCTGGTGTGACGCTGCACGATCCGCCAGCCGGGGTGGCGGCGGCCGAGCAGGTCGAGCTCCTCGGCGAAGAGCGCGCGGTCGGCGTCGGGCGCGGAGTGCACCACGGTCACGTCCGCCAGCGAGCCCGAGCCGTGCCGCCGGTCCAGGGTCCGCAGCATCGCCATGATCGGCGTGATGCCGCTGCCTGCGGAGAGCAGCAGGACCTTGCCCGGCAGCGGCTCGGGCAGGACGAACTCGCCCTGCGGGGGCGCGAGCCGCACGACGGTGCCGGGCTCCACGCCGTGCACGAGGTGGTGCGAGGCGAAGCCGTCGGGCATCGCCCGCACGGTGACCACGAGTCGTCGGCCGTCACGCGACGGCGGCGTCGTGAGCGAGTACGAGCGCCACACGAAGCGCCCGTCGATCTGCACGCCGATGCCGATGTACTGGCCGGCGGAGTGCTCGAAGGTCCACCCCCAGCCCGGCTCGACGACGAGGGTCGCCGCGTCCTCGGCCTCGGGGGTGACACTGACGATGCGGCCCCGCAGCTCACGGGCGGACCACAGCGGGTTGACGAGGCTCAGGTAGTCGTCGGGGAGCAGCGGGGTGGTGAAGCGGGTCGCGGCGGCACGCACACGGCGCGCCAGCGGCGAGTCTCCGATCGCTGTCACGGTCTCTCCTCTGCCTGGTGAAGTACTAGGTACCAGGAGTACCGGAGACCGGCGGTTACCGCTACCCACGGTACCGGGTTGACCGCACGATGCCGGTCACACGCGTCGATGTGCCCCAGCGCACAGGAGCCGGCGATCGGCCGTTCCGAGGCCTCTGAGCGGGGCGTCAGCACGGCTGGCATCGCGACGTGTCCGTGCCGGGCGATCCTCGTGGTGACCGGCCCGGGGTGTTCTTCTCGCGTGGGGGCGCATGCTCTGACCGGCGCAAGTGTGCGTGCGTTTCCGTGCCTGGGCACGGAAACGCACGCACGAGGGCCGCAGGCCCAAAGCCGGGGAATTACTTCCCGATCGCGCTCGCCACCAGAGGCACCGGCGCGGCTTGACTCGAGGTCGACAGGAGTTCGGTCGGACCCGAGGAGGACCCGTGGGCGGGACGGACGTCGCCGTCGACCTGGTGGTGCTCGTGGTCGTCGCCCTCGCCGCGTGGCGGGGCTGGCGGCGTGGCGGCACGGCGCTGGTGCTGTCGTTGGCGGGCGCGGTGGCCGGGGTGTTCCTCGGCGGCGCGCTCGCGACGTGGTGGGACGCCTCGTCGACGGTGCTGCTCGTCGTCGCGATCGTCGTCGCCGGGCTGATCGGCCTCGGCGTGGGCCGGCGGCTCGCCGACGCCCTCGCGCGGCGCGGGGACGGGCGGATCGCCCGCCCGCACCTGCTCGAGCGGATCGTCGGGGTGGTCGCCCACGGCGGTCTCGCGCTCGTGGTGTGCGTGGCCATCGGCACCGCGCTGGCGGCCGTCGGGCCGGCCGGGCTCGGGGACGCCGTCCGCGGCAGCTCGGTGCTCACGACGACCACCGCCCACCTCCCGACGCCGTCCCAGCTCGTCGACCGGGTCCCGGGTCTGGGCCGCGTCGTCGCGGTCGGGGGGCCGGCGTGAGCGCCCCGGAGCGCACCACCCGCCCGCCGCTGCTGGGCCCGCGGGCCCGGCTGGGGCTCGGCGCGGGCACCGTCGTCATCGGGCTGCTGTGGTGGATGTCGGGATCGCTGCTGGTCGCCCTGCTGATCGTCGTGCTGCTGGGCCTGGCGGCCGGGCTCGCGGTCGTCGTCGCGGCCTGGGCCCGGCCTCGTCCGGCGCCCCTCGACGCCCCGACCGCGGAGCGCGCCACCACCGACTTCTCGATCGCGCCGCCGGCCGGCGCCCCGGTGCGCCGCGTGCTGCGGATGGCGCTGGCACGCCCCTGGGTGCACGGCGACGGGCTGCTGCGCGCCACCGCGTCCCGGCTCGACGGGCAGGACGCCCTGGTGTGGACCCCGCGCGGCCAGCAGGTCGCGGCCCCGCACCTGTGGGTGGAGTGGAACCCGGTCGACGCGGCCGAGGTGGCCGGCCGTCGCCCGCTCGAGGCCCTGGCCCGGGAGCTCGCCGAGGGCTACGTGGACCGCGGCCGCGAGCAGGGCGTGCGCCGGCTCGCCGAGCGCACCTGGGTCCACCTGCTGGTGTCCGACGACGTCCCGCTCGGCCGCGTCGTCGTCACCGCCGCGTTCTCCGAGCCGCAGCAGCCGCCGGTGGCCGCGGCGTGCGCCTCGACCGCCGCACCGCTCGCCCCGGCGCGCGGCTCCGCGCGCCCGGTGTCCGGACGCCGTCCCCTCCCGGCGCCACCCCCGCGGCCGGCGCTGCCGGCGGCGCCCCGACGATCGTGGTCCGCAGAGGCGCTCGCCGCCATGGCGACGGTGTCCGTCCCGGCGCGGCTGCGGACCACGATCGCCCGGCTCGCGCCCACCCCCGCTCCCCGCGCGGTCCTCGTGGTCGACGACCCCGCCGGTTCCGGGCTGGCCGACACCGACGTGCAGGGGCGCAGCGAGCTCGGGCGCGATCCCGGGAGCGACGTCCCGGTCGACCACCCGAGCGTCTCCTGGCACCACCTCGTCCTCGAGCCCGACCGCGCCGGCGACTGGACCATCACGGACCTCGGCTCCACCAACGGCACCACCGTCGACGGCGTGTCCGTCACCGGGCCCGCGCGGCTCGCGCCCGGCGCGGCGCTCGCCCTGGGCGCCGACGGCCCCCGACTGCGCCTGCAGGTTCCCGAGCGGCCGCCGGAGCCGCGCGACGACGCGCCGACCACCGCACCCGTCGTCGCACCGGGATACTGAGCAGCGGGAGCCGACGGCGGGAGGACGGGTGAGGCAGGTGCGCGAGCCGGTGCGGCGGCTGCCGCTCGGCGGCCTCGCCCTGCTCGACGTGCGCACCGAGCGACGCATCTCCGTGCCGTGGGGCGAGACGGCGACGATCGGGCGCAACGCCGGATCGGAACGGCACGTGCACGTCGGTGACGACCAGGTCTCCCGGGTCGCGGCCGAGATCGAGGTGCGCGACGACGCCTACCTGGTGATCAACCGCCAGCGCCACGGCGGGCAGCTGACGCTCGTCGTCCCGGGCGTCGCCGGGCAGGACCGCATCCGGGCGGGCAACGGGTTGCTGGTGCGCGACTCGCGGGCCTCGCTCGGGCTCTGGCTCGCCGACGGGCGGGAGGTGACGCTGGCCCTGCTCGCGTTCGGGCCGGTGGGCGCGGCCGCGGCGGTCACCGGCGGGACCGATGTCGCCGGCGGCGCGACGGTGAACGCGGCCCTGCCGACCGACGAGACGTGGTGGTCGGTCCTGGTCGCCGCGTGCGGCCCGACGCTGATCGCGGCCGCGCAGACCCCGGAGGGCGCGGCCGGCCCCGGGGTGCGTGACGTGCACGGCGACGCCGACCAGATCGCCGCCTGGCACCGCGGGGCGGGCCGGCCCGTGCCGAGCCCGAAGACCCAGAGCGAGGCCTTCCGGCACGCCCAGCGCTGGCTGCGCGGCGTCCGGCTCAACGACAAGACCCGCGGATGGCGGGTCGCCGTCGTCGACCAGGTGATCGGCCTGCGGCTCGTGACCCTCGACGACGTCCGCCGGCTCTTCCCCGCGCAGGTCCCGACGGAGGCTCCCGGCCGGGTCTGAAGCCGCTTTCGCGACGCGCCGGGCCACTACGACTCGCTTCGACGGGGGTCGAGAACGTAGCGTGCAACCCATCGTCGCGACGCGGCGTGCAGGGGGAACACGTTCCCGTCCACCGGACGGGTGACGTGCTGTTCGCGGTGGGGTGCTCCGCGAACCGATCACCTGTCCGGGGTCAACGCCTCGTGATCGGTGACGGAGCACTCCGCGCCCGAGGGGGAACGAGGGCCGGATGTCTCCAGAGAGCGGGTCGGCGCAGCGGGACGGAGCGGGCCCGTCGGAGCCGGAGACCGGGACGCCGAGGAACGGCGCCGCCGGGCCCGGCGGCGCGCCCAACACGCCGGAGCCGCTGCGCAGCGCGCCGGGCTTCCTCGTCCGGCGGCTCTACCAGGCCTACGCGGCGGCGTGGCTGCGGCACGTGGACACCGCCCTGACCGGCCCGCAGTTCGCCGTCATGACCGCCGTGCAGAGCTATCCGCGGGTCGACCAGGGCTCCCTGGCCAACTCCGTGGCGCTCGACCGCTCCACGATGGCCGACGTGTGCCGCCGCCTCGAGGACCGCGCGCTCATCCAGCGCGACACCGCTCCGGCGGACGGCCGGCGCAAGCTGCTCACGCTGACCCCGCAGGGGGAGTCGGTGCTCGCGGAGGTCACGCGCCGGGTCGCGCGGCTCAACCTGCGGCTGATGAACGGCGGCGACGACAACGCCGGGTTCGGGTCGCTGCTGAGCGCCCTCGACGAGCTCAGCGAGCGTTGGGAGCAGGTCGCGGACGAGGACGCGGTGTAGGCGCACCCTCGGCCCCGTCCGGGGCCTCGTCGGGCTCCTTCGTGGGCTCGGCCGCCGGCCCCGCCGCCCGGCGCTGCGCCCGCATGAGGAGCAGGCCGATGCCGAGCATCAGGGTCGCCGCGATCAGCAGGACGGCGACGACGTACGGCAGCCACCCGTTGCTCAGGAGCGCGAACGTGAGCACGTAGGCCGACGCGAGCACCCCGACCGGGAACCCGAGCCGGAAGAGGAACCGGTTGCGATCGGTGTCCGGCGGCGGCCAGGTCGGGGAGCCGAGCATGGGGTGACGGTACGCGCATCGACCTCGCGCCCGGCGTCGGGAAGGCTGTGCGCGCGTGACCGGTGGCGCCCGCTTCGACGACCTGCGTACGGGCCGCGCGCTGGCCTTCGACCCGCCCGACGAGGTCCTGGTCGCGACCGCTCCCGAGGACGTCGCCGGCGTGCTCGCCGCCGTGGACGCGGCGACCGCGGCGGGTGCCTGGGCCTACGGATACCTCGCCTACGAGGCGGCCCCCGGGCTGGACCCGCACCTCGTCACCCGCGCCCCGGACCCCGACGGTCCCCCGCTCGTCCGGTTCGGCCTCACCCGGCACGCGCCGTGTCAGGTTCCGGTGGTGGCACCCGCGGGCGCGCCGACCGGCCGGTGGGAGCTGCGCGACGACGCCGCCGGGCACGCCGTGCGCGTCGCGCGGGTGCGCGAGCACATCGCCGCCGGGCTCACCTACCAGACCAACCTCACCGGCCGCGTCGACGGTGTGCTCGACCTCGCGGCCGACCCCGACCTCGCGGGCCTCTACGCCGACCTCGCCCACGCCCAGCGCGGCGCCCACCACGCGCTGCTCGACCTCGGCCGCCACGTGGTGGTCAGCGCGAGCCCCGAGCTGTTCGTCCGCCGCGCCGGCGACGAGCTCACGCTGCGGCCGATGAAGGGGACGGCAGCCCGCGGGCGCACCGGGGCCGAGGACGCGGCGGTGGCCGCGCGGCTGCGGGCGGACCCGAAGGAGCGCGCCGAGAACGTCATGATCGTCGACCTGCTGCGCAACGACGTCGCGCGGCTGGCGGTGGACGGGACGGTGCGGGTCCGGTCGTTGTGCGCGGCGGAGCGCTACGAGACCGTCTGGCAGTTGACCAGCGAGATCACCGCGACGGCCCGGCCCGGTGTCGGGCTGGCGGAGCTGATGCGGGCGCTCTTCCCCTGCGGGTCGGTGACCGGCGCGCCGAAGGTCTCGACGATGCGGCTCATCGCCGAGCTCGAGGACACCCCGCGCGGCGTCTACTGCGGCGCCCTGGGCTGGGTGGCGCCCCCGGGCCACGGCACGGGGCTCCCGGACGTCCAGCTCGCCGTCCCGATCCGCACCGCGGTCGTCGACCGCCGCCCACCGGGGACGCCGCCCGGCGTCGGGCACGCGGTGTACGGCTCGGGCGGCGGCATCACCTGGGACTCCGACGCGGCGGCCGAGCACGCCGAACTGCGCGCCAAGGCGCGGGTGCTCACCCACCGGCCAGGCGGCGCCGGCCTGCTGGAGACCTTCGCGGTGCGGGACGGGCACCCGGTGCACCTCGGGCGCCACCTCGGCCGGCTGGCCGGGTCGGCGGCGTTCCTGGGTCTCGACGACGCCGCGGTGCGCCCCGCCGTCGAGCAGCGGCTGGCGGGCGTGCGGGACGCCCGGGTGCGGGTGGTGCTGCAGCGCGACGGCGGCGTCGACGTCTCGCTCGCGCCCCTCCCCCACGACGACGGCCCCGTCCTGCTCGCCCCGCCGCTGCTCGACGATCCGGTCGACGCCGCGATGACCTGGCCGCACCACAAGACCACCGACCGGGAGCCCTACGCCCGCCGCCTGGCCGCCGCCCGGCGGAGCCGTCCGGACGTCGACGACGTCGTGCTGGTCAACACCGCCGGCGAGCTCACCGAGACGACGATCGCCTCGCTCGCGGTGCGTCTCGACGGCCGGTGGTGCACCCCGCCGCTCGGGAGCGGGGCGCTGCCGGGCGTGGGCCGGGCGGTGCTGGTGGAGCGGGGCGATCTCGTCGAGCGCGTGCTGCGCCCCGAGGACCTCGGCCGCGCCGACGGGCTCGCGGTGGTCAGCTCGCTGCGCGGGTGGCGCCCGGCGGTGCTCGCCGAGGCGCTCACGCCCCCGGTGCGGCCTCGCGCAGCAGCGCCCGCCGCCGGCGCGGGAGGGTCGCGGGGTCGAGATCGAGCTGGTCGGCCAGGTCCAGGAGGTCCCACACCAGCCGGACGCGGGTGACCCGCGAGCGGCGCACGCGCACCACGGTGAGCAGGTCGACCTCGACGAGGCGCCCGGTCGCGGGGACGCCGGGCAGCAGCCAGCGCATCTCGCGGTCGTGGGTGAAGGTCGCGCTCGCCTCGTCGACGACGTGCCAGCGGTCGCCGGTGCGGGAGTGCCGCCGGAGCGTGAGGTCGGCGGGCAGGCCGTGCGCGAGGTCGTCGGCGAGGAACCGCCGCACGGCGTCCGCGGAGGTGATCGCGGTCCCGGCGGGGTCGATCTCGAGGCGGGCGTCCGGCGTGAGCAGCGCGTGGGCGGCGTCGGGGTCGGGGCGCAGGAGCGCGGTGACGAACGCGTCGCGCACGCGCTCCACCTCGACCATGAGGTCCTGCACGGCCTTCGTCACGGGGCACCTCCGCGCCCCACCCTGCAAGGTGCGCCGCACGACGGCAACAAGCGGAAGCGGCTCCGGCACCGCTGTTGGCTCAACGAGGGCCGGAGCCGCCCCGATCGGCGGCACTCGGCCCCCGACGGTCGTGTGGTGCCCGATGGATCGGTGTCGCGAAACGGTCGCGGGCGCCGTCGTCACCAGGTGACGGGCAGGGCCGTCACGCCGCCGGTGAGGTGCCGGGTGCGCACCTCGATGTCGTCGAGCCCGGCGGCCAGGCGCAGGTCGGGCAGGCGCCGGGCGAGCGTGCGGAACACGGTGCGCAGCTCGGTGCGGGCCAGGCTCGCCCCGATGCAGAAGTGCCCGCCGTGGCCGAAGCCCACGTGGGCGCGCTCCTCGCGGTCGGGGTCGAAGGCCTCGGCGTCGGCGAAGGCCTCCGGGTCCCGGTTCGCCGCGTTGATCGAGAGGATGACGGCGTCGCCCTCGTGGATGGTCACGCCGCAGACCTCGACGTCGGTGTGCGCGTAGCGCAGCAGCCCGAGGTCGCCGGGCGCGCCGAGGCGCATGATCTCCCCGACGTGGGCGCCGGTGCGCGCGTCGGGGTCGGCGGCGAGGTCCTCCCAGCGCTCGCGCTCGGTGAGCAGCAGGAGGGTGCCGAGCCCGATGCGGTTCACGGTGGTCTCGTGGCCGGCGAAGAGCAGCCCGACCGAGAGCCGGACCATCTCGGCGTAGTCGTAGCCCTCGTCCTCCGCTTGGGCGCGCACCAGGTCGGAGATGACGTCCTCGCACGGCTGCGCCCGCTTCTGCTCGGCCAGTCCCGCCATGAAGCGCCCGAACTCGGCCCGCGCGCCGGCGGGGTCCACCTCGACCGAGTCGGTCGCCATCCGGTCGGAGAGGTCGCGGAAGTAGTCGCTGTGCTCGGGGGGCACGCCGAGGAGCCGGCAGATGACGGCCACGGGCAGCGGCACGGCGAGGGTCTCGTGGAGGTCCGCGACCCCGTCGGGCGAGGCCTCCTCGGCCGCGATCAGGTCGTCGACGTAGCCGTCGACGAGCGCCTGGACGTCGTCGCCCATCCGCGCATGCGCTTGGCGGAGAACGCCGGGGTGAGCAGCCGGCGCATGCGGGTGTGGTCGGCCTCCTCGGTCTCGTAGTCGCCCGACGGGCCCTCCTGCACGGCGCCGTGGGTGATCCGGGCGGCCTGCTCCGGGTGCGGGTGCGAGCGGCCGAGGCGCTTGTCGCCGAGCAGGTCGCGAACCTCCTCGTAGCGGGTGACGAGCCAGGCGGGGTCGCCGGCGGGCGTGGTGACGGCCGCGACCGGCGCCTCCCGCCGCAGCACGTCGTAGAGCGGCGCGAGCTCGAGCACGTTGGGCCGGGTGAAGGGCAGCGCAGGACGTTCGGGCGCGACGGTCATGAGCACTCCTCGCGGTGGTGGTTCCCTCGCCGACGGTACGTCTTCATGGCAGTGACTGCCACAAAAGAACTCGCTACGCTGTGACGATCCCGTCGCCATCGGACGGAGGACGCCGTGACGACCGAACGGACGCAGGACGGTGCCGGGCGCCGCGGTCGCCCCCCGGAGACCGACGCGCAGCGCGCCCGCCGGCGCCTCGCGATCTCCCGGCACGCCGTGCAGCTGTTCCGCGACCAGGGCGTGACGGAGACGACGGGTGAGGAGATCGCGCACGCCGCGGGCGTGTCCGAACGGACCCTCTGGCGGCTCTTCCGGGCCAAGGAGGCGTGCGTCGAGCCGGTGCTCACGATCGCCCTCGACGACTTCATCGCGGTGCTGCGCAGCTGGCCCGCGCACCTCGAGCTCGACGAGCACCTGCGCGCCGCCTACGGCGTCGAGGTCGGCGCCTCGCTCGACGACGCCGAGGCCGTGCTCGCCGTCGTGCGCCTCACCCGCCACGAGCCGGGGCTGCGCGCGGTGTGGCTGGTGCTGCACGAGCG
>NZ_DASXJD010000150.1:0-66450 GCF_036497585.1 Actinomycetospora sp. | reverse complement strand
GAAACAGGCCTGGGGCAGGCGGTGATCACCACCGACGGCCGGACCCGGGCCGGGGGCGAGCACCCCGGTCCGGCCGACCCGTCGGGTCCCGACGCCGCGGGCGGCGCGGCCGCCCCGGCCGCACGCACCCCGGACGGCGGCCCGGCCGTCGCCCGGGTCCGCGCCCGCCGCGATCGGCCCGCACCCACCGATGCGACCGGCGGGCCCGGTCGCCACGCCCTGCGGGACGACGCCCCCGCCTCCGGACACACCCCACCTCCCGGCTACCGCCCCCGGCACGCGGCGCCGGACGCCGAGACCGAGCGGTTCGAGGTGACCGCCGCGGAGCAGGCGGCTCCCCTCGCTCCGGCTCCGGCCCCGACCCCCACGCCGGCCCCGACCCCCACGCCGGCCCCGGCTCCCACGCCCGCCCCGACGCCCGAGGCCCCCGCGCCCGAGCCCGCCGCGGGACCGCCGACCCCGGCCGCGCCCGACCCGGACGCGATCGCGCCCACCCCGGTGCGCGGGCTGCCGCTCGCCTCGACGTTCCCGGCCTCGGGGGTCACCGCCTCCGAGGAGGTGCCGCGGCTCGAGGGCCGGCCCGCCGTGTACGGGTGGCGCACCGACGACGACCCCGTGGCGGACCGCGGCGACGGCCGGCCCCTGGAGCGCGTGCGCATCGTGCTCTCGGAGCGCCGCTCCCCGACCCGCGCGGTCGGCACCGTCGCCGAGATCGAGGCGCAGACCGCGACCGGCGAGCTGCTGCTGTCCAACCTCATGCGCTCCCAGCTCACGCTGGCGCTGCGGCTCGCCGCGGTGGTGGTCCTCGTGCTGGGCGTGCTGCCGATCGTGTTCCTCACGATGCCCGCGGTCTCCGACGCCGCGCCGGTCCTCGGCATCGGGCTGCCGTGGCTGCTGCTCGGCGTGCTCTCGTTCCCGTTCCTGCTGGTCCTCGGCTGGCTCTACACCCGGCACGCGGAGCGCAACGAGCTCGATTTCGCCGACGACGTCGAGGACTGAGCGGTGTCCACCGCCGGCTCCGTGGTCGCGCTCGTCCTGGCCGGCCTCGCGGCGGTCGCCGTCATCGTCATCGGGTCCCTCGGGGTGCGGGTCACCCGCTCCACCGACGACTTCCTCGCCGCGTCCCGCACGGTGCGCAGCCGCGCGAACGCCGCGGCCATCGCCGGGCAGTCGTTGTCGGTGGCGTCCTTCCTCGGCGTCGCCGGGATCGTCCTGACCGAGGGGGTCGACGGGCTCTGGTACCCGCTCGGCTTCGTCGCGGGCTTCGTCGTGGTCCTGCTCTTCGTCGCCGCCCCGCTGCGGCGCTCGGGCGCCTACACCGTGCCCGACTTCGCCGAGACCCGGCTCGACTCCGCGCTGCTGCGGACGGTGACCACGATGGTGGTCGTCGTCATCGGGTGGCTCTACCTGGTCCCGCAGCTGCAGGCGTCGGGCCTCGTGCTCATGGTCCTCACCGGGGCGCCCGCGTGGGTGGGCGTGCTGGTCGTGGGCCTCGTCGTCACCGCCGCGGTCACCTTCGGCGGCATGCGCTCGATGACCCTCGTGCAGGCGTACGGCTTCTGGCTCAAGGCGGTCGCGCTCGTGATCCCCGCCGTCGTCCTCGTCGCCTGGTTCCTGGGGGCCGGGATCGCCGCGAACATCCCCACCGCGGGACCGGCGACCTTCGACCGCCCGACCACGGTCACCGTGCACGACCCCGTGCTGCTGCAGGTCGTCGACCCGGTCACGGTGCAGGTCACCGCCGACGGCGCCTCCCGCACGCTCACCTGGTCGCCCGGCCCGCACCCGGTCGGGAAGGACACCACCCTCGCGTTCCCCGCCGGGTCGGCGGTGCCCGTGGTCGACGGCGCGGTGGCCGACCAGCAGGCCTGGGACCGCCCCTTCGGCTCCGGTGAGCGGAACCCGCTCTGGGTGTACTCGCTGCTGCTGGCGACCTGCCTCGGCGTGGCGGGCCTGCCCCACGTGCTCGTCCGCTACTACACCAACCCCGACGGCCGGGCGGCCCGCCGTTCGACGGTGCTCGTGCTCGCGCTGCTCGGCGGGTTCAGCATCGTGCCGATCGTGCTCGGCGCCCTCGCGCGGCTGAGCGCGCCGCAGCTGCTCGTCGGCGGCGAGGGCGACGCCGCGGTGCTCACCCTGCCCTCGCTCGCCCTCGGCGGCTGGCCGGGTGCGGCGCTCGGCGGGCTGGTCGCGGCGGGGATCGCGACGACGCTGCTCGCGGTCTCGGCGGGCCTGCTGCTCTCGGTGGCCGGGGTGCTCTCCAGCGACGTCCTGCCCGGACGCCTCGGGGACTTCCGCATCGCCGCCCACGTGGCCGGGGCCGTCCCCATCGTGCTCGCGCTCGTGATGGTCCGCCTCGACTTCGCCGTGAGCGTCGCCCTCGCCCTGGCGGTGGCCGCCTCGACGTTCGCGCCGCTGCTGCTGCTCGGGATCTGGTGGCGCGGGTTGACCGACCGCGGCGCGGTGGCCGGGATCGCGGTCGGCGGCGTCCTCTCGCTGGGCGCCGCGGTCGCCACGCTGTTCGGCGCAACGCTGCCCGGCACAGCGGGGATCCTGCTCGCCCAGCCGGCCGCGGTCTCGGTGCCGCTGGCCGTGCTGACGATGGTGCTGGTCAGCCGTGCGACCCCCAACCGGGTTCCGGCCGGTGTCGGTCGTACGCTGCTGCGACTTCACGCCCCGGAACGGCTCGGGCTGGGCGAGATGCGTGTGGGTCGGAACTGAGACGCGCATCTCGCGTACGAGCACCAATGTCGCGGGCGGAACATACCGACCGTAACGGCACGAGGTACCCGAAAAGAGCACCTTTCTCGGAGTGACGACAACTAGGTTCCTCCGTTGAACATTCGGCACCCGGCGACCCCGACTCCCGAAGGGTGAGAGCGCATGAGTGCGACCGACGAGAGCCCCCGGGGCTCGGCGCCGCCCGACGCGACGTCGACCCCGTACGAACAGATGCAGCGCAGTCCGGAGTTCCGCGCGCTGCGCTCGCGCTGGCGTCGCTACATCTTCACGATGAGCGGCCTCTTCCTCGGGTGGTTCCTGATGTACGTCCTGCTCGCCGACTTCGCGCACGGATTCATGAACACCCGCCTCGGCGGGACGAACCTGACCGTGGGCCTCGTGATGGGGCTGCTGCAGTTCGTCTCGACCTTCGTCATCGCGGTGGCGTACGCGCGGTACGCCGAGAAGAACCTCGACCCGACCGCCGCCGAGCTCCGGGCTCGCGTGGAGGAGAAGCTGTGACCCTCTCGGCCTTCGCCGCCCTCCCGACGCAGGCCCAGGCGCCGAAGCAGCTCGGCAGCCCGCTGCTGAACATCGGCATCTTCCTGGTCTTCGTCGTCATCACCCTCCTCATCGTCTACCGGGTGAGCCGCTCGGCGACGACAGCCTCGGACTACTACGCCGCGGGCAGCTCGTTCACCGGCCCCCAGAACGGCATCGCGATCTCCGGGGACTACCTGTCGGCCGCCTCGTTCCTCGGCATCGCCGGCGCGATCGCGGTGAACGGCTACGACGGTTTCCTCTACTCGATCGGCTTCCTCGTCGCGTGGCTGACGGCGCTGCTGCTCGTCGCCGAGCTGCTGCGCAACGTCGGGCGCTTCACGATGGGCGACGTCCTGAGCTTCCGGATGCGCCAGCGCCCGGTCCGGGCCGCGGCCGCCGTCTCGACGCTCGTCGTGTCGTTCTTCTACCTGCTGGCGCAGATGGCGGGCGCCGGCGCCCTCATCTCGCTGCTGCTCGGCGTGCAGAAGGGCTCGAGCATCTTCGACGGCCAGTCGCTCGTCATCCTTCTGGTCGGCCTCGTGATGATCTTCTACGTCCTCTACGGCGGCATGCGCGGCACCACGTGGGTGCAGATCATCAAGGCCACGCTGCTGGTCATCGGTGCCGCCGTCATCACCGTCTGGGTGCTGGGTCTTTTCAGCTTCAACCCGTCCTCGGTGTTCGGGGCGGCCGACACGAACGTCACCACCAACCTGCTCAACGCGGGCAACGAGTACGGCAAGTCGATCACGAGCAAGATCGACTTCATCTCGCTGGCGGTGGCGCTGGTGCTCGGCACGGCGGGCCTGCCGCACGTCCTCATGCGGTTCTACACGGTGCCCACCGCGCAGGAGGCCCGGCGCTCGGTGAACTGGGCGATCTGGATCATCGGCGTGTTCTACCTGTTCACGCTGGTCATCGGGTACGGCGCCGCGGCCTTGGTCCCGGCGGGGATCCTGACCTCGAAGACCGACAACGACGCGGCTCCGCTGCTGGCCTTCGAGCTCGGCGGCACGGTCCTGCTCGGACTCATCTCGGCGATCGCGTTCGCGACGATCCTCGCCGTCGTCGCCGGCCT
This sequence comes from Actinomycetospora sp., assembly GCF_036497585.1. GTDB lineage: Bacteria > Actinomycetota > Actinomycetes > Mycobacteriales > Pseudonocardiaceae > Actinomycetospora. Next base: position 62,108 of record NZ_DASXJD010000150.1, on the reverse strand, counting down.
CACGATCACCGCGGCGGCCTCCTTCGCGCACGACGTCTATGCCTCGGTGATGAAGGAAGGGAGGCCCGAGCCCGGTTCCGAGGTGCGGGTGGCGCGGCGGACGGCCCTCGTGGTCGGGATCTTCGCCGTGCTCGGCGGCATCCTGGCCAACGGCCAGAACGTGGCGTTCCTGGTGGCGTTGGCGTTCGCGGTGGCCGCCTCGGCGAACCTCCCGACGCTGCTGTACTCGCTGTTCTGGAGGCGTTTCAACACCACCGGGGCGCTCTGGAGCATCTACGGCGGCCTCGGACTCTGCCTCGTGCTGATCATCTTCTCGCCCGTGGTCTCCGGCGCGCAGACGTCGATCTTCGGTGAGGGCGTCGACTTCGCGTGGTTCCCGCTCTCGAACCCCGGCATCGTCTCGATCCCGATCTCGTTCCTGCTGGGCGTGGTCGGCAGCTTCGTCGGCGAGAGCCAGATGAGTGCAGAGGAGAAGGCCGAGGCGGCCCGGAAGGCCGCCGAGATGGAGGTCCGCTCCATGACCGGCGCCGGGTCGTCGGCCTCGTCGGCCTTCCACTAGGTGGCTCCGCCTCGTGAGCGCTTTCGGTCGTCATAGCGACCGAAAGTGCTCACGAGCGCGCAGCACACCGTGTGATTCGATGGGGACATGACGTCCGAGGTGCCCGCCGTGGTGGCGACCGACGTGCCCGCGGGCGCGACGCTGCTCGACGTCCGGGAGGACGACGAGTGGGTCGCGGGCCACGCGCCCGAGGCGGTCCATGTGCCGATGTCGCAGTTCCTCTCGAGGCTCGACGAGGTCCCGGACGGGCCGCTCGCCGTGGTCTGCCGGGTCGGCGGCCGCTCGGCGCAGGTCACCGCGTACCTGGTCGGTCAGGGCCGGGAGGCCGTCAACGTCAGCGGCGGCATGCTCGCCTGGGAGGCCGCCGGACGTCCGGTGGTGAGCGACGGGCCGGGGCCCGCCCAGGTGGTGTAGAGCCATGGGGAGGGAGTCGCAGTGACCTGCCCGCGCTGCGGCCGGGAACAGCCGCCGGGGGACTCCGGCCGCTTCTGCGTGCACTGCGGACGGGTGCTGTCCGGGGTGCGGTGGGTGGCGACGACCCCCGACGCCTGGCGTCCCCGCGAGCCGGCGGCCACCCGCCGCCCGTACGCCGGCCCGCCGCGCTACCGCGAGATCCCCCGCTGGAGCCTGTGGCCGTGGGCCGCCCGCCCCGAGCCCGGCGCTCCCGACGGGCCGCTGCCGGCCAGGGCCGTGCCCGAGCCGCGGGACGCGTTGCGCGCGCACGCCGAGCTGCTGCGCCGGCTGGCGGTGACGACCGCGCTGCTCGCCGGGATCGCGGCGGCGGGCGAGGTGTTCCGCTACGTGCTGCTCGTGCTGAGCCGGGACCGGGCGCTCTCGGGCGTGGCGCTGGGGTGGTCGGACGCGGTCGTGACGTTGTTCGGGCTGCTCGCCCCGGTCGCGGCCCTCGCCACGGGCGTGGTGTTCCTGCGCTGGTTGTTCACCGCCCGGGACCTCGCGGCCCGGGAGTCGGGCACCCGTCCGGGGCGCTCGACGCGCATCGTCCTCCTCGGCTGCTTCCTGCCGCCGTTCACGCTCACCGTGCCCGGCGCGACGCTCGCCGAGATCGAGCACGCCGCGTCCGGCCTCGACCCGGGCACCCGCCCCACCCCGTCCCGCCCGGTGCTGCTCTGGTGGGCGAGCTGGGCCGTCGGGGTGGTGCTCGGGCTGGTCACGGTGGTGCACGGGTTCTGGACGAGCATGCAGGCGCTCGCCGACGGCGTGGTGCTCCACGCCCTCGTCGACGTCGTCGCCGTCGTCGCCGCGTGGGCCACCGTCCGCGTCTCCGCCCACCTCACCGAGCTGCTCGCGCCCGTGCTGCGCCCCTCGGGCCGCACGTGGGTGGTGCGCCCCGCCGGGACCGAGCCCTCGGCGGTCTGAGCAGCCCTCAGGCGCCGCCGAGCGTCGCCACCCCGCCGGCCGACGGCGGCGCCGTGGGGTCGGTCCCGGCGTCGGCGGGCATCTCCCGGGCCACGAAGTCCTCGACGTGGAACAAGTTGTCGCCGGCACGGCGCACGATGCGCAGCAGCGTCGTCATCGAGGCGACCTCCTCGACCTGCTCCTTGAGGTACCACTGCATGAACTGCTCGCCGAGGTAGTCGCCGGCGTCGCGGGCGGCGCGGGCCAGCAGCGTGATCTGGTCGGTGACCCGCTTCTCCTGGTCGAGCACGACCTCGAGGACGTCCTCCACCGACTTGAAGTCGTTGCGGACCTCGTCGATCCCCGGGATGCGGACGTGCACGTCGTTGTCGAGCAGGTACTGGACCATGCCCATGGCGTGGTTGCGCTCCTCGAGCGCCTGCGCGTAGAAGTGCGCCGCCATCTGCGGCAGGTCCTCGTCGTCGCAGTACACGGCGACCGCGGTGTACTGCTGGGACGCCGTGAACTCGTGGCGGATCTGTTCGCGAAGGAGTTCGTGGAACGTCGACGACGAGGGGTCGCTCATACCCGTCGAGTGTAGGTATCCCTTACCGGATCGCCCGCCGACGGCCGGGATCCGTGACCGTCGGCGGGCGTGGGGGTCACCCGGTGGCCGTCACCCGGTCACCGTCGCCGCGGTGGCCTGGTCGCCGTTCTTCGTGACCTGCAGCGGCAGCGGGGGCGTCCCCAGGTCGCCGCACCCGAGGTTCCCGAACGAGGTCTGCAGCCGTTGGGCGAGGAAGGTGAAGAGGTTGTTCGCCGCCGCGGCGTCCGGCGAGGGCGCCCGCGAGAACCGGGCCTGGTCGGTCTTCAGCCGGCCGGGCGCCACCGCGACCAGCGAGCGGCAGTAGGCCGCGCCATCCGACGAGGCGGCGACCGGCTGGTCGACCCCGGCGCGGTAGAGCGCGTTCTTGGCGGGCGAGGCCTTGCCGTCGATCTGCGACATCGGGTCGTTCGCGGGGACCAGCGCCACCGGAGCGCCCTGGTGCGCGGCCGCCTGCAGCTCGTTGAGCGCGAGCGACGGGACCTGCTTGCCAACGTTCCCGGCGTCCGGCGCGGTCATCGGCTTGCAGCCGAGCGCCGGGTCGAGGAACGCGTCGAGCAGGCCGTTGTCGCTCGCGTTGGTGAGCACGGTGCCGCCGAGGCCGGCGTTGGCCGCCGTGTCCTGGGCGACGCGGCCGTCGCCGAGCACCCGGTAGGAGGTGGCGAGATTGTCGCTCTGGTCCTGGTCGACGACGGAGAAGTCGCGCGTGGTCGGGCACGGCTGACCGTCCGCGGCGGTCCCGAGGCCGGGCACGGCCAGCTTCCCCGCCGCGATCGCGCTGTTCGCGGCGGCGAAGAATCCCGGGCCGTTGCAGTCGGCGAACTGACCGAACGGCGAGCCGGGCGTCCCGTCGACGCAGCCCGCGCGGTCCCCGTCGAGGGTCAACGTCGTGCCGTTGAAGCCGAACCAGACCCCGACGACGGCGCCCGGGGGCAGGGTGGGCGTCACCGGGGGCGCCGCGGGCTTGCTCCCGTTGTCGACGACCAGCGGGTGGTAGACGGACAGCGCCCCGGTCGCCGGGTCGAGGATGGTGGCCTCGACGAAGGCGGCCTGCGCGGTGTCGGCCTCGTGGCAGGCGCCGCCGCCGCCCGCGCCCTTCAGCCGGTACGGCGTGGCGAGCCCGGCCGCGCTGGTCGGGTTCGGCGGGACGGTGAGCCGGCAGTTGACCTGCTGCTGCTGTTGCTGCTTGTTGCCGGTGTTCTTCTGGTGGTCAGACGGATGCGTGGCGCCCGCCCCGCCGCGGCGCCCGGCGTCGGGGGCCGTCGTCGTCGGCGCCGCGGGCGGGGCCGGCGTCGCGCCCGCGGAGGCCGGCGTCGTGCTCCCGGGGGCCGGCGGTGGCGAGCCCGGCCCGTCCTGCCGCCTCCGCCCGGTGATCGACCCGGCCAGGCGGGAGAGGACCGACTCCCCCCGCGATGTGCCCGTGCCGTGGCTCGACCCCGACCCAGTATCCGGTGTGCGGGTCGAGGCCCAGGCCTGGGCCGCGCCCAGCACCAGCAGGATCGAGAGGGGAGCGGCGACCGCCCAGCGCGGGATGCGCCGACGGGTCGAGTGTCTGGCCATGGGTGTCCTTCGAGGGGGGAGCGGACGGACCCGGGGCGGCTGTCCCGGACGCGGCGGGGGACGTCGGCATCGGACCCGACCAGCCGAACTGCTCGGTGTGGATCCGCGTGGCCGGGACGGCGAGCTGCTCGAGCGCGGCCAGGGCGCCCGCGAGCAGCGAGGGCGGCCCGCAGATGAAGTAGTCGAGGTGGTCGCGCTCGGGCGGCCCGGGCACGACCTCGGAGAGCAGCGCGAGATCCACCCGGCGTCCGGCGGTCCGGATGACCTCGAGTTCGAGGCGACGCTCGAGCACGGCGAGCTCGTCGGCGAAGAGGGGCTCGGAGCCGCGCTCGGCGAGGACGAGCCGGTGACGGCGGGTGTCGCCGCGCTCGGCGAGGGTGCGCAGCATGCTCATCATCGGCGTGATGCCGACGCCGCCCGCCACGAGGACGAGGCCCGCACAGTCCTGGTCCTCCTGGGTGGTGAACGAGCCGTGCGGGCCGTCCAGCCACACCTTCTCGCCCTGGCGCAGCGCGGCGACGCGGTGCGAGAAGTCGCCCTGGTCGCGCACCGTCAGCTCGAGCCGACCGGTGACGTTGGCGCTGGAGGCGATGGTGAACGGGTGCTCCTCGGTGCCCACCACCGCGCGCTTGAGGCGCAGCCACACGAACTGGCCGGGGTCGAAGCGCATCCCGCCGCGGCGCAGGTGCACCGGGGCGAGCACCAGCGTCGACACGCTCGGGCCCTCCCGGCGCACGCCGTAGACGACGTAGGCGCCCTGCCGGGAGAACAGCGGGCGCCACACCCAGCGGTGGGAGAGCACCGCGAACAGGACACCGGCGAGGACCACCAGGCACACCCGCATCACCGGGTCGGCGACCAGGTGGTTCAGCCAGATCACGTGCAGTGCGGCGAGGACGAGCCCGGCGGCCGCGAGCGCGACGTGCAGGCGCGCCCAGACCTCGTAGCGGGCCCCGGGCCGGCGTCCGCCCGCGGCGACCCCGCCCACCAGCAGCAGCGCCACCAGCGAGCCCCAGCCGACCTTCGCGGTGTCGCGCGCGGTGAACGGGTTGATCAGGGTGGGGTGGTTCCACAGCGCCACGGCGGCGTGGAGCACGACGGCAGTGAGCGCGAGCATCCCGAGCCAGCGGTGCAGGCCCATGACGCGGTCGACGCCGAACGCGCGGGTCAGGGTCCGGATCCGGGAGGGGACCAGCACCACCACGATGAGCGCCGTCAGGCCCAGCACCGCGAGCCCGACCGAGAGCATCGTGCCGGGGCTGGTGCTGTCGCCGCGCCAGGCCGACATCGCGAAGGGCACCACGGTCATCGCGATGAGGACCGCAGCCCAGGCCGTCGTCGTCATCCGTCTCCGCACGGCCGCAGAAGGTAGGGCCGTGACCTGTTCGTGATCGGCGAGTCTGAGAGGTCCGGGCCGCCGGGGGCGCCGAGAGCCCGTCACCGGGCGACGACGGGCCGTGAGAGTGCTCCGATCGGACGCGCTGGTGATCCGTGTGCGGGAGCGGGCTCTCAGTTTGCCCCGGCCCTCCTCGCAGCAACCTGGTGAGCACGCCGATAGGGGCACGATGCCGGCATCTGACGCCAGGACGGCGCCGCTCACCCGTTCACGGCAGGATGCGCGGTCGTGACCTTCGACCGTGTGCGTGAGGCCGCCGAGGTGCCGTCGGCGTTCGACCAGGACGCGACGTCCTACGACCGCCTCGTCGGCGCCAACCCCGGGTACTTCGAGCACCTGTGCCGGTCCGCGGCCCGCCTCGGGCTGCCGGGGCGCGGGGCCGGGCTGCGCCTGCTCGACGTCGGGTGCGGGACGGGGCTCTCGACGCGGGCGCTGCTCGAGACCTACCCGGAGGCCGAGATCGTCGCGGCCGACGCCTCGGCGGAGATGCTCGCGCAGGCCCGCGCCAAGGCCTGGCCGACCACCGTGCGGTTCGTGCACTCGCGGGCCGAGGACCTGGCGACCGCCGGGGTCGAGGGGCCGTTCGACGGCATCCTCGCGGCCTACCTGCTGCGCAACCTGCCCGACGTCTCGGCCGGAGTCGCCGACCTGCGGGACCTGCTGGCCCCGGGGGCGCCGCTCGCGGTGCACGAGTACTCGGTGGCGGACTCCCGGTACGCGCGGGCGGTGTGGACGGCGGTGTGCTGGGCGATCGTCATCCCGCTCGGGTGGCGGGTGACCGGTGACGCGTCGCTCTACCGCTACCTGTGGCGCAGCGTGCTGGCCTTCGACGGGCTGGAGCGGCTCACCGCCCGGCTGCGCGAGGCCGGGCTGGAGCAGGTCCACGCGGAGCCGATGGACGGCTGGCAGCGCGGGATCGTGCACACCGTGGTGGGGCGGAGCCCCAGGTGAGTACTCGTGGTGGCCATGACCACCACGAGTACTCACCTGCGCCTGCGCACCTCGTAGGTCCGCTCGGCGTACTCGATGTCGTCGACCCACAGCCGCTTCGCCGCCCACTCCATCAGCGGGCGGACCACCCGCTGGACCCGCCGGGCGTGGGCGAACCCCTCCCGGTCCGAATGCGCGACGACGGCCTCGGTCACCTGGGTGCGGGCCCGGCCGTCGGGGTGCGGGGCGAGCGGGGTCGCGTGGGTCTCGACGACGCTGCCCGCCCCCTCGCCGCGGGTGATCTGCATGACGACGGTGCGCGGGTCCGGGCAGGTGAAGCGCGCCTCGACGGGGATGCCGTAGTGCCGCGTCAGCCGGAACGCGACGTGCAGGTCGAAGTGGTCCTCGGCCTCCGGGGCGGTGCGACCCGGCGCGGAGTCCACCCGCAGGTCGGCGAACGAGTGCGGGTGGAACCACGCGCCGTGCCACGGGTCGAGGCGGTTGGCGACGACGTCGTCGGGCTCGCAGGTGCCGACCATCGTCGCGACCGCGACGAGGCTCGCGGTGTGGTCCGGGCGCACCGGCAGGATCGGCGCGGGTGTCGGCTCCTCGCCGCCGACCGTGTCGAGCCGGACCCAGGTCAGCACCCCGTCGTCGTGCGCGGGCAGCGTCCGCCAGCCGGCGCGCCCGGAGGGCCCGAGCGCGAGGCCGTGCCAGCGGCAGATGAGCTCGCACCCGGACTGCTCCGCCGTCGACAGGTCCGCCCCGAGGTGCGGGCACGCGCCCGGCCCGGCGTGGAGCTCCCCGGACGGGGAGCGCCAGAGCACCAGCTCCACCCCGGCCACCGTCGTGCCGCACGGGGTTCCGGCGCGGATGTCGCGGGACGCGGCGACGACGAACCAGTTCCCCGACGGCCGCGCCTTCGCCCGCTCCAGCGCCGCGTGGATGATCCCCGGCTTCGCGTCGCGCCAGGTCGGCTCCATGGCCTCCCAGCGCTCGCCGGAGAGACGGCGCAGCGGGTTCGCGGGCCGGCGGGCAGGGCGCTTGTCCAGCACGGACGACGACGCTAGGTCGACGGCCGTTCGGGCGCAGTGACGGGTGCGCGTGCTGTGGCCGGATGCACGCCTGGCTGCGCCGAACGTGGGCGCGCGGACCCGATCGGGTGGTGCATCACGACGGCTGGTCGCGCTCCCACGGGCAGGACAGGCACCGCGGCCCGCCGCGCCCGGACCCCAGCTCGAACCCCTCGATCGTCACGACCTCGATCCCGGCGTCGCGCAGCCGGGCGTTCGTCGTCGTGTTGCGCTCGTAGGCGACGACGAGGCCCGGGGCGAGCGCGAGGGTGTTGTTGCCGTCGTCCCACTGCTCGCGCTCCGCGGCCACGCCCGCGGGGCCGGTGTCGACCGCGCGCAGCTCCTCGATCCCCATCGCCCGCGCGGCCGCCGGCCGGAACGGTTCGGGTCCGGCGATGGCGAGCCCGGGCGTGACCGTCCAGGCCTGCAGCGAGTCGAGGACCTCGGGGAAGACGACCATGGTGTCGACGTCGACCATCGTCGTGACGGTGTCGAGGTGCATCGTCGCCCGGCGCTGGGTGATCGGGACGGCCAGCACGGTGTGCGCCAGCCCGGCGTCGAACATGGCGCGGGCGAAGGACTCCGCGCCCGCCGGGCTGGTGCGCTCCCCGACCCCGACGGCGAGGACCCCGGGCGCCAGCAGCAGCACGTCGCCGCCCTCGACCGGGGACGGGTCCCGGGGGTCGGTGGGCGGGACGCCGCCGAGCTGCGGGTGCTTCCGCTGGGCGAGGGCGACGAGCGCGGCCTCCCGCCGCCGCGCCGGCATCCCCATCGCGGCGGCGACGACGTGGTCCCCGACGCGGATCGACGAGTCGCGGGTGAACATGAGGTTGGGCAGCGGGTCGACCGCGAACTCGTCGGGGCCGTGCATGCGCCGCACCAGCGAGCTCTGGCCGTCGCCCAGCTCGCGGAAGGTGAGCCCGCCGATGAGCACCTCGGCGAGGTCGTCGGGCCCCATCGCGGCGAGCTGGGCGCGGACGCCCGTCCCCAGCTCCCGGCCGAGCACGCGCTCGTCGACCGCGTCGGCGATGCCCCGCTCCCGGGCCGCGGCGTCGTGCAGGACGGTCCGCAGGAGATCGGCGAGCAGCAGGACGCGGACCCCGTGCCGTTCGAGGGTGGCCGCGAAGCGGTCGTGCTCGACCTGAGCCCGCTCGACCCACGGGATGCCGTCGAAGAGCAGCCGGTCGGCGTTGCGGGGGGTGAGCCGCTCGAGCTCCGGGCCCGGCCGGTGGAGGACGACGGTGCGCAGCGGGCCGACCTCGGAGTCCACGCGGGGCGGGGTCATGGTCGCCGACCCTAGATGCGTGAACGGCGCCGTCCTTGCGACAGATGCCAGCATCGTGCCCCTATCGGCGTGCTCAGTAGGAGGCTGACACGGCTACCGCGGCAGGAACGGCACCTTCCCCGCCAGCAGCGCCGACCCCACGAACGCCACGACGTCGATCAGGGCGTGCGCCCCGACCAGCGGCCACAGCCGCCCGCTGCGCTGCCAGTACCGCCCGAACACCAGCCCCATGACGACGTTGCCGAGCCCGCCGCCGAAGCCCTGGTAGAGGTGGTACGAGCCGCGGAGCAGGGCCGACACGGCCAGCGACCGGTTCTCCGAGAGCCCGAGCCGGCGCAGCACCGTGAGCAGCCAACCGACGACGAGCACCTCCTCGGCCCACGCGTTCGCGACCGCCGACACCACGAGGACCGGCACCCGCCACCAGTGGTCGTCGAGCACCGACGGCACCACGGTGAGGTTGATCCCGAGGGCGCGCGTGGCGAGGTAGAACCCGAGACCCGGGATGCCGATGAGCGCGGCGAGCCCGAGCGCGGCGAGCACGTCCCGTCCCGGACGGGCGCCGTCCAGGCCCACCCCGCGCGGCCCGGATCCGGCGCGCAGCAGCAGGTAGAGGCCCAGCGCCCCCCACGCGACGAGCTGCAGCGAGGACGCGAGCTGCGCGGCGAGGTCCACCCAGGAGTCGGTGGCGAGCGGCTGGTCGATCGCGACGCGCCGCGAGGCCAGCGGCGCCGGGGCGGCGAGCGAGTCGAGCAGCGAGATGAGCGAGCGCAGCCCGGACAGCCCGAGGGTCACGGTCGCGACGACGAGGATCTCGGTCACGAGAAGGCGGCGCTCGCGCCCCTCGGCCTCCACGACCGCGGGCCTGGGCGGGGCGAGCCAGGTACGCAGGAGGCTCATCGGCACGCACCCTAAGGCCGCCGCGCGACGGCGCCCCGTCCGCGCCGGGTCGGTAACCTCGCCGGTGTGGGACGTGTCCTCCGAGTGCTCGCCACCCCCCGGTGGGTCGGGTGGACCCTGCTCGCGATCGTCGCCGTGATCGTGTGCGCCGGGATGGCCTACTGGCAGCTCGGCCGCGCGGAGTCCCCCACGGGCACGCTGCTCAACGCCGGGTATGCGCTGCAGTGGCCGCTGTTCGGGGTGTTCTTCGCCGCGCTGTGGTGGCGCATGCTCCACGCCGAGGCCCTCGCTCTCGCGGCCGTGCGGGGCGAGGTCCCCGACGAGGAGCTCCCCGCCGACGCCGTCGACCGGGCCGCACCCGACGACGCGTCCGCCGCGGGCCCCGTCGGTCCCGGTGGAGGGACCCCGACGACGCCGGACTCGCCCTTCACCCCGCGGCCGGCCGGGGTCCGCCCCGGCGACGGGCAGGGCGCGCCCCTGCGCGGCCGGGCGCGCACCGACTACAACGCCATGCTCGCCGCGCTCGCCCGCGCCGACGCTGCCGACGAGCACCGCTGACCCGCGCGAAGGAGCCCCTGCGTGACCGCATCGACGCCGACGGCGGCGCTGACCCCGAAGATCGTCGCCGCGATGAAGCGCTACCGGGTGATGGCCTGGGTGGTGGGTGTCGGGCTGCTCGTGCTGGTCCTGGTCGCGATGCCGCTCAAGTACTTCGGCGGCGACCCGACGCTCGTCGCGATCGTCGGCCCGATCCACGGCTTCCTGTACATGGGCTACCTGGCGTTCACGGCCGACCTGGGGGTGAAGAGCCGCTGGCCGGTCCTGCGCCTGCTGCTCGTGGCCCTCGCGGGCACCATCCCGTTCGTCTCGTTCGTCGCCGAGCGGAAGGTCACCGCTCCGCTGCGCGACGGTGCACCGCACCCGTCGCCGTCGGGCTGACCTCCGCGAGCCGGCGCACTTCCGCCCCGAGCATCCGGGGGCACGCCACCGGGGCGGAGAAGCCGATCCGCACGTCGTGGTCGCCCAGGTCGGTCTCGACCCGCAGGCGCAGCCCGAGCCGGTCGACGGCCAGCGGCACCAGCGCGTGCACCGGTCGCCGCAGCGCGGGCGGCAGGTGGCGCGCGAGCCCGGCCAGGAGCGCGCCGTGGGCGCCCGCGAGGTGGGAGACCCGGGCGTCGCCGCAGCCCACGAAGGGGTCGGGGGGTGCGGTGGCCCGCGCGCGCTCGGCCGGACCGGGGACGGGCGGCTGGTGCGGGCAGCTCCTGGCCATCGGGCTCCTCCGAGACGCGGTGGGTTAGGTGAGCCTAACCGAAGTGATCGGGAGGAGGGCAAGTCCCGATCGCACAGCGGGCGCCCGGTGACCGACCCGCGGCGACCGGACCGCTACCGTGCCCTCGTGTCCACCGTCCCCCAGGCCGGTGGGGCACCGGTCGACGGTGTGCCCCCGCTCCTCGCGCGCATCCTCGACGACGCCGCCCTCGTCTCGGGGCCGCGCCCGGGGATGGCGGACGTGCTCGACGCCCACCTCGACGTGCGTGCCGGCGAGTACGGCGGTCTGGTCGGGGCGCTCGTGGTCCCCGTGTCCCGGCTGCAGGAGTTCGTGGCCGAGCTCGTGAAGCGCCGGCCCGCGGCCCCGGTCCCGATCACGCTGTCGGTGGACACCGGCCTCGGCGGGGTGCCCAAGGCGCTGTCGCTGACCACCTCGCGGGCCGCGCTGCTCACCACCGGCACCGTCGAGATGCCCGCCCCGCACGACGTGGACTCCGTCTGGCTCGAGCGCGTCACCGAGTTCGTGCCCGACGACGTCGTGGCGGTCGTCGAACCCCGCCGCCCCGACGCCGACGGGTCGGCGGACTGGATCGACGGCGTGCGCCGCGTCGTCGGGCACGGGTGCCGGCCGAAGCTGCGCTGCGGCGGCGACCGCGCCGGCGCCTTCCCCGGGGTCACCGACGTCTCCCGGTTCCTCGCGGTGGTGGCCGCGGCGGGCCGCTCGTTCACCGCGAGCATCGGGCTGCAGAGCGCGGCCCGCCACGTCGACCCCGCGACCGGGTTCGACCACCACGGCTGGCTCAACCTCATGGTCGCCGTGACCCGCGCCCTGCGCGCGGTGCCGCCGACGGCCGCCGGGGGTCCCGACGACGGCGGGACGGGCGCCGCCCCGGAGGCCGGGACGCCCGGCGCCTCCGGTCCCTCCGAACCGTCCGTGGAGCCGCCGCCCGAGCTCGTGGAGGCCGTGCGCAGCGCCCTGGACGCCACCGACGCCACCGCGCTGGCCGCGGAGGTGGCCGAGGTCGACGAGGCGACCGCGACGCAGGTCCGCGCGCACCTGTCGTCGTTCGGGTCCACGGCCCCCGCCGACCAGGGGGCCGAGATGGCCCGCCTCGGTCTGGTGTGACGTGACGAGCGGCCACGTCGCGTACCTCGGCCCGCCCGGCACGTTCTGCGAACAGGCGCTGCGCAGCCTCGTCGAGGCGCCCGGCTCGGCGTTCACCGGGGCGGTGCCGCGTGCGGCGGCGAGCACCACCGCCGCGCTCGACCTGCTGCGCGCCGGCGAGGTGGAGTTGGCGTGCGTGCCGATCGAGAACTCGGTCGAGGGCGCGGTGCCCGCGACCATGGACGGGCTCGTCGAGTCCCCGCCCGTCGTCGTGGTCCGGGAGATCCTGCTGCCGGTGCGGTTCGCGGTGCTCGTACGCCCCGGGACCACCCGCGCCGACGTCCGCACCGTGGCCTCCCACCCGCACGGCGAGGCGCAGACCAGTCGTTGGCTGGCCACGCACCTGCCGGCGGCCGAGACCCGGATGACGCCCTCCACCGCGGCCGCCGCGGCCGCCGTCGCGGACGGGCAGGTCGACGCCGCGGTCTGCGCGCCGGTGGCCGCCCGGCACTACGGGCTCGAGGCGCTCGCCGACGGGGTGCACGACACCGGGGACGCGGTGACCCGCTTCGTCGTCGTCGCCCCGGCCGGGGTCCGGCTGCCCGCCGCCACCGGCAGCGACCGCACCTCGATCGCCGCGACCACCGTGAACGAGCCCGGCGCGCTGCTGGCGATCCTCACCGAGTTCGCGATCCGCGGCGTCGACCTCACCCGCATCGAGTCCCGGCCCTCCAAGGAGCGGCTCGGCACGTACTGGTTCTTCCTCGACGGGGCGGGGCACGTCGGCGAGCCGGCGATGGGGGAGGCACTGGCCGCGCTGCACCGGCGCTGCACCGACCTGCGGTTCCTCGGCTCCTACCCGAGGGCGCGGGTCCCCGCCGGCTCCACCGCCCCGTCCCCGCCCGTCGCGCCGCCGGTGCCCGGGCAGGAGGGCGCCGACTACGACGCCGCCGCGAGGTGGCTCACCGCACTCCGCGAGGTCCCCGGCGAGGCCCTCCCGGGCTGACCGGCGTGGTACGGATGGAGGCGTGCTGCGACTCGTGCTCGCCCGCCACGGCCAGACCCCGGCGAACGTCGCGAAGACCCTGGACACGGTGCTGCCCGGTCCGGGCCTGACCGACCTCGGCCGGCTGCAGGCCGAGGCGCTCGGCAAGGAGCTGGCCGCCGATCCCCTCGGGCCGGTCACGGCCGTCGTCAGCTCGCCGGCGCGGCGCGCCCGCGAGACCGCCTCCCTCGTCGCCCCCGCCGTCGGGCTCGTGGCCGCGGTCGTCGAGGGCACGCACGAGGTGCAGGTCGGGGACCTCGAGGGGCAGAACGACGAGCCGTCGATCGCGCGGTTCCGCGCGGTCTACGACGCCTGGCGCGACGGCGACGTCACCGCCCGGATGCCGGGCGGCGAGTCCGGCCGCGACGTCCTCGACCGCTACCTACCCGCCGTCACGGCCCTGCGCGACGAGCACCTGCCCGGCACCGTCGTGCTGGTCAGCCACGGCGCGGTGCTGCGGCTGGTCGCGCACGCGCTGCTCGGCGAGGTCCCCGACCTGGGGTCCGACGACCACGTCGACAACTGCGGGCGCGTGGTCCTCACCGGGCGCCGCCACGGCGGGTGGAGCCTCGAGGCGTGGCGGCGGGAGGCACCGGGCGGGCTGGCCTCGACGCGCGACGCCACAGGAGGCTGACGCCAGGTGAGTACTCGTGGTGGGTAGGGCCACCACGAGTACTCACGAGGGCTATGCCCACCCCAGCCGGTGCAGGGTCGCCTCGTCGATCCCGAAGTGGTGGGCGATCTCGTGCACGACGGTGATCGCGACCTCGTCGCGCAGCTCGTCCTCGTCGGCGCACATCGCGACCAGCGCGTCGCGGTAGAGCGTGATCCGGTCGGGGAGCACGCCGCCGTAGTCGCTGGTGCGGTCGGTGAGCGCGACGCCCTCGTAGAGCCCGAGCAGCTCCGGGTCCTCGGGGTGGCGGGATTCCACGAGCACGACGACGTTGTCCATCGCGGCCAGCAGCTCGGCGGGCAGCTCGTCGAGGGCCTCCCCGACGAGCTCGTCGAACCGCTCCGGGTCCACCGCCGCGCGGGCTAGTTCCCGGTCCCGCCGGGCAGCAGCGGCGGGAGCGAGGGCAGCACGCTCGGCAGCGTCGGTGCCGGCGCCGCGGGCGCCTGGGTCGCGGCCGGTGCCGCGGGGGCGGCCGTCGTCGTCGCGGCCGGGGTCGACGGCTCGACGGCGGGGGCCCCGGGCGGCGGCAGCGGGTCCGGCGAGGCGGGGGCGGCGCCGCCGATCGTCACGCCGTCCTTGACCGCCCCGGTGAGCGGTGCGAAGCCGGAGTTGTCCGCGAGCAGCGAGCCCATGTTGCAGCTCACCCGGCGGGTGCCCGCGTCCCAGGACGCCTGGTCGATGTTCGTCCAGTAGACGGTGAGCTTCGAGTCGGTGAGCTTCTGGGCGCCGACGGCGTCCTGGGCGACCTTGGTACACGCCGGCTGCAGGAAGTTGTCCTGGTCGTCGACCGAGGGCAGGGCGCCGGTGAACTTCGAGCCGAGGTCGACGGTGCCCGCCACCTCGGCGGCGTGCGTCTTCGCGCACGAGGACACCGGGTCGGACACCTCCTTGCCGTTGAGGCCCAGGCAGGTGCCCGCCGCGAAGACCACGGCCTGGTCGGCCGCGGAGACCTTGCCGGTCGAGGAGAGCAGGGCGCCGGTGACGCCGGGGGCCTGCAGGCCGCAGCGCACGGTGCGGTCGCCGTCGCCCCACGCCGCCGCGGTGGGCTTGAGCGCGCCGACCTTGTAGCGGCCGGTGGGGTCGAGCGGCTTGCCGAGGTAGCGCTGCACGAGCGAGCCGCACTGGTCGGCGACGATCTTCTGCCAGGCGGCGTCGGCCGGGAACGGCGCGCCGTCGGGCTGGTTCGCGTTGACCGGGCCCGCGGTCTCGAACAGGTGCGGGGCCGAGCAGTCCACCTGGTGGACGTCGGCGCCGTCGGTGCGCTGCCAGGTCAGGCAGGTGCCCGGGGCCTTCGCCAGTTCGGAGGAGCCGGTCTCCGGCCCGCTGCTCGAGCCGCCGAGGACACCCGGGGACGAGCCGGACTCGTGGCCGGCGAGCTCGAGGAAGCCGAGCCCGCTGCCCGTGGCGGCGAACGCGCTGGCGGCCACGAGCATGATGAGCGCCCCGGCCAGGACCCCGATGACGCCCCGGCGCGCGACGAGCCGCCGGGCGGCGTGACCGTCCGCGTCGTCAGCCACCCGGTCGCGTCGGTCGTCGCGTCCCTGCGAGGACGGCCGTTCCCGTAGGACCATGGTGCTGACATCATGCCGCGTGCCGGAATCGTCTCCTCGAGGGGGGATCGGCACTCGGCCGTGCGGGTGCCGAGTCGGCGGGAACGGGAGTGAGGACATGAGCGAGGACCCGGGGGCCGCGTCGCGGGGGCGCCACGAGGGCCCCGACGCCGGGTCGGCCGCGGACGACGCGGCCACGCCGCCCTCGGGAACGCCCGCCGTCGGCGGGTCGGCGTCGGCGGACGCCGATGCGCCCACCACCCGCACCGCGGAGCCGTGGTGGAACGCGGACGCCGGGGGCTCGCCCGGGGCCGGTGGCGAGGCGCGGCCGGACGAGCCCGACACGGCGTCGTCCGAGGCGGGGCGCCGGGGGCGGGTGCGCTACCAGGACCCGGAGACCACCACGCCGCGGGAACCGACCGTCGCCGAGCAGCGCGCCCGCCGCGAGGCGGAGCGCCGTCGCAAGGCGCAGGAGGAGGCCGCGGCCGCCGCCGCGCAGCGCAAGTCGAAGATCCGCAAGCGGGTCCTCATCGGGGGCGGGGTCGCCGTCGGGGTCGCGGCGATCGTCGCGATCGCCTACGCGGCGTCCTCCGGCGGGGGCGACGAGGTCACCGCGCAGTGCACCGACCAGAACGGCGTGGTCGTCGACGACAATCTCTGCTCCGGGACCCCGACGAACGGGTCGTACCACGGCGGCTTCGTCCCGATCTTCCTCGGCGGGTTCGGCAACCAGTACCACTACAACTACGGCTCCAGCTCGCCCGTCGGGACCGTCGCGCGCGGCGGCTCGGTCACCGCGCCGCCCTCGGGCACGAGCGTGCGCAGCGGGACGTCGGGCAGCAGCCTGGGCTCCACGTCGTCCAACGGCACCGTGAGCCGCGGCGGGCTCGGCGTGTCCGGCAGCGGCTCGTCGGGATCGGGATCCAAGGGCTCGTCGTCGGGCTCGGGCTCGTCGTCGGGCAGCTGACCCACACCGAAGCGGAGAGGACGCGCGTGCGTCGCGAGAGGTCGACCCCCCGCCCCGACTGGCGGCAGAAGATCGAGGAGCAGGGCCTGGTCTTCGGCACCCCCGCGATGGGGCAGGACGGCGCCCGGCCCTACTGGGACGAGTCGGTGCACTACGTCCTCGACATGGCCGAGGTCCTGTCGTTGGAGGCCGACGTCGAGCTGCTGCACTCGATGTGCCTGGAGGCCGTCGACCACGTCGTCACCACCGAGCGGTTCCGCGACTTCGCGCTGCCCGAGTGGTGCTGGGAGCAGGTCGCGGACTCCTGGAAGCGCCACGACCCGCACCTCTACGGCCGCTTCGACCTCCGCTACGACGGCTCGGGCCCGGCCAAGCTGCTGGAGTACAACGCCGACACCCCGACGACGCTGCTCGAGGCCAGCATCTGCCAGTGGTACTGGCTCAAGGACGTCTACCCCGACCAGGACCAGTGGAATTCGCTGCACGAGAAGCTCGTCGCGCGGTGGGGCGAGATCGCCGCGGACCTGCCCCGCAACGAGGTGCACTTCTGCTGGTCGCAGGCCGAGATCACCGGCGAGGACCACGTCACCACGGCCTACCTGCAGGAGACCGCGGCCGAGGCCGGGCTGGACACCGTCGGGCTCGCGATCGAGCAGATCGGCTGGGACGCCGCGCTCGACCGGTTCGTCGACCTCGAGGAGGCCCCGATGAGCTGCGTCGTCAAGCTCTACCCCTGGGAGTGGATCCTCGGCGACGACTTCGGCAAGCACGTCACCCGCAGCCTTCCCGAGACCCAGTGGATCGAGCCGCTGTGGAAGACGCTGCTGTCGAACAAGGCGATCCTCGCCGTGCTCTGGGAGATGTACCCGGGCCACCCGAACCTGCTGCCCGCGTCGCTGGGCGACCCCGGCTTCCTCACCGAGTACGTCCGCAAGCCGCTGCTCGGGCGCGAGGGCGCGAACGTGCAGATCGTCGCCGGGGCCGGCGAACCCGTCGTCGAGACCGGCGGGGTCTACGGCGAGGAGGGCTACGTCTACCAGCTCTTCGACCCGCTGCCCGAGTTCGACGGCTACCGGCCCGCGCTCGGCGCCTGGATCGTCGGCGACGAGTCCGCGGGGCTCGGCATCCGCGAGACCGCCGGGCTCGTCACCGACAACGGTGCGGCGTTCGTGCCGCACCGCATCCCCGACTGATGGACACCGCACGCAGGCTGTGGGCGCTCTACGAGCCGGTCCACGCGCTGACCTACTTCGCGCCGGCGGCCCTCGCCGTGGCCGAACCGCTCGGCGGCTCCTTCTGGGCGCGCTACGTCGCGCAGCGCGCCGCCCCGCTCGGCGACGTCCCCACGGCCGTCGTCGTGGCCGCGTTCGGCGGATTCGCCCCGGACCGGATCGCCGACGCCCGCGCGGCGGTCGCGCCCGGCGTCACGCCCACCGGCGCGCTGGAGGCCCGCCTCGACGGCGTCGACGCGGCGTTCGCCGACCTCGCCCAGGCCCCCGACGCTGCGGTGGTAGCCGAGGCGGCCGACCTCGCCTGGGAGGCGGCGGCGGCGTGCGAGGACGCCGGACGCGTGCTCGGGGCGGCGAACCGGGCGCTGCCCCGTCCCGCGGCGCCCCACCTCGCGCTGTGGCAGGCGACGACGACGCTGCGGGAGCACCGCGGTGACGGCCACCTCGCCGCGCTCGCGGTGCACGGCGTGGGGCCGGTGGCCTCGCACGTGCTCAAGGTGGCGGCCGGCGAGTCGCCCGGGCGGACCTGCGCCTCGGGCGGCGGATCCCCGACGACGCCTGGGAGGCGGGGACGGCGCGCCTGGCGACGGCCGGGGTGCTCGAGGGCGACGGCGCCCTCACCGACGCCGGGTGGGCGCTGCACGCCGCGGTGGAGGACGCGACCCACCGCGCGGCGGCGGGCCCGTGGGAGGCGCTGGGCCCGGAGCGCACGGAGCGGCTCGCGACGCTGCTCGCTCCGATCGCGGCGGCGGCCCGGTCGGTGGTGCCGGGGTTCAACCCCATCGGGCTCCCGCGCCCCTGAGCCGGCCCTGCTCCGGCCCGATCCGGCCGGGTCCGGCCCGACGTGCAGCAACGGCACGTTCCTGTCATCTGACGTCAGGACGGCGCCGTTCACTCATGGACCGCGGCCGCGCCCCGAGGGGTGAACGGCGCCGCTCGCGCGCCCAGTGCCAGGAACGTGCCGTTGCTGCGGCCGACGAGGGTGCCGCGCGCGCAGGCCCGCGGCCGCTAGTCTGCGGCGTCTCTTTCGTCCGGATGGACCCGCGCGGAGGCCCGTGTGCTCGCTCCCGACTTCTTCCCGACGCTCCTCGGCAACATCGGCCTGATCGCGCTGTACGCGGTCATCGGCGCGGTGCTCATGTACGTCGGCTACTTCGCGATCGACCTGACGACGCCGGGCGACCTGCGCGGCCTGGTGCGCGACGGCCGGCCCAACGCGGTGGTGGTGTCCGCGTCCGGGCTCGTCTCGATGGCGCTGATCGTGGTCGTCGCGATCTACATCTCCGGCGGCGGCCTGCTCACCGGCGTGATCAACACGGTGGTCTACGGGCTCGTCGGGATCGTCGCCCAGGTCCTCGTGGTCCGCGGCCTCGAGGCGGTGTCGCGCCTGGACGTGGGCGCCTGCCTGCGCGACGAGTACTACACACCGGTGTCCGCGATGATCGCCGGGATGCACCTGGCGCTGGGCCTCGTGGTGGCGGTCGCCATCGTCTGAGGGCACGTCCGTGATGTCCGGATCGTGACGGCCCCGTGACGTCCGGGGTCACCCCGGCGAGGGTGGCGAAACCGGGCTCGTCATCATGGAGGGCACGCGCCGTCGCCCCGCGGCGCCCACCGGAGAGGGGGATCATGGCCGGAACCACGGACGTCGCGGTGGTCGGCGCCGGCCCGTACGGGCTGGCCGCCACCGCATTCCTGCGTCACCAGGGCACCGCGACCCACACCTTCGGCGAGGTGATGGGTTCGTGGAAGCACCAGATGCCGCGCGGGATGATCCTGCGTTCCAAGGAGCGGGCCTCCTCGATCGCGCACCCGGTGCCCGGGCACACGATCACGGCCTGGGCCCGCGCCCACGACGTGGCCCTCGACAACCCGGCGACGCTGCAGCACTTCCTGGACTACGGCGACTGGATCGCCGAGCGCATCGTCCCGGACCTCGACCACCGTCGCGTCGAGCAGGTGGTGCGCGAGGGCTCCGGGTTCTCGGTGCACCTCGACGACGGCGACCGGATGCATGCCGAGCGGGTCGTGCTCGCGGTCGGGCTGCGCAACATGGAGCGCTCGATCCCCGACTTCGACGGCCTGCCCGAGGGGTCGGTGTCCCACGTCGCGCACCACGAGGACCTCTCGACGTTCGCCGGCAAGCGGGTGCTCGTCGTCGGGCTCGGGCAGAGCGCGCTGGAGAACGCCGCGATCCTCGCCGACCTCGGCGTCGACGTCACCGTCACCGCCCGGGCGGACCAGCCGCACTGGCTCGGCCCGCACAAGCCCGCCGGCTCCCCGCCGCCCACCTTCCGCGAGAAGTGGCGCGTGCCGCCGACGGACGTCGGCGGCCGCCTCACCGGCTGGCTCGCCGCGGCGCCGGAGACCTACCGCCGGCTGCCCGAACGCGTCCAGCTCGAGGTGCGCAAGCGCTGCCTGTTCCCCGCCGGCTCGCACAACCTGCGCGCCCGGCTCGACCAGGTGCCGTTCCACCTCGGCCGCCGCATCACCTCCGTCGACCACACCGGCGACGAGATCGTGGTGACGCTCTCGGACGGCTCGACGCTGCACACCGACCACGTCATGGTCGGCAGCGGCTACGACATCGACGTGGCCCGCTACGACCTGCTCGACAAGGAGCTGCTCGGCGAGCTCGAGCTCCTCGACGGGTCGCCGAAGCTCGGCAAGGGCTTCGAGTCCTCGGTGCCCGGGCTGCACTTCCTCGGGGCGCCGGCCGTGCGCTCGTTCGGGCCGGTCAACCGCTTCGTCACCGGCACCTGGTACGCCGCGCCGGAGCTCGCGCGCCGCGTCGCGGGCAAGCGGGGCCCGACGCTGCGGGTCGCCTTCCCCGTGGGGTCGCACGCGATCGCCTGACGGGCCCAGCCCGGACGGAACGAACGGCCGGTTCATCACCATCCAAGGTGACGAACCGGCCGTTCGTGCGTCCGGGCGGGGGCTCAGCGCGGCCGGCGCGCCCGCGGCACCCACGTGCGGGTGAACCGCCGCAGCACCGGCGTCGCCCGGCCCACGAGCATCGGCAGGAACGGCAGCGGGTCGTCGAGGGCGAACCAGCCGTGCTCGGTCGACGGCGCCCGGCCGTCGGGGGCGGGGCCGTCGGTGCGGTCGCCGCGGTAGGCGACCCGGGCCGCGTAGTCGAAGTCCTCCACCACGAACCCGCGTCCCTCGGGGAACGGGGCACGGGGAGCGGGGCGGCCGGTCAGCGACAGGTGCTGGGCCCGCACGACGTCGAGCCCGGCGGTGTCCTCGAAGAGCCGGAACTGCGCCCCGACCCGCGGGTTGAAGTCGACGAGCTTGTAGCGCCCGTCGCGCAGGTCCCGCCGCCAGTCCAGGTCGGCGATCCCGCGGAAGCCCACGGCGTCGAAGAGCCTCTCCGAGAGCCGGGCGAGATCGTCGTTCCAGCGCGCCCGCCCCGCCGTCGTGAACCCGGCGTGCGGGGGCCAGGAGCGCAGCTTCACCCCGGTGAACAGCGTCCCCTCGTCGAACGCGCCCGGCCCGGGCCACCAGGCGTGCACCACCCAGTCCTCGGCGGTCTCCCGCGGCACGTACTCCTGCAGGATCACCGAGGGCACGTCGTCCCACTCCAGGGCCATCGCCCGCAGCCGGTCCGGGTCGTCGACGACGGTGGAGGAGCGGACCGTCGGGCGGCGGTGGCGCTCGAAGGGGTCGCGGCTCTTGACGACGACGGGGAACGCGCCGGTCGCGGCGTAGTCCTCCACGTCGGCGAGGCTCTCCGGGAACACCGTCCGCGGCGTCGGGATGCGGTGCTCGGTGCAGGTCCGGTACAGGCCCTCCTTGCTGGCGACCCGCCGGGGCAGGCCGGGGTCGTTGCAGCGAGGGAAGAGGAAGTCGTCGGCGAGGCCCGCCTCGGCGCCCAGCTCGGAGACGACCGTGGCCGCCTCGTCGTCGGTGGGCACGAGCACGGCGCGTCGGCCGATGGCCTTCGCGATCCCGTGCAGGCCCTCCGCGAGCTCCGCCGGGTCCTCGCTGCCGGTCGTGGGCCAGGAGAACCGGCCGTGCAGGTGGCGCGAGCAGGCGGCGGGGGTGAACCGGCCCTCGGTGACGGCGTAGACGTCGACCCCGCAGCGGCCGAGGCTGCGCACCACCCCGACGCCGCCGTGGTGCAGCGGGTAGCTGCCGAGCTTGAGCAGCAGCGCGGGCACGGAGCGGTCGAGCTCCACCTGCTGTCGTGCTCCGCCGTGCGTGTCGATCAGCACCACGCACCCCCTCCCGTGCCGTCGCCGCGATCGTGGGGTCCAACGACCCCGCCGTGTCGAGGGCCACCCGGATCGTCCCCCGGGTCCGGACCGACGCCCGAACGGGGGACACGCTGCGGGCAGCGTAGACGGGCCCGGAGTCGATCTCCGCCGCAGGCGGGGAGGCCGCGACGGGAGCGCCGGGCACGCCGTGTCACGATCGGTGGCGACCCGCTCGGAGCGGGGACGACCTCGGGAGGCGACGGTGGACGGCGATCCGACCGGCTCAGGGCTCGCGGTGCTGGTGGTGTCCGCGGGGGCCGCGGAGCCGCTGGAGCGGACGCTGGACTCGGTCGCGAAGCACCTACCCGCAGCGCGGGTCCTGGTCTGGTGCCAGCCCGTCGCCACCGCCGACGACCGCACCGGGCTCCCGGCCACCCGGCCCGAGGTGGACTGGACCGTCGCCGAGGCCGACGCCGGGCGGGTCGCCGCCCGCAACGCCCTCGCCGCCCGCGCCGACGCCGCGTCGGGCACCTCCACCGACGTGCTGCTGCTCGAGCCGGGCGCCGAACTCCTCGGTCCGCTCGCCGCCGCCCGGGCGGTGCTCGCCCGCCCCGGGGTGGCCGCCGTCGCCCCGGTTCCCGAGTCCGGCCCCACCGAGGACCACCCGTGGGACGCCGTGGCGCGGCGCACCCCGTCCCTGGTGCGCGATCTCGCCGACTACGCCGGCGCGGGCGAGCGGCTGCGCGGCCGCACCGCGGGCGGGCTGCTGGCGGCCCCGCCCGCGGGCGCCGTCGACGGGGTGCTGGTGGGCGGCTGCCTGCTGGTCTCCGGGGCGGCCCGCGCCGCGCTCGGCGACTTCGACGAGGACTTCTTCGACCGCGGCGAGGACCTCGCCTGGCAGCGGGCCGCCCGCGCCGCCGGCTGGACGCTGCAGCTGGTCACCGACCCCGACGACGACGGCCGCGGCGCCGGCCAGGTCCGGCTTCCCGCCGCCGGAGTCGCCCCGGCGAGCGCCGGCGTCGTCTCCGACACCGACGCGGCCCGGCGCGAGGCCGAGCTCGAGCGGGCCGCCCGGGTGATCCTGCTCGGCAACGCGGGACACCGCGGCGCGGGCACGGTCTACGCCGCGGGCACCCGCGTGCTGGATCGGCTGCGCCCGACCGCGCGCGCCGCCCGCCGCCGGCGCACCGAGCGCGTCGCCGAGCGCGCCGCGGGCCGTCCGGGCGTCGTCATCACCTCGAACAACCTCGTGCTCGGCGGCGCCGAGCGGCAGCGCATCATGCTGGCGAACGAGCTCGTGGCCCGCGGCCACCCGGTGACCGTGGTCTGCCTCAAGGAGCTCGGCCGCTACGTCACCGAGCTGGACCCGCGGGTGCGCCTGACGCTGCAGCCGTTCTGGCAGCCGGTGGTGGACGCCGCGGACCTGCCCGGCGACGACGCCGTCGTGGTCGGGGGGGTCACCAACACCGAGATGGGCTTCGCGGTCGCGTGGCGGGCGGCCGGGCGCGCCCGGGGCCAGCGGCGGCGCTGGCTGCCCGCGACCCACGACCCGGCGCAGCTCGACCGGGCCACGTACTCGGCGAAGCAGGCCCGGGCGCTGCGGGCCGCCGACGGCCTCGTCGTGCTCTCCCGCCAGCACCACGTCGACCTGACGCGCCACCAGCGGCTGACCGACCTCGCCATGGTCGTGCCCAACGGCATCCCCGAACCCCCGGCGCTGCCCTACCGGGCCACGGCGGGCCGGGTGCGCTTCGGGATGCTCACCCGCATCCAGGCCTACAAGAACCCGCTGCTGCTCGCCGACGCGCTCGGCGCCCTCGACGCGCGCGGCCTGACCGACTGGTCCCTGGACATCTTCGGCGACGGTCCCGACCGCGTTGCGCTCGAGGCGCGGACCCCGGCGCACCTCGCCGACCGGGTGCGGTGGCGGGGCCGCTCGTCGGGACCCGACCACGCGTTCGCCGAGATCGACGTGCTCTGCGTGCCGAGCGGGTTCGAGGCGTTCCCGCTGGTGATGGTGGAGGCGATGGCCCGGGGGGTCCCGGTGATGGCCGCGGTCAGCGGCGCGATCCCCGAGATGCTCGACGACGGGCGCGCGGGCGTGATCGTCGACCCGCTCACCCGCGAGGCGTGGACCGACGCCCTCGAGGCGGTCGTCCGCGACCCCGAGGGCACCGCGCGGCTCGGCGCGGCCGGGCGGGAGCGGGCGCTCGCGAACTACACCGCGACCGCGATGACCGACCAGTACCAGCGGGCGTTCGCCCACGTCCTGGGCCGCGCGATCCCCGGCGCGCCGGACGGCCCACCGCGGGTGCTGCAGGGTTAGTCGACCTTCCACCGGTCGGCGACGAGCTCGCGGCACGCCCGCGTGCCGAGCTTCGCCTGGACCCGGCTGGAGAGCAGCACCGCGAGGACGAGCAGCCGGTAGAGCGGGGCGGGCTTGTCCTCCAGGGTGATCCCGGCCTCCGCGGCGAACGTCTCGCCGGCGGTGTCGAGGAGGTCGGCGGCGGTCTCGGCGTTGCTCACGGGTCGGGCGTACCCGCGCACGGCGCACCCGGAGCGGAGAATCGGCGGCATGAGAGCACCGGGTCTGGTCGCCAGCGACGTGGACGGCACGCTGCTCGGCGCCGACGACCATCCCGGCCCCCGCCTGCTCGCGGTGCTGGATCGGATGCGGTCGGCCGGCGTCCCGCTGGTCCTGGCGACCGGGCGGCCGCCGCGCTGGATCCTCCCGGTGTGCGACGCGATCGGGGAGCGCGGGCTGTGCGTAGCCGCGAACGGCGCGGTGCTCTGGGACGCGGCGGACGACCGGGTCCTCGAGGCCGCGGAGCTCGGCACGGAGGTGCTCGCCGAGGTGGTCGACCGGCTGCGGGTGGCGCTGCCGGGGGCGGGTCTGGCGGTGGAGCGCGTGCCCCGGCCCGGCGTGCAGGAGTTCTGCTGCGACCCCGACTTCGAGCACGCCTGGCCGAACTCCGACCACGTGGTGGTGGCGACACCGGAGCTGGTGGAGCTCCCCGCGATGAAGGTCCTCGCGCGGCAGCGGGGCCTCTCGAGCGACGTGATGGCCGCCGCGGTGCGTGACGGGCTCGGCGAGCTCGTCGATGTGACCTTCTCGGCCTCCGGCGGGCTCGTGGAGTGCTCGGTGCGCGGGGTGACGAAGGCCCACGGGCTCGCGCTCGCGGCGGCCCACCTCGGGGTGGAGCCCGAGGAGGTGGTCGCCTTCGGGGACATGCCCAACGACCTCGAGATGGTGCGCTGGGCCGGGCACGGCGTCGCGATGGGCAACGGCCACCCCGAGCTGCACGCCGTCGCCGACGAGGTGACCGCCCGCCACGACGAGGACGGCGTCGCGCTCGTGCTGGAGCGCTGGTTCTGACCGTCTGACGGCCGCTTGTCAAGGCCCGCGTAGCATCGCCCCGGTCGCCGCCCGCTCGGTCGGGCAGGGCGGCCGAGGTGTGGACGAGGCCAGCACGAGGCCAGGCCCTGACTCGGGGAGCTTCCCCGGGAGGAGGACGTGTGCTCGACCGGACGCCCGAGGAGAGCGACGATCCGGCCGGCGAGGTCGCCGCGCTGACCGCGGTCCAGCGACGCATCGACCACCCCTCGGTGGTGCGGGCCGCGCGCTCGATGTCGCTCTTCGGGGAGCACGCCGCGGGCTGGCTCGCGATCGGCGCCGCGGGCGCCGTGCTCGACCCGCCCCGGCGTCGGCAGTGGCTGACCGCGACCGCGGGGGTCGCCGCCGCGCACGGCGCCTCGATCGCCGTCAAGCGTGTGGTCCGCCGGCCCCGGCCGCACCACCCGCGCATCGCGGTGCACGTCGGCACACCGAGCCGGCTCTCCTTCCCCTCCTCGCACGCCACCTCCACCACGGCCGCCGCGGTGCTCTTCGGTGGCCTGCTCGGGCGGCCGGGTGCCGCCCTCCCGACCGTGCCCGCGATGGCGCTCTCGCGCCTGGTGCTGGGCGTCCACTACCCGACCGACGTGCTGGCCGGGTCCGCCCTCGGGGTGGCGTGCGCACTGGGCGCGCGCCGGCTCATCGCGCGCGGGTCCGTCGGCCGCTGGAGGACTGCATGACGACATCCCAGGAGCGGGAGACGCGGGGCGAGGTGACGCGCGACGAGGTGGAGCCCGAGGACCTCGCGCTCGACGCGCTCGCCGAGAGCGAGCCCGAGGACGCCCCGGACGACACCGCGGTGCCGGAGCGCCGGAAGGGTCCGCTGGCGCTCCCGCTGGGCGTGCTCAAGACGATGCGCCCCAAGCAGTGGGTGAAGAACGTGCTCGTCCTGGCGGCGCCGTTCGCGGCCGGCCGGCTGGGCGAGGTCGGTGTGCTGCTGCACGTCGTGGTCGCGTTCGCGGTGTTCTCGCTGGCCGCCTCCGGGGTCTACCTGGTCAACGACGCCCGCGACGTCGAGGCCGACCGCGCCCACCCGAAGAAGCGCTTCCGGCCGATCGCCGCCGGGGTGGTGCCAGCGTCGGTGGCGTACGGGGTCGCCGTCGTGCTCTTCGTCGGCGCGATCGCGCTGAGCTTCGTCGCGAGCCGCAATCTCGCGATCGTCGCCGCGGTCTACATCGTGGTGCAGCTGGCCTACTGCCTGTGGCTCAAGCACGAGCCCGTCATCGACATCTGCATCGTGTCGTCCGGGTTCCTCATGCGCGCCATCGCCGGTGGTGCGGCCGCCACCCTGTACCTCTCGCCGTGGTTCCTGCTGACGATGGCGTTCGGGTCGCTGTTCATGGCCGCGGGCAAGCGCTACGCCGAGATGCGCCTCGCCGAGCGGACCGGCGCGAAGATCCGCAAGTCGCTGGAGCGCTACTCCGCGTCCTACCTGCGGTTCGTGTGGTCGCTCTCGGCCACCGTCGTGATCATGGCCTACGGGCTGTGGGCGTTCGGCATCGGCGTCATGACGATCCCCGGCCGGCTCCCGACCCCGCCGAGCATGTGGGCGATCGTCTCCGTGGTCCCGTTCGTCATCGCGATCCTGCGCTACGCGGTGGATGTCGACGGCGGCAACGGCGGTGAGCCCGAGGAGATCGTGCTGCACGACCGCGTGCTGCAGATCCTCGGCATCGCCTGGGTGGTGCTGGTGGCGCTCGCGGTGATGCTCAGCCCGGGCGTCCGCTGAGGACCGAACCGCGGACGGACGCAGGACGGACACCCCGGGCGTGAGGATTCCTCGGACGGTGAGCACCGTGCAGGCCCGCCGCACCGTGCTGCTGTGGGCCCTGGTGCGCTACGCGCTGGTGGGGGTCGGGAACGCCGCCACGTACTACGTGGTCTACCTGCTGGTGCTGCGCGAGGTCGGCTACCTCACCGCCCACGTCCTCGGTCTCGGCGCCGCGATGGTGGTGTCGTTCTTCCTGAACTGCCGGTTCACGTTCCGCGTCCGGCCCTCGTGGCGCCGTTTCCTGCTCTACCCGGCCTCGCAGGCGGTCAACGTCGCGGCGACCACCGTCGGCGTCGTCGTCCTGGTCGGGGTCGGGGTGGACGAGCGGGTCGCGCCCCTCGCCGCGGCCGTGCTCGCGGTGCCGGTGAGCTTCCTCGCCGCGCGCTTCGTCCTCGCCCACCACCGCGCGACCACGGCCACCGGGCCGATCCCGGTCGTCACCGACGGCCCCGCCCCCGAGCCGCACCCGTCGACCGGCCCGCTGGCGACCGTGGACCCCGCGGCCGCCGCGGCGATCGAGGACGACCCCGTGACGCTGCGGCTCATCGCCGTTCGACGGTGATGGTGGTCCACGCCCCCACGTGGATGCTGTCGCCGGGGGCGAGCGGCACCGCCGTGCCGGGCTCCAGGCGCTCGGCGGCGTAGTTCACCGAGGTCCCGTTGGTGGACCCGGCGTCGAGGACCACCCAGCGGTCCGGTCCCACGGCGAGCAGCACCGCATGCAGGTGCGAGACCCCGGGGTCCCGCGGGGGACCGGTGAGGTCGATGTCGGGGACGTCGTCGGGCCGCGAGGCGGCCGACGGGTCGTCGTCGGGCACCCCGCGGCGCCCGATCCGGACCTCCTCGCCGCGCAGCGGCACCTCGAACTGGACGGGGTCGTTGGGGAACGCCGGGAGCGCGACGGGGTCCTCGGTGGGCACCGCGCGGGCATGCACGAGCTCGTAGTGGTCCCGGTCGGCCCAGACCCGCGCGGTCCAGCCCGTCACGGGCGTCCGGACCCGGTCGGGTCGGCGGTGTCGCCCGCGCCGCCGATCGGGTCCTCGCGGTCGTCGTCGTCGCCGTCGAGCGGGATGAGGATCGGCCCGGTGTCGTCGCTGCCGTCGGGCCGGGGACCCCACTCGCCGCCGCCGCCGCCGTCGCCGGGGTCGAGGGGCAGCAGGGCGACCGTGGCGTTGTCGTGGCCGCCCTCGGCGAGCGCGGCGTCCACCAGCGCGCGGGCGTCGGCGAGGACGTCGTCGCCGGAGAGGAGCGCCGCGAGCCGGTCGGGGTCGGGGAGGTGGTTCCAGATCCCGTCGCTGCACAGCAGCAGGTAGCCCGGCCCCGCGGGGCGGAAGCGCCGGGCGCGGGCCGGCCCCTCCGGCGAGTCGTGCCCCAGCCAGCGTGTGAGCACGTGCGCGCGGCGGTCGGCGTGGGCCTGTTCGCGGGTCATGACCCCGGCCGCTGCGATCTCCTCGGCCCACGAGTCGTCGGTGGAGAGCAGCTGGGAGGTGCCGTCCGGGGCGAGCCAGTACACCCGGCTGTCGCCGACCCAGGACACGACGGCCGAGCCGCCCCGGGTGACGGCGCCGGTGTAGGTGGTGGCCGGCGGGTCGGACGGGTCACCGCCGTAGCGCAGCAGGTCCGCGGCGGCCTCGGCGGCGGCGCCGGCCGCCGTCGCGGCCAGCGTGTCCAGTCCCGCGCGGCCGTCGCCGTGGGCGGCGATGCGGGTGAGGACGGCGGCCACCGCGGCCTCGGCCGCCGCGAGCGACGCCTCGTCCCCCCGCCGGGCCGACGCGACGCCGTCGCACACCGAGCCCAGGAGGACCTCCCCGGCGGCCGTCGCGATGCGCCCGAGCGCGCAGGCGTCCTCGTTGCGCCGCCGCCGCAGCCCGCGGTCGGTGACCGCGGCGCCCGGGCCGAGCCGGAACTCCACGTGGTCGCGCAGGGCGGGCCGGCGCGTGCCGCAGGTCCCGCAGGCGCCCTCGACCGCCGCCTCGGCGCCCGCCCCGCACTCCGGGCAGTCCGCCTCCTCGATCTCGCTGCGGGTCGCCTCGAGCACGGCTCGCAGGTCGGTGTGCTCCCCGGCCGAGCCCGCGGGCCCGACGGACTGCACCGGGACGCCGCCGGTCGGGTCCGGGTCGCGGGCGTCGACGGTCGGCCCGGGGTCGGGCAC
Source organism: Actinomycetospora sp. (assembly GCF_036497585.1). Lineage (GTDB taxonomy): Bacteria > Actinomycetota > Actinomycetes > Mycobacteriales > Pseudonocardiaceae > Actinomycetospora. Next base: position 33,091 of record NZ_DASXJD010000150.1, on the reverse strand, counting down.
GGCGGTGCCCGACGGCGGCGTCGCCCGGCCGGAGCGGTCGGGGCCCGGGTCGTCGGAGCCGTTCGTCGCGGACGGCGGCGCGGAGGACTCGGTCACGTCGGGAAGGCTCCTCGTGGGGCGGGCACGCGGGCGGGGGAGTCGGGATCGTCGCGGCGGCGGTGATCGCGGCGGGAATCATCTTGGTGCACGGCCTCGCGGTCGGCCGTCCCACCCACGCCGCACCGCACGGGTCGTCCCGACCGACCGCGGTGCGACGCCGCCCGCAGGTCCGCGGCGAGGGTCTCGACGTCGGGGTGGCGCAGCCCGGGGTCGGCCGCGGTGGCCCGCGCGATGACCGGGTCGAGCGCCGTCGTCGGGTGGTCGGACGGGGGTGCGAGCTGGGGGCGGACCGGGCGGCCGAGCAGCACGGCGAGCGTGCGGCCGAGGGCGAACACGTCGGAGGCCACCGACGGCCCCGCGCCGCCGGGCGCGATCTCCGGGGCGAGGAAGCCCTCGGTGCCCCACACCGGGCTGTGGCGGTCGTCGAGCCGGCGCACGGAGCCGAGGTCGAGCAGGACCGGGCCGTCGGGGGTGTCGAGCACGTTGCCGGGCTTGAGGTCGGCGTGCAGCAGGCGGAGACGGTGCAGGTGCGCGACGGCGGGCACGATGCCGAGCACCACCGCGGCGGCGGCGTCGGGGTCCCGCGGGCCACGGACCGGCTCCCCCGTGACCGGGTCGAGGACGAGGTGCACCGCGCCGTCGTGCTCGACGACGTCGCGCAGCCGCACGAGCGCGGGGTGGTCGTGCCCGAGCAGCAGCGCGGGCGTCGTGGCGTCGCCGTCGCCGCGGCGCGCGAGGACGACCGACTCCCCGCCCGCCCCGGCCGCGGTGTGGAGCCAGTCCCCGCCGCGCGCGAGCAGGCCGGTGACCCGCCACCGGCCGGCGAGGACGGTGCCCGGCGCGAGGGTCGGGGTGAGGTCGAAGGGGCGGCGGCAGTGGGCGCAGGTGCCGCGCAGTCGTCCCGGGCGGCCGTCGCGCGAGCGGCCGACGGCCGCGTCGCAGTGCGGACACCAGCGGCGGGACTCGGGGAACAGGGCGGTGGCGTGCGCGAGGACGTCGTCGGGTACCGCGGGTCCCGCGGCGGACGGCCGCAGACCACGGCGCGTCCCGCCCGCCCGCGTGCTGTGACGATCCACCGCGTGCTCCTCGTGCGCGGATGACCGGCATCCGCTCTCCCCGACGCCGTCCGGCCGGGGCCGTGGCCCCTCGGACGGTCCGAGCACGATACCCCCGGTTCCCGCCCTCCCCGCCGCGCCCGGACCGCCGCCCGCCCGTGCGGCGACCGGCCGCCGGGGACGGACGCGTGGCGGGCTCCGCGGCCGCTCCTGCGCCGAACGGTCCCCGGGGCGGGCCCCCTGGCGTCACGGGGGCGGGAAGGTGCGATGCTGACGAGAAGCACCCCTGTCCGGGGCGGTCGGAGCGCAACCGGTTGCGCTGGACGGCGGCACCGGACACCGAGCCACGGAGACGCGCAGTGACTTCATCGACTCCGACCCCAGCGACGGGGCCGCGGACGAGCGAGGACCAGGCCCCCGGGGCCCGTCACCGCGACGAGGGCACCGCCGACACGGGGGACGCGGCCTCGACCGCCCAGGCGCCCACCTCGCCGGAGCCGGCCGGCCCGGCCACGTCGCAGGCGGAGACGGGCCCCGACCTCGCGGCGACCGCCGCGGAGGCCGAGCGCGCCCTCGCCGCTGCCGCGAAGGCCGCGGAGCAGGCCGTCGCGGAGGCGCACGACGACGGCCAGGACGCCGTGCAGAAGGGCTTCGACGACGCCCGGCGCGCGGCGGAGGAGGCGTACGAGCAGTCCTCGTCCCGGGCCGACCGTGGGGAGTGAGCCCCGCCCCGTGTGAACGGCGGCGTGGGGCGGACCGTCGGGCTGAGAGCGGGGAGGGGGCCGCGCGATGGCAGTCCAGACCAGGGTGACCGAGCACGGTGTCCTGCTGCGCTTCACCGGCCGGGACAAGGTGTACGCGTGCCGCGGCGGGGTGTTCCTGCCGATCGACCGCGTGCTCGGCGCGCGGACGCTGCGGCGCCGCGAGGCCGTGGCGGCCAGCCCGCGCGTGCACCTGCCCGGCATCTCGGTGCCGCGCATGCTGCGGGCCGGGTCCTACGGCGTCGGGGAGCGCCGCCAGCTGTGGATGGTGCACGCCGCCACCACGCTGCTCGCGATCTACCTGCGCGGCGTGCCGTTCCACCGGGTGGTCGTCGAGGTCGAGGACCCCGAGGAGCTCAGCCGGATCATCAACGCCGCGCTGCGCCCGCGCGGACTGCCTCCCGGGGCGAGCCCGGCCCCGCGGGGCTGATGGGCTGCGGGCCGGTCAGCTCTTCGGCCCGACGAGCGCCGCCGCGGAGTCGTAGCTCGTCGCCACCCGCGCGTCGACGAGGTAGAGCATCGCGGTCTGGTCGATCGCCGAGTCCCGGTAGATGCCGGTCTTGAGGTAGGAGTCGTCGCTCGAGTACCGGGTGCCGCCCGCCGGGTGGTAGCCGTCGATGCGCTTCTGGCCGTTCATCCACACGTCGACGGCCGCCTTCTGCGGGTCCGTCGAGAAGTGGATGTGCAGCACCACGTCGGTCTGCCGGCCGGTCACGGCCGGGCCGATCGGCACCGAGAAGTAGTTCTGCCGCGGATCGTCGCCGCCCGCGCCGCCGTCGAGGACGAACTGGCCGTGGTCGACCTTGACCTCGATCGGCGGGCTGCCCTCGCCCTCGTTCTTCCACTGGGCCACGACCTGCCAGCCGTCGGCGTTCACCGGGAAGTCCTCGGGCAGGAACCAGGCGAACCCGAAGTAGCCCTCGCCGCCCTCGCGGTAGGAGGGGACCTGCGGCTCGAGCTCGGTGCGTTTGCCGCCGCCGGGCACGGTGTAGCGGACCGCCTTCGCGCCGGAGACGTCGGGCGCGTCGACGATCGACGGCGGGGGCGCGCCGTCGTTGTTGTAGGGCGTGTCCCGGAAGTTGGCCAGCGGATTCGGCCCCGAGAGGTTGGCCGCCCAGATCGGGGCGGGCACGGTCGCGGGGTCCGGGACGCCGGTCAGGGCGGGGGCGTCGGCCGGGTTCGACGAGCCGGTCGACCCGCCCGAGCCCCCGGAGGAGCAGCCGACGACGACGCCCGCCACCAGCAGGAACGACACGGCGAGTCCCAGCAGACCGTGGGCCCGGCTCCCGGTCGTGGGCCTCACGGGGCGGCTCCTTCGGCGATCAGCGGTTCGAGCACGAGGTCGGGCTGGTTCGACGCCACGGCGTGCAGGCGCCACTTGTGCGGGAACAGCGCGAGCAGCTCGCCGTCGGCGCGGCGGGTGAGCACCTCGATGCCGATCGCCCCCTTCAGCGCCTCCGCCCCGGCCGCGTCGGTGCGCCGCGCGAGGGAGTAGTCGAGGCGCTCGAGCCGCACCGGCGCGGAGAACTCGTCGGACAGCCGGGCGGTGACCACCTCGAACTGCAACGGGCCGACCGCGGCCAGCACCGGTGCCTGGTCACCGCGCAGCTCGGAGGAGAGCACCTGGATGACGCCCTCGGAGTCGAGCTGCTCGATGCCGCGCCGGAACTGCTTGGTCTTCGAGGCGTCGGCGACGCGCACCACGGCGAAGTGCTCGGGCGCGAAGCTCGGGATGGTCGGGAAGGTGACAGGCTTCTCGGCCCACAGGGTGTCCCCGGGCCGCAGGGCGGTGGCGTTGACGAGCCCGACGATGTCGCCGGGGAACGCCTCCTCGATCGTCGAGCGGTCCCGCCCGAACATCGCCTGCGCGTACTTCGTCGCGAACGGCCGGCCGGTGGCGTCGTGGGTGAGCACCATGCCGCGCTCGAACCGTCCGGAGCACACCCGGACGAACGCCACCCGGTCGCGGTGCGACTTGTCCATCGAGGCCTGCACCTTGAACACCAGCCCGGAGAACGGGGCCTCGAGGGGACGCGGCTCGCCGCCGGCGGAGGGACGCGGCGACGGCGGCGGGGCCAGGTCGACGAGCGCGTCGAGCAGCCGCGCCACGCCGATGTTCGACAGCGCCGCGCCGAACATCACCGGGGTGGCGGTGCCGTCGTGGAAGGCGGCGGCATCGAAGTCGGCGCCGATCTCCCCGAGCAGCTCCAGCTCCTCGGTGGCGCGCTCCCAGTCCACGCCCTCCTCCGCCGCGGCGCGGTCGGCATCCAGGATCTCCTCGGTGGCCCGCGACGCGCCGTGGGCGGTGCGCGTGAAACGCCGCATGCTGCCGTCGGCCCGCTCGACCAGGCCGTGGAAGTCGCCGGCGATCCCGACCGGCCACGTGATCGGCATGGGGCGCAGCCCGATCCGCTGCTCGACCTCGTCGACCAGCTCCAGCGGCTCGCGGCCCGGCCGGTCCCACTTGTTGACGAAGGTCAGCACCGGCACGCCCCGCGCCCGGCACACGTCGAAGAGCTTGAGCGTCTGCGGCTCCAGGCCGCGGGCGGCGTCGAGGAGCATCACCGCGGCGTCGACGGCGGCGAGCACGCGGTAGGTGTCCTCGGAGAAGTCGCCGTGGCCCGGGGTGTCGAGGAGGTTGACGACGTGGTCGCGGTAGGCGAACTGCAGCACCGCGGAGGTCACTGAGATGCCGCGCTCGCGCTCCATGTCCATCCAGTCGGACGTGACGCCCTTGCGCCCGCCCTTCCCGTGGACCGCGCCCGCCGCGGAGATCACCTCGGCGTGCAGCGCCAGCGCCTCGGTGAGCGTCGACTTGCCGGCGTCCGGGTGCGAGATGACGGCGAAGGTGCGGCGGCGACGGGCCTCGCCCACCGGGCTGCCGTCCGGATCGCTCCCGCCCGACGTGTCGTGTCCGTCCGGGTCGGTGTGCGGGGAGGCCACGGTCATCCGGTGGTCCTCCCCCTCCTCGTCTCCATCGGAGGTCAGGTTACGGGTGACGCCGGTGTGACGAGCGTCTGGGGGACGGCACCCGGGGTGGGTCACCCGGGCGGCCGCCCAGGGCCGGACGAGGGCCTCCGACCGCGGCGATCGGACGCTCGTCGCGTCGAACGGACCGCCGAACGGATCTGCGGGGTCCCCGTGTGCTCCCGGTGGCGTCCGCACGGCACACTTCCTACGGGCAAACCGCCCGGTTTGCCCCGGCGACGTCGTCGGGCCGGTCCTCCCGGGGGGAGGGGACCGACCCGGCGGCGGAGTCCTACAGCTCGCGCAGCGCCCCGATCAGCTCCGAGCGGGCATGGTCGAAGAAGCCGTCGACGTCGGGCCCCGCGTTGATCAGCGCCAGGTGGTCGTAGCCCGCATCCACGAACGGCTGGGCGATCGCGACGTGGCGCGAGGTGTCCGGCCCGCAGCCGAAGGCCTGCTGCATGTGCTGCGGGGACACCCAGGACGTGGCGGCGTCGAAGTTGACCGGGTTGGGCAGCTCGGCCTGCACCTTCCAGCCGGTGAGCCCGAAGCGGAACAGGTCGCGGGCGCTCTGCGCGGCCTCCTGCTCGGTGGCGGCGTAGGCCAGCGGGACCTCGGCGTAGCGCGGCCCGTCCCCGCCGCCCTCCTCGTAGGTCTGGACGAGGTCGGCCCGCGGCTCGGTGACGAACAGCCCGTCGCCGAGCGCGGCCGCGAGGGCCGCCGCCCGCGGTCCGCCGGCCGCCACGACGATCTTCGGCAGGCTCTCGGGGAGGTCGAACACGCGCGCGTCCTCGATCGTCAGGTGCTTGCCCTCGTAACTCTGGTATCCACCCCGCCAGAGCAGCCGGATGATCTCCAGGGACTCCCGGAACATCTGGTGGCGGACGTGCACGGCGGGCCAGCCCTGGCCGACGACGTGCTCGTTGAGCCGCTCGCCCGAGCCGACCCCGAGCGTGAAGCGGCCCTCGGCGAGGAGCTGCGTCGTGGCGGCGGCCTGGGCGATGACGGCCGGGTGGTAGCGGATGAAGGGGCAGGTCACCCCCGTCGCGAGCTCGATGCGCTCGGTCCGCGCGGCCATTGCGGCCAGCATCGACCAGGCGAACCCGGAGTGCTGCTGCTCGGAGACCCACGGGTGGAAGTGGTCGGAGATCTCGACGAAGTCGAATCCCGCCTGCTCCGCGAGCACGCACTGCCGGACCATCTCGGCGGGCCCGTAGCCCTCGGCGATGAGCTTGTAGCCGATCCTCATGGGGGCGGGTGCCCGGTGCGGGCACGCCCGACGCGGTCAGGTGTTGGCGCCCGCCCCGTCGAGCGGCTGGTCGGGAGCGAGGCGGGGCATGTTGCCGCCGCCGTCGTCGTCCGGCTCCACCCAGATCGTCACCGGGTCGCCCGCGGGGACGCGGATGCCGGCCAGCGGCTGCTGGGCGGTGACGGTGCCGCTGACCGTCGGCGGGGTGTCGGGGTCCGGGTCGACCGCCACCACACGGGCGGAGATCGCCATCTCGTGTGCCTGGGCGGCGGGGAGCCCCACCAGCGCCGGAACCAGCACCAGGTCGGGCTCATCCATGAGCCGACGGTAGCCACCCGGACGCGTCCGCAGAAGGGGCGGCGCGGGTCCCCCCGCCCGGGTACCGGCAAGATGCCCCGAACGGTCGGGTTCCGCGCTGGTGGCACCCATGTCGAGCAGACGGCGGGGCGGGAGCGGCGGGATGGAGCAACGGACGGTGCCGACGGGTCGAGCACGCCGCCGGCCGCGGCGCGCCGTTCGTGCCGGCCTCGCGGCCCTGGTCACGGCCGTCGTGCTCGCCGGGTGCAGCAGCGTGGCCACCCTGCCCGCCCTGCAGACCGGGTCGTCGTCGAGCACGACGCCGGCCCCCGCGCCGCCCCCGAGCCCACTCGGCGCCCCGGCGCAGTTCGTGCCGTGCGACGGCGCCTTCCAGTGCGCCACGGTGACGGTCCCGATGGACTACGCGAACCCCGGCGGTCCCACCGTCGGGATCGGCATCGTGCGCCAGCCGGCGAAGGACCAGGCCCGCAAGGTCGGTGTCCTGCTCGTCAACCCCGGCGGCCCTGGCGGGTCCGGCATCGACACCGTCGAGAGCGGCCAGGTCCCGGAAGCCGTCGCCGACCGCTTCGACGTCATCGGGTTCGATCCCCGCGGGGTCGGGCGCAGCAGCCCCCTGAAGTGCCCGGTCACCCCCGACACCCCCTACTACGGGGACCCGGACCCCGGCGACCCCGCCGGCGAGGCGTCCACGTCGCAGGCCGTCGAGCGCTACGACCAGTCCTGCGAGGACGCCTTCCGCCAGCTGCTGCCCCACCTCGGCACCCGCGACGTCGCTCGCGACATGGACTCGTTGCGCACCGCGCTGGGCGAGCAGCAGATCAGCTACCTCGGCTACTCCTACGGCACCTCGATCGGCCAGGTCTACGGCGAGCTGTTCCCCCAGCGGGTCCGGGCGATGGTGCTCGACGGGGTCGTCGACGTGACGCTGCCCGGCCTGGACCCCAGCCAGGCGGAGAGCTTCGAGAACTCGCTGCACCAGTTCGCCGCCGACTGCGCCTCCCGGCCGGACTGCCCGGCGGGCCCGGACGCGATCGCGATGCTCGACCGGGTCCGGGCACGGGTCCAGGCCGCGCCGATCCCGGTGGCCGGCACCACCCCGCTCTCCCCGGGACTGCTCGAGCTCGGCGTCGTGCTCCCGCTGTACTCCAAGGGCAACTGGCCGGTGCTCGCGCAGGCGCTCAAGGCCGCGGACGGCGGCGACGGCGGCCCGTTCCGCCGGCTCGCCGCCAAGTACTTCGAGGGCTCGAACTCCGACACCTACAACGCCGTCACCTGTCTGGACAGCTCCTGGCCGCGCAACCAGCAGGAGGTCCTCGCCCAGGCCCGCACCGCCGAGACCCGGGCGCCGCACTTCAGCGGCAACGTCCTGGTCAGCGGCCTGACCTGCGCCGACTGGCCGGTCCCGCAGGACCCGCTCACGCCGCCCACCGGGCTGGGCCTCGCCCCGACCCTCGTCATCGGCACCACGAACGACCCGGCCACGCCGTACCAGAACAGCGTCAACCTGGTGCGCCACCTGCCCGGGTCGGTGCTGCTGACCCACCGCGGGGACGGGCACACCGTGTACGGCCAGGGCGTCGCGTGCGTGGACGACCAGGTGAACCGCTACCTCACCGACCTCACGCTGCCGGGACCGAACGCGACCTGCTGAGCCGCCGGTAGCCTGGACGACGGTGTGCCGGGAAGTCTGGTCGGCGTCGATGCCCCCTGCCCCGGAGCCGCCGTGAGACCCCGCGACCTCCTGCGCCGCACCCGCACCGGGCGGCTGTTCGTCCCGCCGTCACCGCGCGAGGCGTCGCGGCTGGCCGAGCTGCTGCGCCGGGAGACGGTGGGGGGCGCGCTGCTCATCGGCGCGGCCCTGGTCGCCCTCGTCTGGGCCAACACCCCGTGGCGCGAGGCCTACACCGCCCTCGGCGCGCTGCGTGTGGGCCCGAGCGCCCTGCACCTCGACCTGACGTTGGCGACGTGGGCCTCCGACGGCCTGCTCGCGATCTTCTTCTTCGTCGCCGGCCTGGAGCTCAAGCGCGAGTTCGTGGCCGGTGACCTGCGCGACCCGGCCCGGGCCCTGCTGCCGGTGGCGGCGGCCGTGGGCGGGATGGTCCTGCCCGCCGTCCTCTACGCCGCGATCACCCTCGGCGACCCGGAACGGCTGGCGGGCTGGGCAGTGCCCACCGCCACCGACATCGCTTTCGCCCTCGCGGTCCTCGCGGTGGTCGGGCGCGGCCTGCCGACCGCGCTGCGCACCTTCCTGCTCACCCTCGCCGTGGTCGACGACCTCATCGCCATCACGATCATCGCGGTCTTCTACACGGAGACCCTCTCCGTGGTGCCGCTGCTGCTCGCGCTGGTACCGATCGCGCTGTTCGGGGTGCTCGTGCAGCGCCGGGTGCGCAGCTGGTGGCTGCTGCTGCCCCTCGCAGGCGTGGCCTGGGCCCTCGTGCACGCCTCGGGGGTGCACGCCACGGTCGCCGGGGTGCTGCTCGGGTTCACGGTGCCGGTCATCCGGCGCTCGCCGGGGGAGGGTCCTGGCCTCGCCGAGCACTTCGAGCAGCGGTGGCGCCCGCTCTCGGCGGGGGTGGCGGTCCCGGTGTTCGCCTTCTTCGCCGCCGGGGTGTCGGTCGTGGGCGGCGGCCTGGGGGCGAGCCTGTCGGACACGGTCACGATCGGGGTGGTCGTCGGCCTCGTCGCCGGGAAGACGATCGGTGTCGCGGGGGCGACCTGGCTGGTCTCCCGCTTCACCCGGGCCCGGCTCGACCCCTCCCTGTGCTGGCCCGACGTCCTCGGGCTGGCCCTGCTGGGCGGGATCGGCTTCACCGTCTCACTGCTCATCGGCGAGCTCGCGTTCGGCGGCGGGACGCCCGCGGACGACCACGTCAAGGTCGGAATCGTCGCCGCCTCTGTCATCGCCTCCGTGCTGGCGACGCTGGTGCTGCGCCTGTCCGCCCGACGCCGGGCCCGTCCGGGCGAACGGTGACGCGAGGGACCCCGCAGCGGGTACACGGTCACCATGACCACCCCGCCGCCCCCGGTCCCGCCGACGCCGCCGCCCCCGCCCCCGGGGGCGGTGCCGGTCACGGGGACGACGGAGGTCCTCCCCGCCGTCGTGCAGAAGGTCGTCGCCTACGCCGCCCGCGAGATCCCCGGGGTCGTGGCGCTCGGCGCGGCGGGCTCCCGCGCGGTGGGCGCGGTGCGCCAGACGCTGACCGGGAACACCGAGAACGTCGGCGGCGTGCGGGTCGAGCTCAACGGCGACACGGCCGTGGTCGGGCTCGACGTCGAGATCGAGTACGGCGCCGGTGCCCGCGAGCTGACCCGGGGCCTGCGCCGGCACGTGCCGGAGGCGGTCGAGCAGATCGCGGGCGTGCGGGTCACCGAGCTGAACATCGTCGTCACCGACGTGCACCTGCCCGGGCGGGACGACGAACCCGCCCCCACCCCGCCGCCGCCGAGCGCCCCCACGGCGACGCTGTAGAGGCCGTCGGCCCCCTGCCGTCAGACGACGCCGCGGAGGAACAGGATCACCGAGGCACCGGCGGACGCGAGGCCGGCGAGGATGGTGTTGACGGTGTGGGCAGCCGTCGCCGGGGAGCTGATGATCCAGAAGATCACGAGGATCCCCACGAGGACGCCGACGACTCTCCCTACGGACACAGCGTCACCGTACCTTCACGCGGGGTAGGTCACACAGGGGAGTGACACGGTCTTCACCGGGATGGTGCACGGAGGCCCCCATGGAGGCGAGCCGTGGCAGCCCACCGGTGTATCGCTATCGTCGTCGCATCAGTGCGACGACGGATCCCTCCGGCCCCTCGCCCGCGGCGCGACCGCGCGGGCCGGGGGCGCGGCGCCTGGTCGGATCGGCCGGGATCGGCGTCGTCGTCTCGGGCCTGCTGGTCAACGTCTACCTCGCCGTCGTCGCCCGGGCGCTGACCCCGGCGGAGTACGCGACGTTCGGCGCGTTCTGGGCGCTCGCGCTCGTCCTGGGCTTCGGGCCCTTCCTCCCGCTCGAGCAGGAGCTCGCGCGGCGGTTGTCGCTGCGGGAGTCCCGACGGCAGGTACTGCTCGCCGGGGCGACCACGGCGGCGGCTCTCGCGGCGCTCGCGCTGATCGTCCTGCTCGCGGCGTTCCCGGTGGTGGCGAGCTCGTTGGACCGGGACCCCTGGGCGTTCGGCGCCCTGGTGGCTCTCTGCCTCGTCTCGGCCGGGCAGTTCCTGCTGCGCGGGGTGCTCATCGGCACCGACCGGCTCGTTCGCCACGGCGCGGTGATGGTGCTCGACGCGCTGCTGCGCCTCGGCGTCGCGGTGGTCCTGCTCGCCGTCGGCGGCCGGCAGGCGTCGTTCTACTGCTGGGCCCTGGTCGCGGCGATCGCGCTGGCCCACGTGCCGCTGCTGCCGTGCGCGTGGCGCCGAGCGGAGCGCGAGGTCGCGACCGCCGCGCCCGACCCCACCCGGCACGACACCCGCGCGCTCACGCGGTCGGCGACGCCGCTGCTCGTCGGCTCGGTGTGCGCCCAGCTGCTCCTCAACGGCCTGCCGGTGGTGGTGGTCGCGCTGGCCGACGGCACCGCCCAGGCCGCCGCGGGCGTGTTCGTCGCGGCGTTCACCCTCGCCAAGGCGCCGTTGTCCATGGTCGTGCCGCTGCAGTCGGCCGTGGTCCCGACGCTGACCCGGCTGCTCGGGGCGGGCCGCCGCCGCCAGGTGCTGCGCCTGCTCGCCCGGGGAGCGGCCGGGCTGGCCGGGCTCGCCGTCGTCGGGGTCCCGCTGGCGTGGTGGCTCGGCCCGCCGATCGTGTCGCTGGTGTTCGGAGCGGAGTACCGCATCCCTGGCGCGCAGCTCGCGGTGATCATCGCCGGCGTGCTGGCGCACGTCGGGCTGGTCGTGGTGACCCAGGTCCACGTCGCGCGGGACCGGCACGTGGACGTGGCGGCCAGCTGGCTCGCCGGGCTGGTGGTGGCGGCGGTGACGTTCTGGCTGGTGCCGGGGGTGGTGGTCGCCGGTGAGGTGGCCTTCGGCGTCGGCTCGGCGGTGGGTGCCGTGGTGAGCGCGTTGCTGCTGATGCGCACCCACGGCGCGGCGGACGGGACGACCGGGACGACGACGGAGAGGACGGCCACGTGAGCGCGGAACGGGCGCCCGGGAGCCACGAGGGCACCGGCGAGCACTACGACGCCGACTACTACGCGGGCAACGGGCAGGCCGGTGACCGGCCCGCGCTGCGGCTCTACACCCGCCTCGTCGCCCGCTACACCGACGGCGGGCCCTACCTCGACTTCGGCTGCGGCACCGGGCACCTGGTGCGGCGGCTCTCCGCGCTCGGGCCGGCGTGGGGGTTCGAGCTCTCCGACTACAGCGCGGCGACGGCCCGGGCGACCGCGCCGGGCGCCACCATCACCACCGACGTCGAGGAGCTGCCCACCGCCGGCTTCGGGGCGCTGACCGCGATCCACGTCCTCGAGCACCTCGACGACGCGACCGCCGCCGACGTGCTGGCCACCTGGCGGCGCATCCTGCGCCCCGGGGGACAGGCCCTCGTCGTCATGCCCGACCCGGCCGGTCGCGGCCGCCGCCTCGCCGGGAACGACTGGATGGGCTTCGCCGACCCCACCCACATCAACCTCAAGCCCCACGCCGAGTGGGCGGCGTTCCTGCGCGAGCACGGGTTCACGGTGGAGCGCGAGGGCACCGACGGGCTCTGGGACGTCCCGTACTCCCGCCTCCCGAAGCTGCTCGACGCGGCGCGGTACGCCGTGCCGGGGTTCGTGCAGTTCGTCGCCGGACGGATGCTGCTGCGGCCGGGCACGGGGGAGTCGTCGATGTTCGTGCTGAGGTGCGCTTCGCGCACCTAGGGCTGGGCCCCGGACACCACCCGCGAACCGGGCACCAGGTCGTAGCGTCCGGTCGGGTACGGCTGGTCGAAGAGCATGAGGAAGACGTCGTCGTCGACGTCCGGGAAGTCGTGCAGCCGGGTGCGCAGCTCGGTGACGTCTGCCTCGCGGTAGGCGTTCCCGACGATGCCGCCGTTGTCCGGTTTCGCGATGAAGTCGGCGAGCGCGTAGCTCTCTGTCTCCCCGTAGCCGAGGAAGCCGTCCATGGGCTGGGTGACGCCGTTCTGCTGGATCGGCTGGTGGATGCAGGGGAACAGGAAGGAGTTCTCCCAGGCCACCGTGTAGGTGTTGGTGCGCGGCAGCACCGTGGTCATCGGCGCCCACCGCTGGGACAGCGGCGCGGTGAACGCGAGCCAACCGCCGACGTCGGTGGTGGTGTCGGTGGCGACGAGCCGCACGAGCGTGGCGTCCGGGGGCAGGACCTGGGACTTCGTCATGTCCACGGTCCGCCAGTCGGTGCCGTCGCTGGTCTCGCGCACCGTGCTCGAGCCCAGCGGCTCGACGTCGGAACCGTTCGGACCGACGTGCGCGTACTCCAGGCGCAGCGTGTTGCCCTGCCCGAGCCGGCCCGAGATCTCCGTGGTGAGGGCGACGTCGCGGGTCGGCCCGGAGGGCAGCCGGAACCACGGCCCGGTGAACGTCCCGGTGCGGGAGTCGGGGGACCGGCCCTCCGACGGCGCGCGGAAGCTGCCCCACACCGGCAGCCCGCGCGGGAGGTCCGCGGGCGGGGGGCTCGCGGGAAGCGTGGCGTCGCGCAGGAACGCCTGGTCCGACCCCTCCCCGGCGCCTGTCCCGGCGCCTGTCCCGCCGCCTGTCCCGCCGCCCGCCTCGTCGTCGGCGGCGGGCAACGGTCGGAGCGGGAGCAGCGGGGTGCGCTGCGGGGTGAGCACGTCGATGGCGCGCTCGGCGCCGCACCGGGCGGCGGACGGGTCCTCCCACGCGTCCGCGGCCGGGGAGTACGTCTGCATCGTGTGGGCCGCGGACAGCGCGAAGTCCGAGACCATGCGGCCGGTGCTCGCGGCCATCGCCACCGTGCACAGCACCGGGATCGCGAGCATCAGCGACCACGGCCGCCACCCGCGGCCCCGCCACGTCGTCACCAGGGCGACGGCGAGGGTGAGGACGACGAGCACGAGGGCCCACCAGAGCGGCTGGTCGAAGAAGAACCCCTTCACCGAGGGGTAGTCCAGCCACGACGGCATGCCCAGGCCCCACATGAAGCCCCAGCGGTTGCGGCCGTGGCCCGACAGGGCGATCACCATGATCGCCGCGGCCGCCGACGCGAGGACCGCCGGGACGGGCACCTTCCCGTCGCGGGCGCGGACCGTGCGCACCGAGGCCCGAACCAGGGCCGGCCCCGCGACGAGGATGAGCGCGAGGAACGGGGCCCCGACCCCGGCGATGGCGCCGAAGTGGTGCGAGGGCTTGCTCGGGGTCGGCAGCAGGAGCACGAAGGCCAGCACCGTCGTCCAGCCCGACAGCATCAGGCGCTGCGGCACCGGCAGATCCCGCACCCGTGCGATCACCGCCGTGACGAGGAACCACACCAGCGCCAGCAGGCAGAGCAGCACGGCGGTGCGCTTGGCATAGGTGCCCAACCGCGAGGTCTCGTTGAGCAGGGTCGCGTACCGCTCGAACTCCAGGTACCAGGTATCGGCCCGCTGGATCGGCGCGAAGATCTGCTGGGAGCGGGCGAAGTCGCCGTAGGTGCCGTCGGCGAACCCGGCGACGGCGCCGAGCGCCCCGGGTGCGATCACGACGAGCCAGCGCGGCGGGATCTCCCACCAGTGCGACGACCGGCGCCGGATCACCCGCCACGCGGTCGGCGCCGCGGCCAGCAGCGGCGCGAGACAGATGAACCCGGTCGGCGCGGTCATCAGGCCGATCCCGCCGAGGCCCACGGCGAGCGCCAGCAGGTCCATCCGCTGCCGCTCGATGCCCTCGGCGACGACGGCCAGGGCCGCGGCTGCGAACACCGCGGTGTAGGGCTCGGGGCGGGTGCCGACGTCGTAGGGCAGCCACCACGTCAGGAACGCGACGCCGAGCACGATCCGGCTCGCGAACGCCAGCCACCAGTGGTCGCGCCACGGGAACGTCACGCCGGGGCAGCGGGCCACGAACACCCGGATCGCGATCCAGGTCAGGATGCCGCACACCACCGAGGGCACCCGCAGCGCGACCGGGGAGAGGCCGGCCTCCTGCTGCCACCACGAGAGCAGGTAGTAGGGCCAGGAGAACGGCGTGAAGCCCTGGTTGTAGATCTGGTAGTAGTTCGGCACGTACCCCGCGAACGGCACGTCGGCCGACATCGCCGAGTAGTAGCCGTCGTCGTCGGTCAGCGGCGCGAGGTAGAGCCATGAGAGCAGGGCCACGACGACCACGGGGTCGATCAGCCGGGGCCGGTAGCGGCCCAGCCCGGCGAGAACCTTCGCGTCGATCCGCGCCCACCACGACGGCGCCCACTGTGGCGGCGCCCAGCGGGACTGCGGGGCCTGATCGCCGTCGGGCTCCGTCCCGGAGCTGAGGGTCTCCCCGTCCCGCCACCGGGTCCGGCGGCGGCCGAGCCAGATGGCCACCGTGGTGGCCAGCCCGCCCAGCACCACGGCCAGCACGGTCGCGGTGGTCAGGCCCGACTTGAACGAGCTCGGTGAGCTGGCGTAGCGGTCGTCGGGGTACACGCTCACCGACAGATCGGCGCGGGTCGCCCCGGGCAGGGCGGCCAGCGAGCTCGACAGGGCGTCGATGTCGGGCAGGGCGCTGATCGGCTTGGGCGCGGGCTTCGAGTCGGGCGGGATGTTCTTGATCTCGTCGGGGTCGGCCTCCCCGAAGCGCGGCGCCAGCTGGCCCACCGGCCGCCCGTCGCGGCTCACGGCCACCCGGGCCGTGGTGCCGTCGACGTCGTAGGAGCAGTCCCCGGCGGGCAGGCGCTCGGCGACGATGTCCTGTCCCGCGCTGCGCACCGTCAGCTCGCCGGCGCGGACGCGGACCGAGAGCGCCTTCTTGTCGAAGTCGGACGAGGTCGGCGACATCGTCGTCAGGACGTAGCCGTCCGGGGTGGCGCCGGCGTCGCGGGCCGCCCGGCAGCTGAACCGCACCGAGAACGACTCGGGCTGGTAGGCGGTCAGCATGAGCATCGTCGGCTCGGGCCGGGTGACGTCCTGCGGCCACCGGATCTCGGGGTGGTTCTGGACCACCGGCGCGAACGGCAGCAGCACCCCGCACACCACGGCCACGACGGCCGACGCGACCGCGACCACCCGCGCGACGAGCAGGCCGTCGAGCCCCCAGTCGTCCGGCCCCCACTGGTCGGGCACGTCGTCGTCGGGGGTGAACACGTCCTCGGTCCCGCGCCGGCCCAGGGGCTCGGTGCCGGCGTCGAGGGCCGAGGCGGGACCGTCCTCGGTCGTGGTGTCGGAGGTGGCGGTGCCGGACGTGGCGGTCTCGGAGGCGGTGGTGTCGGACGTGGCGGCGGCGTCGGGATGCCGACCGGACCGGACCGGCACGAGGCGCGGCCGGAGCCGTCCGGGACCCATCGGCACCAGCCGGCGCAGGAGCAGCCCGGCCGGGGTGGTGGCTCCGGAGTCGGCGTCGGACGGGCCGACACCGCCGTCGGTGCCTTCGCCCACGCCGTGCTCCCCTCGACCCCTCGTCATCCCGGCCAGCAGCCCCTGACGCTAACAATCGTCCGGCTCCCACCCGGTGAAGCCGTACGCGGGTCGTAGATTCTCCGGCGGTGACCACCACGACGACGACCCGGCCGCCCACCGTCGGCGACCCGGCGCCCCCACGCCCCCGGCGGGCGCGCCGGGTGGCGGCCGAGCTCGGCGTCGTCGTCGCCTACCTCGCCGCCTCGGCCCTGCTGTACCACCGGGTCCTCGGCGACCTCGCCGGGCGCGCCACGGGCTGGGTGTCCTCGGACTCGTCGCTCTTCACCTGGTGGCTGGGCTGGACGCCGTACGCCTTCGGCCACGGGCTCGACCCGCTGACCTCGACCTGGCAGAACGCCCCGGACGGCGTCGACGGCATGTGGAACACCGGGGTGCCGCTGCTGGGGGTGCTGCTCGCGCCCGTGACCGCGGGCGCGGGCCCCGTGGTCGCGGACAACGTGGCGATGATCCTCGGGCCGGCGGTGTCCGCGTACGCCGCGCACCGGGCGCTGGGCGTGCTGGTCGGGCCGCGGTGGATACGGGCCCTGGCCGGGCTGGTCTACGGCTTCTCGCCGTTCGTCATCGCGCACGCGTGGGTGGGCCACGCGAACCTGGTCTGGACGGTGTTCCCGCCGGTCGTGCTGTGGGCCTCGGTGCGGGTGCTGGCCGGTCGGGGTCCTCATGACGACGGTGCGGGCGCGCGGCCCTGGCGGGACGGCGCGCTGCTCGGCCTGGCGTTCGCGGTGCAGGTCGGGCTCTACACGCAGACGGTCGCGCTGGGGGCGGTCGCGCTCGTCGTCGTCGCCGTCGTGCTGGTGATCGGCGCGCCCCGCGCCGCGTGGCGGCGGCTGCCCGACCTCGCCCGCGCGCTCGCGGCCACCCTCGTAGTCGCCGGGGTGCTGTGCGCGTGGCCGGCGTGGGTGCTGCTGCGCGGGCCGAGCCGCCCCCGCGGGCCGGTCCGCGACGCAGTGACCATGGGCGCCGACGCCGCCAACCTCGTCGTGCCCTCCCCGCTGACCGCGATCCGGCAGGGCACCGACGCCCTCGCCGCCGGGCTGCGCGCCTATCCCGGCGAGCAGGGCGCCTACCTCGGGGCGGCGATGCTGCTGGTGTTCCTGGCGACGGTGGTCGTGGTGCGCACGCGGCCCGTCCTGCTCACCGCGGTCGTCACCGTCGTGCTCGCGGTGCTCTCGCTGGGGACCTCGGTCGCGGTGCTCGGCCACGACACCGGCGTCCCGCTGCCGTGGCGGCTGCTCGTCGACCTCCCGCTCGTGGGTCAGGCCGAGGCGGGCCGGATGGCGCCGTTCGTGGCGCTCGGGGTGGTGACGGTGTGGGCGCTGGCGCTCGAGCACCTCACGCACGCCGGTGGGAGCCGGTGGCGCCGGGTGGGCCGCGGCGTCGTCGTCGTGCTCGTGCTGGCGGCGGCGGCCACGTGGGTGCCGGTCGACGACCAGCAGAGCACCGACGCCGCCGTGCCGGCGTTCTTCACCGCCGGCGCCCCGGGCCTCGGTGCCCCGGCGCCGGACGGCGGGCCGCCGATCGTCGAGGTGGTGCCGCGGCCCTCCCAGGCCTGGCTCGGTGGTGGCGACCCGCTGCGCTGGCAGGCGCTCTCCGGGTACGCGTTCCGCCAGACCGGCGGCTACTTCATCGGCGGCAGCCCCACCACTCCCGTGCTCTACGAGGGTGAGATCGGGGCCTTCCAGCGCGGGGTCGCCGACGGCGGGCGGGGGGACGTCGCGGCCGCGCGGGCGGACCTCGCGGCGCGGCACGTGTCGGCGATCGTCGTGGTGCCGTCGGCGGTGAAGGATCCCGACGCCGCCCTGCGCTGGGCACGGGCGGTGGGCGGGGGTCCGGGCCGTTCTGCCGACGGTGCGTGGATCGTGCCCGTCGCGGCCCGCTAGCAGGCGGCCCCGTCGAGATCGCGGCAGTCGCGGGTGGAGCGGTAGAACCCGACGATGTCGGCGGGCCGGACCGCCGGGCCCCGGCCCGCACGCTCGTCGAGCATGAACAGCAGTGCCATCGTCCGGGTCCCCCCGTAGCGCTCGCCCACCTGCGCCGCTGAGAGCCGCCCGGACCTGACCGCCGCGTCCAGACGGGCCAGCGTGGACTCCTGGGTTCCGCCGGGGTCGACCGGGAAGGCCCAGTCGATCGGGAGGGCCTCGCGCCCCGACTCCAGGTCGGCGTGCCACGGCACCGTCCGGATCACCGGGACCGCGACGACCGCGAGCGTCGCCGCCACCGCGGCGGCGACGCGCGCGATCGCGGGAACGCGCGTACTGCGGAGCAGCACGTCGAGGCTCACCCCGGCCAGCAGTGCCGCGACGACGGCCACCGCGACGAGGCGGCGTGCTCCCGGGACACCGGTCGAGACCGCGTAGATGCCGACCGCGACCACCGCGACCGCCGCCCACCAGCGCGCGGCCGGCCCTGCCACGACGGCCACCACCGACCCCACGAGCAGGAGCGCGGCGACGCCCCGACCGCCGAGCGTCGGCAACGGCGAGAAGTAGTAGTACGACGAGCCCGAGTCCACCGCGTAGCGGAAGGCCTGCCCGAGGTTCACGGGGACGGCCGTGACGTCGGCTCCGGCGCCACCGCCTCCGGTGACGAGCTGGCCCCCGTTGTGCCACCACACGAGCGGCCAGACCACGACCGCGGCGCCCCCGGCGGCGGCGAGCACCACGGACGCGGCGGTCCGGAGGGAGCGGATCCGGGTCACGGCGACGACCGCCACGACGACGGCCCAGGAGAGGCCCGCGGTGTACAGCGAGATCGAGAGCCCGGCGCCGAGGAGTCCGAGGGGCCACCACCGCCTGCTCGAGGTCACCGCGTAGAGCGCTGCGGCGCCGGCGACCGCCTCGAGACCGTTCTCGGTCCCGACCCAGGCGACCGCCGACACCCCCGGCAGCAGGGCGACCAGCACCCCGGCCACCGTCGCGGCGACCCGGCCGCACCCGAGCCGCCGCCGGGCAGCGAGGTAGAGCAACGGCGCGATCAGCGCGGTGGCGACGGCCTTCCACCTTCGCGCGTAGAGCAGCCCGTAGTGCGGGTCCAGGTGGCCGGCCGCCCAGTAGAAGACCTGCGAGGCCACGTTCGTCGAGTACATCGAGGGCTGCCAGGCCATGGCGATCGACATCGCGTCGCGATGGGTGATCGAGGCCTCCTCGCCGGTGATCACGTGCTGGGCCGAGGCGGCGGCCCCCAGCCACAGGAACCACCCGGCCGCCAGCAGGTAGAGCCCGACCGCGAGGAGCAGATCCCAGGAAACAGGACGGACCGGCGTCCTCGCGCGCGGGCCGGCGTCGCGTGCGTTCATCGCGCCGGGCGCACGGAGGATGAGAGGGATCCGGGCCATCGTCATGGGCATGCGGGTTCTCGAGTGATCGCGACTGATGATCGTCCCGAGAGATGCTGATAGGCGAGGAGCGCGGCGACTCCGAGCACCGGAGCGAAAGGCATGAAGATTCGAGACTCCTCGACCCGTCCGACGACGAACGTCGCGGCGAATTCGACGAGGAACCAGGCGATCGTGAACGCCATCGGCGGAGCGGACCTGCTCCGCGCGGCGAGTAGAGCCGGGGTGATCAGGAGCGCACCGTAGAAGGTCAGCACCATGGCCCACACGCCCGGAGTCAGGTTGAACGGGAGCTGCACGATAGCGACGTCGTATCTCGCCTTCGGGTACAGGACGTCGGCGAGGACGAAGGTAGCTGCCACGGCAGCCATGATGAGGGCCAGGCCGGTGAGGGCGGTGCGGCGGCGCCTGCGGTGAACGCCCACGCCGAGCACGACGATCCCGAGACCGACCGCGTAATCCGCTCGCGCACCACACGTGATCAGGCCGAGCGCCAGGGCGAGTCCGTCGTGAGATCGCTCATCGTGGAGCAGCAGGCTGACGGCGGTGACGACCGCGGTCAGCAGCATGACCTGCGGGTCCCAATGGTCGAGCTTGGCCGTCCAGTACGCCCATCCCGTTGCGGCTGCGAGCAGCACGCCAGGTTGGCCGAGCCGGGCTTCCAAGAGGTGTAGCAGGACGAGTACGACGACCAGGAGCCCGAAATCCGAGACGAGGATCGCGGTGGGTAGGGGCAGCTGACCCGCGATCGCGAGCAGGTGGTCGGCCCAGGGCATGAGCGCCCGGTACTGATCCGGGGCGATGGCGGTCCCGTCGATTGTCGTCTGGGCGACCCACGTCGTGAAGCCGAACCCGGGCATGCCCTCGATGAACCACCGCTGTCGGATACGGAGAAAGCACCCCAGGAACACGATGACCCCGAGCGCCTCGGGCAAGTACCTGACCAGCCTGGCGTCATGAACCCATGACGTCCATCCGGGCCGCCCCGAGCTCCGCCCGCCGATGGATGTTGCTGACAACGCCCCCCGCGCCATGCGACGAAGAGTGCCGGATCGCTTGTGGATCAGTGCGCGCGCCACCCGCAAACCCCACAGACTCGAGTAGGTCAACCACCCATGCTGAGCACGATCGTGTCCGCGCCACGGTTCGGGCTGTCAATGGGCCACGTGGCGACGACGCGTCCTCGCGGGACGCCGGACGAACCCCACCCGAGGTGCCACGGGGTCGAGATCGGCACAGCCGGCCGGCGGTGCAGCGTGCTCCACCGCATGAGCTCCGCGCGGAGCCCACCGCGGGCGGCGCGGGCGGCCATCACCGCGTCGGTCTGCGCGGGCTCGCTGAGGAAGTCGAGGACGGGGACGTCGGCGTAGTACGCCAGGGCGCCGAGCTCACCGGGTCCCTCGACGGGCGCGCCGCCGGTGAGCCCCCGCAGCTCCTGGCCGACGGCCGCGTACTGCTCGGTCCGGGCGTAGTTCGCGACGAGCGGCGCCGCGGTCCAGGGCAGCGGACCCGAGGTCACCAGGCCGGCGAGGGCCAGCGCCCCGACCACGGCGAGGCCGCCCACGGTGATCCTCGGGCCCGTCGCCGCGGCCGTCAGGCCGATCGCGGCCGCCGAGCAGGTGACCACCGGCCCGTAGTACCACCCGGCGCCCTGGGCGTGGATGGCCTGCATGGCGAGGAGGTGGGCCCACCCCGCCGCCACGAGCAGGATCACCTCGGTGCCGACCGCCGCGTCGCGGCGGCGCACGGCCCACACCGCGCAACCGACGGCGACCACGACCGGGACGATGCTCCCGATGGCCGCCGCCGGGTAGAGGTGCACCCACGTCGCGACAGCCGGGATGATGCTCGGGCCGCTCCGGTCGCCGGTGCGCACCCACGTCGTGTCCGGCACGGCGTCCCCGAGGGCGAACCACGACCACAGGTGCGACGGCAGCGCGATCACCACGGCGATGCCGGCCGCCGCCGCCAGGTGCGCCGGGCGACGGCGGGTGCCGTCCGGGCCCGGTACGAGTACCAGCGCGAGCGCGAGGACCCCCGCGGGGACCGCGAGGTCCGGTCGGGTGAGGACGGCGAGCCCGACGAGCGCTCCCGTCGCGACGGTCCGACGGGTGGTGGCGGCGAGGGCCACCGCGAGGAGCACCGCCGCGCCGAGGCACGCCTCCAGCCCGACGGTGGCGACGAGGACGGGGGAGGTGGCGACGAGACCCACCGTCAACCACCCGCCCACAGGGGAGACCCCGCAGCGGGCCGCGAGGACCGTCGCGAGCCATCCGCACGCCGCGAGACAGGCGCAGTACAGGAGCCCGGCGACGAGGACCGGGTGCCCGGCCAGCGCGACCCCGGCCGCCAGGAGCCAGGCGTTCAGCGGGCTGGTCTGGGTGTTCGCGGTCAGGCCGGGGAACACGCCCCAGGTCCCCGACGCCGCGAGGGTGCGCGCGTAGCTGACGGTGATGAGGGCGTCGTCCCCCAGCGCCCGGTGCATCGCCCAGAACCCGATCGCCCCGAGGGCCCCACCCTCGGCGGCGCCGAGCAGCCCGAGCCGGACGACCCCCGGAACCCGCGACGGCGTGTCCCGGGCCTCGACCAGCCCCCCGGTCAGTGTCATGGGGTCAGGGTGCCGTGCCCGGCGGCGTGGACCGCGGGCGGCACGCGGGTCGGGCTGCCGGAGGGGCGCCACGGCGCGTCCCCACAGCCCGTGACGGAGGTCGCACGTCCCGAACGCTACCGTGGCCCCACACCGATGACTCGGCCGAAGCGGACCCGCGCCAACGAGGACCGGGGCTTCCGGCCGGTCGTCCGCGAGACGAGCAGGGAGGCCCGGCCATCGGACGCGCGGAATCGCCTGCCGAGAACGACCTCGTCATCGTCCTCACCTACTACACGCCGTACGTCTCGGGGCTGACGAATGTCGCGCGCGACGTGGCCGAGGGCCTCGCCGCACGGGGCTGGCGCGTCTGTGTCGTGGCGAGCAAGCACGAGCAGTCCCTGGCGACCCACGAGGTGATCAACGGCGTCCGGGTCGTCCGCGCGCCGGTCCTCGCGCGGGTCGGGAAGGGCACCATCGGGGTCAACCTCACCCGGCTCGCGCTGCGCGAGATGCGGCGGTCGCGCGTCGCCAACCTGCACCTGCCGCTCATCGAGGCGGGCCTGCTGACGAGGTTCGCGCCCATCCCGGTCGTGTCGACCTACCACTGCGACGTGAGTCTCCCGCCCGGCGTCGTCAACGGCGCCCAGCGCGAGGCGGTGGACCGGTCGAGCAGCTCCGCGCTGCGCCGGTCGGCGGCGACGATCGTCAGCAGCGAGGACTACGCCCGGCGCAGTCGCCTCTGGTCGGTCATCGCGCCCAACATGGTCGCGATCCCGCCCCCGTGCCTCCCGGTCTCGGCCGGCGAGCCGACCTATCGCCGCGGCCGCGGGTTCCACGTCGGTTTCCTCGGGCGCCTCGTCGAGGAGAAGGGCGTCGAGCACCTGGTCGACGCATTCCTGGCGCTCGACGACCCCGACTCGCGCCTGCTCATCGGCGGCGACCACAGCCGCATCGCCGGCGGGAGCGTCGTGGACCGGGTGCGGGCGCACGCCGGGGGCGACGACCGGATCGACCTGCTCGGGTTCGTCCCCGACGAGCGGCTCGGCGACTTCTACGCCTCGGTGGACGCGTTCGCGCTGCCCTCGGTCAACGCCTTCGAGGCGTTCGGGATCGTGCAGGTCGTCGGCATGCTGGCGGGCGTCCCGGCGCTGGTCAGCGACCTGCCGGGCGTCCGCGTGCCGGTCCAGCGGACGGGATTCGGCACGATCGTCCCGCCGGCGGACGTCCCGGCCCTGCGCGACGGCCTGGTCCGGCTGCGCGACACCCCACCCGACGTCACGGCCGGCCGTGCGGCCGCCGCGACGAACTTCAGCGTCGACTCCGTGCTCGACGCCTACGAGGCGGTCCTCACCAAAGCCGCCGGCTGACCCCGACCCCGTGGAGAACCGCCCCATGACCACCGATCGCGACGCCGCAGGCGACATCGACGACGTCTCGCGCACCTGGACGAAGCTCGGCGGCGAGGACCCGATGTGGGCCGTGCTCACCGACCGGGGGAAGGATCGCAACCGCTGGAGCCCGGAGGACTTCCTGGCCACCGGGGTCGAGGAGATCACGGCGGTGCTCGCCCGCCTGCGGGCACTCGGGCTCGAGCTCGGACACGGGCGCGCCCTGGACTTCGGATGCGGTGCCGGCCGCCTCTCCCACGGCCTCGCGGTCGCCGGGTTCGAGGAGGTGCTGGGCTGCGACATCTCGCCGACGATGCTCGAGAAGGCACGCGAGATCGTCCCCGACCCCGCGTGCCGCTTCGTGCAGGTCACGGGCACCGACCTCGCCGCGGTCGAGACGGGCTCCGTCGACCTCGTGTACTCGTGCCGGGTGCTCCAGCACATGCCGCCCGCGCTCGCACACGGCTACATCAGGGAGTTCTGGCGCGTCGCGCGGCCGGGCGGGGTGGTCGTCTTCCAGATGCCGACCCGGCCGTCGTCCGCGCTGTCGGGTCGGCTGTTGTCCGCCCTGCCCACCCCTCTCGCCCGCCTGTTGCGGCGCGGGATGGAGATGCACGCGACTCCGGAGCCGGAGGTGGAGCGTCTCGTGGCGTCGACGGGGGCACGGGTCGTCGCCGCCGACCACGACACGAGCGCCGGTCCCCGCTGGGACAGCCGCCTCTACGTGACGACCACCGCGTAGCGACCGTCCGGCTCAGGGCCGGATGACGGCGTCCGGCCCCACCGGGGTGGAGAACGTCGTGTTGGGGGCCTTCGCCCATCCGGGCACGACCTCGCTCCCCGGCGCCACCACGTACCGGCCGGCCGGCAACGTGCTCCGGAAGAGGTAGACCTGGATGCCAGGCGTCGCGGGGAAGTCGGTGAACCGGGCCGAGAGCTGCGTGACGGCCGAGCCCCGGTAGCTCTGCATGAACAGACCGCCCCGCGCGGACTGGAACGCGCTGTCCCCGACGCCGTCCATCGGCTCCTCGCCGCCGGTCACGGCGCTGGCGACGGGCTGGTTGATCCCGTCTGCCTGGACGGGCTTGTCGAGGCAGGGGAACAGGAAGGCGAGCGTCCAGCCGACCGCGACCGGCGAACCGGGCGGCAGGATGCCGGCCAGCGGGGTCCACCGCTGGAGCACCGGGGCCGTGACCGCGGTCCAGCCCGCCGGGGCGTCGGACGTGTCGGTGACGACGAGCCTGACGGCCGTGGCCCCCGGGGGAGGTGCCAGCGGACCGTCGAGCGTGACGGACCGCCACTGGCGGGCGTCGACGGGGGCGTCGCCCTTCCCCTCGCCCACGTCGGGGACCTCACCGCGCGGGGTCGGCGCGCCGGTGCGATCGGTCGAGGCGTACTCGACGCGGACCGAGTTGCCGTCCCCGGTCCTCCCGGAGACGTAGAACGAGACCCCGTTCGACGGCCCCGCGGCCGGGAGCGAGTACCAGGGGGTGTCGAGGGTGCCGCTGCCGGCGCCGTCGGGTGGGTCGGCGCTGTCGGGACCCGGGCGATGGCTGCCCCACGCCGGGACCGTCGGGACGGGTGGCGGACTGGACGGTGACCACCCGCCCGGGGAGAAGACCGGGCCGGGGGTCGACGCCCCGGCGAGCGTGGCCACCGGGAGGGCGCTCGCGGTGCGGGGGTCGAGGGCCTGGACCGCCTGCTCGGCGCCGCACCGGTGGGCGAGCGGGTCCTCGACGGCGTCCGCCCACGGCGAGTACGTGCTCGCCGTGCGCACCGTGGCGAGCGCGAAGGTCCCGACCATGTAGCCGGTCGTCGCGAGGAAGGCGACGCAGACGACCACGGGGAGCGCCAGCCACGCGGCTGTCGCCACGGTCGGGGCGCGGCCACGGCGGCGCATCACGACGACGACGGCGGCCGTCACCAGCGCGCTCCCGAGCAGCCACCACGCCGGCTGGCCGAGCTTCACGATCGAGACCTGGGGCGCCACGAGGGGGTGCGGGAGGCCGAGCAGCCACGAGTACGGCCAGGAGTTGATGCCCTGCCCGGCGAGGGCGGCCAGCATCGACACGCCCACCAGGGCACCGACGGCGAGGGCGAGTCGCGGTGTCCGGGAGTCGGACATCTCCAGGAGGTCGGCCACCCCGAGCACGAGCACCGTCGCGACGAGGACCGTGCCGACCCCCGCCAGTGCGCCGAAGTGATGGGTCCACTTGCTCGGTGTCATCCACAGCAGCAGGAAGCCGAGGACCGTCGTGAGCATCGCGAGCCGGACCCGGGCCGGCCACGCGCGGTCCGGCCGACGGCCCACCGCGGCGACGAGGTAGCCGGCGACGGCGAACAGGGTGATCAGCACCGGGAGACGCCGGGCGAAGTTGCCCTGGGCCCCTGGCTTCTCGAGGAGGTAGTACCACCGGACGATCTCGGTGGACCACGTCTCGGGGTACTGCATCCCGAGGAAGATCTGCTGTGCGCGGGTGAAGTCGCGCAGGGACCCGTCGGCGAAGGCGAGGAGTCCGACCACCGAGCCCGCTCCCAGGACCGCCACCACGGCGAGCAGCCGCGACCGTCCGGCGAGGGCGCGCCAGAGGGCCGGGGCAGCGGCGAGCACGGGCGCGAGCGCGACGAAGCCGGCCGTGCCCGCGGTGAACCCGACGCCGGCGAACACCACGGCGAGTGCCGCGGGGAAGGCGCGCCGGGTCTCGAGGGAGTGCGCGAGCGCCACG
Source organism: Actinomycetospora sp. (assembly GCF_036497585.1). GTDB lineage: Bacteria > Actinomycetota > Actinomycetes > Mycobacteriales > Pseudonocardiaceae > Actinomycetospora. The sequence continues at coordinate 7,052 of NZ_DASXJD010000150.1, read as the reverse complement.
AGGCTCGCCATGACGCAGGCCGCGACCACGGCCTCGGGGCGGACGCCGGTGTCGAAGGGCAGCCACCAGCCGACGAAGACGATCGCCAGGGTGATCCGGAGAGCCTGCCCGGTGCGTCGGCCGACGGACTCGTCGATCAGCCGGTCCACGAACACCCGCACCAGGAGCCAGGTCACCAGGCCGAGCAGGAACGCCGGGACCCGCAGGAGCACCGGGGCGGTGCCGACCGCGTCCTGCCACCAGTTCAGCGCGTAGTAGATCCACGTGAACGGCGTGAACGACTGGTTGAACAGCTGGAAGTAGTTCGCGACGTACCCGGAGTGCGACACGTTCGTCGCCATCGCGGAGTAGTAGCCGTCGTCGTCGGTCATCGGGGCGAGGAACGACCACACGACCATGACGAGGAGCACCGCGAGGTCGACGAGGGCGGGGCGCGGGAGGCGGCCGCGGACCCGGCCCGGACGCCACTCGGCGAACCACAGCGCGACCAGGGACACCACACCCGCGACGACCAGCAGGATCGTCACGACCCCCTTGAGCGGAGTCGGGGAGGTCGCTCCCTGGTCGTCGAGCGTGAGGTGGACCTGCAGCCGTGAGCCGGGTCCGGAGAGGCCGGTCGCCAGGGCGTCCACGTCCGGCAGCGACCCCCCGGGCAGTGCCCCTACGACCGCGCCGTCGATCCGGGCGGAGAGTCCGGCGAGGTCGCCGTGCACCGCGACGGTGCACGGGCCGGTCGGCAGCGCCCCCCGGTAGAGCACGCTGCCCCGGCTGGTGATGTCCAGGCCGCTGCTGGTCGCGGTGGCGGTCAGGGCGGCCTGCTGCGCGTCCGGGAACCCCGGCGGGGCCGTGGAGAGCACGAGGCCGCCCGGCACGGTCGCGGCGCTCCGGGCGTCGGCGCAGTCGAACGAGGCGTCGAGGACGAGGGGACGTTGTGCGGTGAGGCCCAGCTGCGTCGACTGCGGTGCACCCGCGACCTCGGGCCACGAGACGACGGGCCGGTCGACACGGACGGGCAGCAGCGGCAGGAGGACCGCACAGATGATCGCGACGGCGCCGGCGACGGCTGCGAGGACCAGCGCTCGCGAGCCCCGTCGGTCGGACGGGGACGGCTCGGCGTGGTCGCCGGTCGGTGGGGGAGCCACCTGCGCCGTCGCCTGTTCCCCCTGCGACGTCGAGGTCACCTGATGATCTCCGGATCCGCGTGCGGTGTGACGTTGTGAACAGCGAACGTAGCAACCCCGGAAGTGATCTCCGGGGAGGCTCCGGCCAACGAAGGGGGCCGGTCGCGGATCCGGTCGCTCGATCTCCGTACCCTGCGCGCCCCGGGGGCCGAAGGTCGGACACGAGAACGGGATCGGAGGGAGCACCCGATCGACTCGTCGCCAGGGAGCCCGCGGCGCTCCGGGTCGGGGCGAGGGAACGGCGCCACGTCGCACGCAGCGGCCGGACTCGGCGGCCTCGTCGTCGCCGTCCTGGTGTGCCTCGTCCTCCAGGTCGCGATCAGCCGCGTGCACATCCCGTTCCCCACCTCCGTGCCCACCGCGGTCGCCGCGACGGGCAGCGCGGTCGTCGTCGCCGCGCTCGTCGGCGTCGCGGCCTCACGCCGTACCGGCTCCGCCATCGCGACGCTCGCGGTACCGGGCCTGCTCGCCGCCCTGGTCACCCTCTGGCCAGGGCTGCTGCTGCAGGACACGCACTACTACCTCGGCGGGATCCGCCGCCACCAGCTCGCCCGGGGTCGGGGTCCGCGGCCTGTTCAGGGCCGGAGACGATCGGACGGCAGTTCCCATGGGATCAGGGTGCCGGAACCCCGGGCGATCACCGAGGGCGGCACCCGGCGTGGCGGTTCAGCCGATCCCGAAGAGTCGGCGCCAGTTCTCCTCGCCCACGAGCCGCGGCATCGCCTCGCGCCACTGCGCGGCGGCCCCCTCGCCCTCACGCACGAAGCGCCACAACACCTTCGCCCCGTCGCGCCCGAGTCGCGTGAACGCTTCCGGATCCCGCTGCCGCACCCGGACGCCCCCCTGGCCCGCGTCGGTCACCGCGACCCGGTCGAAGAGCGACACGTGCCACCAGTGCGCCTCGCCGGCCCCGACCGCGCCGACGGGGTGGGGCACCCGCCCCAGTGCCTGCTGGACGAGCCGCTTGGCCATGACCAGCCCGGTCCGCGAGGGCTTACTCGCCGCCCGCACGATCGGCATCTGGCTCGGCCCGAGTCCCGGGGCGTCCGACACCGGGTGCATCACCGTCTCCGGGTACGACGACCGCTCCCCCCGGATCCGCGCGGTGGCCGCGACCCCGCCGTCCTCGAGCACGGACGGTCCCACGAGGAAGTCCTCGACCGCCCGGATCAGGGTCGCGGCGAGCCCGTAGTTCATCGACACCAGGTAGCGGGCCAGCAGGTCCCCGAGGGTCCTGGCCACGTGGCGCACCGGGAACCCGCTGTGCAGGGCCGAGGTGATCATGGCGTTGCGCAGGTTGAAGTACCGGTGCCAGTCGTCCCAGTCCTTCCAGGGGAAGTCCGCGTGCCACAGCCCGGCGCCGGGCAGCGTCACCGTCGGGAACCCGTGGCCGCGACCGCGGTAGGAGTACTCGACGTCGTCCCACTGGAAGAACAACGGGAGCGGATAGCCCATCCCGCGCACCACCTCGACCGGGATCAGGCACGACCACCAGCCCGTGTAGCCCGCGTCGACCCGCCGGTCCTGGACGTTCTTGGAGCCGTCGGGGAAGTACGCGGTCACGTCCGACTCCCCGACGGCGCCGGGCGCGACGTGGCCGTTCGTCAGGTCCTCGAGCACGGCGTACTCGGCGCCGGCCAGGACCTGGGTCGGGTGGAGCAGGTTGAGCATCTGCGCCCCGACGATCGTCGAGTCCGTCGTGTACTGCGCGAACGCCGCCAGGCGGACGACGACCTCGGGCTCGCAGCGCACGTCGTCGTCCATGAACAGCGCGTCGGTGGGGGTGTCGCCGGCGGCGGTGACGACCTCGTGCAGGCCGCGGGTGAAGCCGCCCGACCCCCCGAGGTTGGGCTGGCGCAGGTAGCGCAGCGTCGACCCCATCGCCTCGCGGACCTCGCCGAAGGCGGCTCGCGACTCCACCGGGTCGGTGCCCTGGTCGACGACGATCACCTCGTCCACGATGCCGAGCACCTCCCGCTCGTCGGCGAGGGCGGCGAGGGTGGCGGCGCAGTCGTCGGCGCGGTTGTGGGTGCAGACGACGATGCTGGTGTGTCGGGTGACGGCGGGCGCCTCCACGGTCCAGCAGGCGTCGTGCAGGAGCAGCTCGGTGTCGTCGGTGACGATCTCGACCCACAGGCCGCCGCCGTCGAGGAACCGGTCGAGGCGGGCCTCGAGGCGGACGTCCTCGGTGCGCGCGTCGTGCACGGCCACGGTGCGGGGCACGCCGTTGGTGTCCGAGGCGCGCAGCATCACCCGCCCGGCGCCGCTGATCCGGCCCTCGAAGCGCACCGCGCCGGCCGTCGTCCACCGCTGCCAGTACGAGGCGGGGAAGCGCCCGAAGTAGGTGTTCGTGCTGACCCGCCCGAACGGCCCGACCCGCACGTGCCGGCGGCGGCGCTCCGCATGACCGGCGAGCACTTCGACGTACAGCTCGTCGGGGATCTCGGTGGACGGGCCGGTGAACAGCCCCCGCTGGACGACGAGGCGTCCGGGGGGCGCCGCGGCATCGGAGCTGGTCGTCGACACCGTCTGCACGTCGGTCACCCTCCGCAGGGTAGGAGAACCCGCCGCGACCGCGAGCACCCCGTGCCCGGCGAGCCGTCCGGACGGGGGTAAGCGCACGGCAAATTCGCGGTGGGCCGTACCGTGCCCGACATGGGTACGACGGATGCTGCGGAGCCTCTGATGGTGACGCGGCCCGTCGAGGTCGACCGCGAGGCCATCCGGTTCGTCCCCCCACCCGGCCGGACCGAGGGCGCCGTCGACGTGCTGCTCGACGGCCGCCGCGTCTGGTCCTTCCGGCTCGAGTCCGTCGAGACCACCACCGACGGCCTCCGCACCGTTCCCTGGCCCACCGCCATCCTGACGGCTCTGCGGGGGTCCGCCGAGGTCGCGCTTCGCGCCGTGGCCGACGACGAGGTCTGGGCGTGCGCCGAGATCGCGTTCACCGACGACCCGGGGCGGGTGGTGTTCGTCGACGAGCACGGCCGCGACCTCGTGGTCAACAAGTGGGGCCGGGCCGGGCGGGTCCTCGACGACCACGACGAGTCCATCGTCGTGCGCCTGCTCGACCACGCCGACGAGGTGCGCAGCCTCCTGGAGGACGAGTTCGGCCTCGATGTGTTCGTCACCGGCGGGACGCTCCTGGGCCCGGTCCGCGACGGGCACCTCATCGGTCACGACGACGACGTCGACTTCGCCTGGGTGAGCCGCCACGTCCACCCGGTCGAGGTCGCCCGGGAGGGCTTCGCGCTGGGCCGCGCGCTGCGCCGGGCCGGGTTCGACGTCGTGCGCCACTCCCCGGGCCACCTGCAGATGCACTTCACGTACCGCGGCATCTCCGATCACTACGTCGACGTGTTCGCGGGCTGGTTCGCCGACGGCTGGTGGCACCAGGTGTTCTGCATCCGCCACCCCGCCGACCGCGAGGACCTGCTCCCGGCGGTCCCGCTGCGGGTCGGGGACCGCGAGGAACCGGCGCCGCGCTCGCCGGGGATCCAGCTCGAGGCCAACTACGGCCCGGGCTGGCGGGTGCCCGACCCGGCCTTCCGCTTCGACACCGTGCCCGCCACCCGTCGGCGGCTGGAGAACTGGTTCCCGGGCCTCAACGGCGGCCGCGACGAGTGGGAGGACGTCCTGCACGCGGACCGCCTCGACGGTCCGCGCGCCGGGTCATCCTTCGCCGGCTGGGTCGCCGAGCGCCTCGATCCGACCGTGCCGGTGCTCGACCTCGGCTGCGGCAACGGCGTCGACGCCCGCGGCTTCGCGACGGCGGGTCACGAGACCCTCGCGGTCGACTGGGCGCGGGACGCGGTGGCGGCGATCCCCACCACGACCAACCTGGCCACGCGGGTGCTGAACCTCTACGACCCGCGGACGACGATCGCGTTCGGCGCCGAGGTCGGCGGGCGGCGCGTGCCCTGGGCCGTCGTGGTCCGCCGCGTCGTCGAGGGCCTCGGCCCCAGCGGGCGGCACCACCTGTTCCGCCTGCTCTCGATGGCGCTCCGGTGCGGCGGGCGCGCGTACCTGGAGATCGCCGACGGTGCCGAGCCCTTCGAGCACGTCCTGGCCGAGGCGGCGCGGTACGGCCTGCGGCCGGAGGACACCGCGCGGGCCGACCGGGAAGCGGTGACGAGGATGGTGATGGCGTGGACGCCGCACAGGTGAGGGCGCGCCTGGTGGGCCGGGTCCGGTCGGTGGTGACGCAGGGCCCGGTGATGCGGGCCCGTCGGCTGGTCGGCCGGGCCGTCACGCCCGAGGTCGCGCTGCTGCGCGACGAGCTGGCCGCGCTGCAGGACACGGTGGCGCGGCAGGGCGAGGACCTCGCCCGCCTCGAGGGCGAGCGCGACCGGCTCGCGCAGCGGGTGGAGGTCCTCGACGCCGACCTCGACGAGGCCCGCCGGCTCAACGTCCGGCTCGCGGAGCTCACCGACCTCGTCACCGAGGTCGTGCTCCCGCTGCACGACCGCGAGATCGACATCGAACGACTGCGCCCGCACGACGTCGAGCCCCAGTGAGGGAGCAGGCGCAGTGATCGGGCTGGTCCTGGCGGCGGGCGCGGGCCGGCGGCTGCGGCCACACACCGACTCCGTCCCCAAGACCCTCGTCCCGATCGACGGCACGACGACGATCCTCGACGTCTGCCTGCGCAACCTCGCCACGGTGGGCCTGCGCCACGTCGTCGTCGTGGTCGGGTACGCCCGGCAGGCGGTCGAGGTGCTGCGCCCGGAGCTGGAGTGCCGCCACGGCGTGGACCTCGAGCTGGTCGTCAACCCGCATGCCGAGGACCGCAACAACGCCTACTCGCTGTGGACGGCGCGCGAGTATCTCGGTGAGGGCGCGCTGCTCGTCAACGGCGACACCGTCCACCCGCCCAGCGTCGAGGAGACGCTGCTCGCGCACCGCGACCCGGGCGGCCCGGGCGTGCTCCTCGCGCTCGACACCGACAAGACCCTCGCCGACGAGGAGATGAAGGTCGGCGTCGACGAGCGCGGCTACCTCGCGCGGATCACCAAGCTGATGCCGCCGGCCGAGGCGGCCGGGGAGTACATCGGCGTCTCGCTGATCGAGCCGGGGGCCGCCGCTCCGCTGACCGACGCCCTGCAGGCCACCTGGGAACGCGACCACGGGCTGTACTACGAGGACGGCTACCAGGAGTACGCCGACCGCGGCCGGCTCGTCCGGCCCGTCCCGCTCGAGCCGACGACGTGGGTGGAGGTCGACGACCACGCCGACCTCGCCCGGGCGCGGGACGTCGCGTGCCGCTGCTGAGCCGGATGCTGCTCGGCCCGCTCGAGGTCGACATCCGGCCCGGCGCGGTCGACGGGCTGGCCCGGCTGCTCGCCGACCAGCGCATCAGCGGCGGCGGCCAGGTCGCCGTCGCCATCGGGCCCGGGCTCGGCGAGGAGATCGCGGTGCGGCTCGCCGGCACCCTGGCGACGGCGTCGATCTTCCGGGTCGACGGCGGCTCGGTGGACGACGCGGTCCGGCTGCAGGACGCGGTGCGGGCCAGCGGCCGCGGCTTCGACGCCCTCGTCGGCATCGGCGGCGGACGCACCCTCGACGTCACCAAGTACGCCGCCACCCGGATGGGCCTGCCGATGGTGTCGGTGGCCACCAACCTCGCCCACGACGGCGTGTGCTCGCCGGTGTCGTCGCTGGAGACCGAGGTCGGCAAGGAGTCGTTCGGGGTCTCGATGCCGATCGCCGCCGTCGTCGACCTCGACTACGTGCGCCGGGCCCCCGCCGAGATGGTGCGCTCAGGGGTGGGCGACGTCGTCAGCAACCTCTCCGCGATCGCGGACTGGGAGCTCGCCGGGCGGGAGCGGGGCGAGCGCGTGGACGGGCTCGCGGTGTCGTTCGCCCGGCTCG
>NZ_DASXJD010000149.1:0-3969 GCF_036497585.1 Actinomycetospora sp. | reverse complement strand
TCCGAGCTGGCCGAGCGCCACGTCGAGGTGCCCGAGCAGGTCGTCCAGGTCGGCAACGACGTCATGGTCAAGGTCATCGACATCGACCTCGACCGTCGCCGCATCTCGCTCTCGCTGAAGCAGGCGAACGAGGGCATGACGACCGAGACCGAGTTCGACCCGGCCCTGTACGGCATGGGCGCCGAGTACGACGACGCCGGCAACTACATCTACCCGGAGGGCTTCGACCCCGACACCGGGGAGTGGCGCGAGGGCTTCGAGTCCCAGCGCGAGGAATGGGAGCGCCAGTACCAGGCGGCGTACGCCCGCTACCAGCAGCACATCGCGCAGCTGCAGCGCACCGCGGAGCAGGAGGCGGAGGCCGCCGAGGCGGCGCCGGCCAACTACTCCTCGGGCGCCCCGGATGCCTCCTCCTCCTCCGAGGAGGGCGAGGAGGACGACGAGGCCGCGGCCGCGTCGACCAACGACCCGGGCCAGGGCCCGCCGTCCGCCTCCGGTGGCGGCGCGCTCGCCAGCGACGCCCAGCTCGCCGCGCTGCGGGAGAAGCTCTCGGGCAACTGAGTCCGCACGGCCGACGGGCCCTCACCCCTTCCGGGGTGGGGGCCCGTCGTCGTTCCGCGGGTCGCATTGACCCCATGCGTCACATCGTTATCCTGCGTCACACCAGCATCACGGACGCAGGGGGAGTGGCATGGCCTGGGGACGACGTCGTGCGGGTCGGCACCGCCTGGGCACGGCCGGGCTGACGTGGTGCGGCGAGTACGTCGCGGTGGCCACCACCCTGCGCGGTCCCTCGGTCGGCCGCCGTGGGCTGTTCGAGACCTTCTTCGCGACCGCGCGGCACGCGGTCGGCGCCCCCGCCTAGGCCACGCGCCCCACCGTGCCGCCGTGCCACGGCGGTCGGCCCGGCGATCGGGCAGACTGCGCGCCGTGCTGCGCGTGGGACTGACCGGCGGGATCGGGGCGGGCAAGTCGACGGTCGCGGCGGAGCTCTCCGAGCTCGGCGCCGTCGTCGTGGACGCGGACCGGATCGCGCGGGAGGTCGTCGAACCCGGGACCGACGGGCTCGCCGAGGTCGTGGAGGCGTTCGGCGAGGACGTGCTCGACGACGAGGGCCGCCTGGACCGTACCGCGCTGGGCCGGGTCGTGTTCGCCGACGACGAGGCGCGGACCCGGCTCAACGGCATCCTGCACCCGCGCATCGGCGCCCGGACCGCGGAGCTGATCGCGGGCGCCCCCGACGACGCCGTCGTCGTGCACGACGTCCCGCTCTTGGTCGAGAACGGCATGGGCCCGGCGTTCGCGCTGGTCGTCGTGGTGGACGCCCCGGAGGACGTGCGGGTGGCCCGGCTCGCCGAGACGCGCGGCATGGCCGAGGACGACGCGCGGGCCCGCATCCACGCGCAGGCGAGCGAGGAGGACCGTCGGGCGGCGGCCGACGTCTGGATCGACAACGTCGGCGACGTCGACGAGGTCCGCGAGCAGGTGCGGGAGCTGTGGTCGGAGCGGATCGTGCCGTTCGAGGCCGGGGCCCGCGAGGGTCGGGCGGCGCCGTGGCCGGAGGAGGTCGTCGACCCCGACCCGACGTGGCCGGCGCAGGCGCGGCGGGTGGTGGCGCGCGTGGAGCTGGCCGGGCAGGGGCACGTCTCGGGCGTGGAGCACGTGGGTCCGACCGCCGAGGGGCGGGCGGCGCCCGACGTCCTCGACCTGGTGGTGATCACGACCGGGAAGGACCGGACCGGGGAGCTCGCGGCGGCGCTGACCGGGGCCGGGTTCCCGAGGGTGGAGGCGGGGCTGCACGGGAGCGCCGACCCGGGTCGTCCGGTGCGCCTCGAGCTCGACTGACCCGCCGTCAGCGGTAGGGCCAGTCCAGCACCACGCCCCGCGTCGCGAGCCAGGCGTCGAGGTCGTGCCCGTGCTCGGCGATCCCGGCGTGCACCGTCGTCGCCGTCGTGAGCGCCCGCTCGGCGGCGTCCGTGGCGAGCAGGCCCGCGGCGACCGCCTCGACGTACTCGTCGACGTCGAGGAGCTCGGTCGCCCGCCCGGTGTGGACGACGAGGTCGAGGTAGTGGTCGACGGTCGTCCAGACCCGCCCGTCGCGGTGCACGTCGGCGACGTCGACGTAGAAGTCCTGCTTGCGCTCGTGGCCCGGCCGGTACCCGAACTCGGTGACGCGGATGCCGAGCTCCGGCAGCAGCCACGAGCGCATGTGGTCCAGCGTCGGGTGGTCGGGCATGGGACGGCTGAGGTAGAGCCCGAACGGTTCCTCGCGGTAGAGGTCGACGGTCCGGACGTAGCCCTTCGGGTCGGTGTTCGTGCCCTCGTCCACGGCGAAGGTCTCGACCTTCGGGGGGTGCAGCGTCACGGGCCGGGACCCTAACCACGCGCGTCGCCCCGGACGAGGTGCCCGGGGCGACGCGGCACGGCGGGATCAGCCGGCGACGGCGGCGGGGTCCATCCAGACGACCTCCCAGACGTGGCCGTCGGGGTCCGCGAAACTCGCGCCGTACATGAAGCCGTGGTCCTGGTTCGGCTTCCACTCGCTGCCCCCGTTGGCCAGCGCGGTCGCCCGCATCCGGTCGACCTCGTCGCGGCTCTCGGCCGAGAGGGCGAGCAGGACCTCGGTGGTCTTCTGCGGGTCGGCGACCTCGCCCTCGACGAAGTCGGCGAACCGCGTCGGGGTCATCAGGATCGCGGTGATGTCTCCTCGATGACGACGCTGGCGGCGTTCTCGTCCGAGAACTGCTCGTTGATCGTGAAGCCCAGCGCGGTGAAGAAGGACCGGGAGACGGCGACGTCGGCGACGGGCAGGTTGACGAAGATCATGCGCATGGTGGGGCTCCCGGTCGACGGCGGGTGATCAGGGAGACGACGCCGGGCGCGGCGGTGGAGGCGGTGACGGCGCCGACGGAGGCGGCGGTGGGGTCGGCGCTGGCCCACACCGCGGTGCCCGCGGGCCGGCCGGAGAACGTGGCGCCGCTCGACGAGGCGGGACGACTGCTGGGTCGGCTCGCCCACCTGCTCGACGCGGTCGCCGACCTCGACGACGACGCCGCCCAGGGTCGCTGGAACCCGCTCGCGGCGACGGGGACGAGCCGGTCGGCCGCCCTCGTGACCTGCCGCAAGGCCGTGGCGGGCATCCGCGGGGCGCCGCGGCGGGTGTCCTTCGCACCGGAGGCGGCGATCGCGCGGCGGCTGGCCCACCGGTTGCTGGTGCACGAGGCGGGACGGGCCGTGGACCGGGCGGCGGCGGGGACCGGCCCGCCGGAGCGCCGGCTGCCGCCGTGGGCCCTGGCGCGCCGATGGGGCCCGACGAGGAGCCCGACGACGACGCGCCGGAGCCGCCGCCCGAGCGGCCGTCGCATCCGCCGCGGGGCCTGCTCGGCGGCTGCGTCGCGGCCGCGGGGCTCTGCTGCACCGGGCAGCTGTGCTGTTCCGACGAGTTCGTCGGCCCGTGGTCGGGGCGCCCGCGCCAGACCTGGTGCGGGACCTGCACGGACGGCTGCGAGCGCGGGTGCGACTGCTGTGACTGCTGCTCGGACTGTGACGGGTGCTGCGACTGCGACTGCGGGGCCTGAGCTGGGGAACCTCACGCGGGAAGAGACTGTCGGGGGGTCGGGTTAGCCTCGGTGACATGGCGTTCGCGACGGAGGTCCCCGGTGCTGCCCGTGATGCCCACGAGGCTCACGAGGCCCACCCGGGCACGCTGCTGGACAACCCGGAGGGCCTCCCGGACGACGCGCTGGCCGAGTCCGAGTTCCGGCCGATCAGCGAGATCGAGCGCACCGGCGAGCCGTTCGAGGTCGTCAGCCCGTACCAGCCCGCGGGTGACCAGCCGGCCGCGATCGACGAGCTGGAGCGGCGGGTCAAGGGCGGCGAGCACGACATCGTGCTGCTCGGCGCCACCGGCACCGGGAAGTCGGCCACCACGGCGTGGCTGATCGAGCGCCTGCAGCGGCCCACCCTGGT
>NZ_DASXJD010000148.1:0-1994 GCF_036497585.1 Actinomycetospora sp. | reverse complement strand
GACGGTGATGTGGCCGGAGTCGCGCGGCTCGAGCCCGATCTCCTCGCACCCGAGGCCCTGCGTGTTCGGTACGGAGCCGACCGTCATCAGCGCGTGCGAGCCGGAGACCTCCCGACCGTCGGAGAGCGTCACCCGCACCCCGTCCGCCGTCGCGACGACCTTGTCGGCCCGGGACCGCGGCTCGATGGTCACACCGCGCTCGGTGAAGACCTCCTCGAGCGTCGCCGCGGCGTCGGGGTCCTCGTGCGGGAGCACCCGGTCGCGGCTGGAGATGAGCGTGACGGGCACGCCCAGCTCGGCGTACGCGGAGACGAACTCGGCCCCGGTCACCCCGGACCCGACGACGACGAGGTGCTCCGGCAGCGCCTCGAGGTCGTAGAGCTGGCGCCAGGTCAGGACACGGCGGCCGTCGGGCACGGCGTCGGGCAGCACCCGCGGCGACGCGCCGGTGGCGATCAGCGCGACGTCGGCGGTGACCGTCTCGGTCCGGCCGTCGGCGTGGGAGATCTCGATGTCGTGGGTCGCGCTGTGGACGTCGCTCGTCTGGAAGCGCCCGCGCCCGTCGCAGACCCGGACACCTGAGCGCTCCAGGTTCGCCTTGATGTCGGCGGACTGGGCCAGCGCGAGGTCCTTCACGCGCCCGTTGACCCGCGGGACGTCGACGTAGGCCTTGTCGGAGTCGACGTCGATGCCCATGTCGGCGTTGCGCCGGAAGCTCGCACGGACGCCCGCGGAGGCGATGAAGGTCTTGGACGGCACGCAGTCGTAGGCGACGCAGTTCCCGCCGACGCTGTCCTCCTCGACCAGGACGACGTCGGCCTCGTGCTGGGCGGCGACGAGGGCCGCCTCGTACCCGGCCGGTCCGCCGCCGAGGATCACGATGCGGGTCATGGGGACGTCCTCCGTTCGCTGACGGCTCCGGGGGGTGAGGACCCGGTGGTGGGCTCGAGCGGGTGGTGCCGGGGTGCCCGATCTGCCGGTCACGGACCATCCTGCCCGTTCGGCGTAACGTGCGGGCTTCCGGCGTCGGTGAGGGTGCCTCCTGCTGACTACCCTGTCCGCCGTGCCGCTCTACGCCGCCTACGGGTCGAACATGGACCCCGCGCAGATGATGCAACGCGCGCCCCACTCCCCGGTCTCCGGGACCGGCTGGCTCGAGGGCTGGCGGATCACGTTCGGAGGTGAGGATCTCGGGTGGGAGGGCGCCCTCTCGACCGTGGTCGAGGACCCCTCCTCGCGGGTGTTCGTGGTGCTCTACGACGTCAGTCCCCTCGACGTCGACCAGCTCGACCGCTGGGAGGGCGGCGAGCTCGGCATGCACAAGAAGCTGCGGCTGCGGATCCAGACGATGGACGGGCCCCAGCTGGCGTGGGTCTACGTGCTCGACGCGTACGAGGGCGGCCTACCCTCCGCCCGCTACATCGGGGTGCTCTCGGACGCCGCCGAGGCCGCCGGGGCGCCCGACGACTACGTGCAGGCGCTGCGGGAGCGCCCCTGCCGCTCGATCGGCCCGGGCACCTCGCCGTAGTCCAAGGCCCCGGGCCGCCCGGCGGAGTCAGCGGTCGAGGCCCGCCCTGCGGAGGGCGTCCGCCATCGCGCCGCCGGGCGCGGGACGACGGTCGCGGTCGTTCCCGCCCTTGCCGCCCTGCTTGCCCTGCCCGCTCTGCTTGCCCTGCCCGCTCTGCTTGCCCTGCCCGCTCTGCTTGCCCTGCCCGCCGCCCTGCTTGCCCTGGCCGCCGCCGGACCGGCCACCGCCGCGGCGCTCGCCCGAGCCCTCGCCAGCGCGGCCACCCGAGCGACCGCCACCGGTGCGGTCGCCGGAACCGGCCGGCCCGCCGGCCCCGGGCTCGTCATCGAGCCGCAGCGTCAGCGAGATCCGCTTGCGGGGGACGTCGACGTCGAGGACCTTCACCCGCACCACGTCCCCCGGCCCGACGACGGCCCGTGGGTCGGACACGAACTCCTTCGACATCGCCGAGATGTGGACGAGACCG
>NZ_DASXJD010000147.1:0-8784 GCF_036497585.1 Actinomycetospora sp. | reverse complement strand
CCCACGCCGGTGCAGGTGGGCCCCGGGATGAGGGACGGCCCCTTCGACAGCCCGCGCTCGGTGCAGGTGCCCCCCGGGTGGACGGCCTCGGTCTGGGCGAGGGTGCCGGCGGCCCGGCTGGAGGCCTGGGCCCCCGACGGGTCGCTGCTCGTCTCGCTGCCCGAGACCGGCGAGGTCGCCCGGCTCGTGCCGGGCGCGGCGGGCGCCGCGCCGACCCGGACGACGCTGCTCTCCGGGCTCACCCAGCCCCACGGGCTCGCGTTCGCCGGCTCGACGTTCTACGTCGCCGAGAGCGATCAGGTCTCGGCGTACTCCTACGCGGACGGCGCCGCGACGGGCCGGCGGGTGGTGGTGCCGGACCTGCCGGACTCGAAGAGCCCCGACCTGCACGGCGCCTACGCGCACGCGCTCAAGTCCGTCGTCGTGGGCCCGGACGGCTCGCTGTACATCTCGGTCGGGTCCACGGCGAACCTCTCGCCGCAGGACCGGGACGCCGACCCGCAGCGGGCCGCGATCCTGCGCGTGCCGCCGGGCGGCGGCGCCCCGGAGGTGTTCGCGCGCGGCGTACGTAACGGCAGCGGCCTCGCCCTCGGGCCCGACGGCCGCGTGTGGACCGCGGTGAACAACCGCGACAACATCCAGTACCCGTACCGCCAGCCCTTCGACGGCGACGGCGGCGGCGACGGCGAGGCCTACGGCCAGGTGCTCCCCGGGTACGTCAACGACCACCCGCCGGAGGAGCTCGCGGCGCTGACCCCGGGCCGTGACCTCGGCTGGCCGTTCTGCAACCCCGAGCCGGACACCGAGCCGGGCGTGCCGGGCACGCCGCTGCGCCACGCCGACCTCGGGTTCACCCGCGACGCCGAGACAAACGGGGACGGCTCGAAGCTCGACTGCTCGACGCTGCCGTCGATCGAGCAGACGTTCGGGGCGCACTCGGCGCCCCTGGGGCTCGCGTTCGCGGACGTCCCGGGGAAGGGCGAGGGCGCCGTCGTCGGCGTGCACGGCTCGTGGAACCGCACCGCGCCGCGGGCGCCCGAGGTGTCGTACTTCCCGTGGTCGAACGGCCGGATGGGCGACCAGCAGACCCTCGTCGGGGGCTTCCAGGCGCCGGACGGCTCGCGGTGGGGCCGGCCGGTCGCGGCGGTGTTCGGTCCCGACGGGGCGCTCTACGTCAGCGACGACCAGGCCGGCGCGATCTACCGGGTAGCGCCTCCCGGCCGGTGAGCACGGGCGTTCAGGGCAGCGGCACCGTCGCCGCGAGGTGCTCGAGCAGTTCGGCGGCGTGGGCCCGGCTGCGCTCGGGATCGGGCTCGACGTCGGCGAGCGCCGCGGCCGCGGTGAAGCCGGCGTCGCGCAGTTCGTCGTCGTCGACGGCCACCGAGCCGGCCAGGGCGAGCACCGGGATCCCGGCCCCGGCCGCGCGCGCCGCCACACCCGCGGGGCCCTTCCCCCGCAGCGTCTGCCCGTCGAGGCGGCCCTCGCCGGTGACGACGAGGTCAGCGCCGGCCAGACGGTCGTCGAACCCGAGCAGCTCGGCCACCAGGTCGAACCCCGGGCGCAGGCGCGCGTCGAGCAGCGTCATCGCCCCGTAGCCGACGCCGCCGGCCGCCCCGGCCCCCGGTTCGTCCTCGCGGCCGGCGGTCCCGGTCGCGGCGCCGAGCACCCGCGCCCACGAGGCGAGAGCGGCGTCCAGGCGGGCGACGGCGGCGTCGTCGGCGCCCTTCTGCGGCCCGTAGACCGCGGCGGCCCCGTGCGGGCCGAGCAGCGGGTTGTCGACGTCGCAGGCCACCTCGACCGTGGTGCCGGCCGGCAGGGCGAAGGCGTCCAGGTCGACCCGCGCGATCCTGGGGAGCCCACCGCCGCCGATCCCCGGCGGGAGCGGCGCGCCGTCGGCGTCGAGGAGGCGGGCGCCCAGCGCCTGGGCCAGGCCCGCGCCGCCGTCGGTGGAGGCGCTGCCGCCGAGCCCGAGCACGAGGCGGCGGGCGCCGTCGTCGAGGGCGGCGCGCAGGACCTCGCCGAGCCCGAAGGTGGTGGCCTCCTCCGGGCGCAGGACGCCGTCGGGGAGGCGGACCAGGCCGCACACGTCGGCGAGCTCGACGACCGCGGTGTCCCCGGATCGGGCCCAGGCGGTCCCGACGGCGGGTCCGGTCGGCCCGGTGGGGCCGGACGCGGTGCACGGCCGGCGGTCGTAGCCCGCGGCGACGGCGGCGTCGACGGTGCCGTCGCCGCCGTCGGCCACCGGGCAGAGCGAGACGTCGAGGCCGCGGGTCCCCAGGCCGCGGGCGATCGCCGCGGCGACGTCGGCCGCGGTCAGCGAGCCCCTGAACTTGTCGGGAGCCACGAGGACGCGCACATCGCAGGAGCGTGCCGGGCGGGATTCGGCACGTCGAGGGCGGACGGCCCGTGGTCGACTGCTCACAGTCCGGTCACGCCCGATTCGTCACACGTTAGGCTCAGGGGTGAGCGCCCGGTCCGGCCGCCGTCGGGGGACGGCCGGTTCGGGCGTTCCGGCTCGCGCGCGTCACGCGACGCCCCGGGCCGGCGGCACGAGCGTTCCGGCCCGCACGCGCGTTGCGCACACGGCCCGCGGCGCTGGCGTTCCGCGCTGCACCCGCGGTGCGCGACGCACACAGTGCTGGGGCGGTCCGGCCTGGGCCGACGTGTGCTGGGCGCAACGGTGGCGGCCGCTCGTCGTCGACCTCCGCCAGCCGTGTGCGAGACGCAAACGGGAACGGCTGCTCCGTCGTGCCGGGCACCGGACCCCGGACATGGAGGAACCCGGGCCGTCAGGTCGGGGGTCTGACGGCACCGGGTTCACACACCTCATCGTCCGGACCCCCACGACCCGTTACGGCCGGTCCGTGTGACGGCGGTCACGTTGTCTCAGCGCGGCGAGAACGTGCCGAGGAAGCGGTCGCGGAAGGACTCCATCGGCCAGGTCGGCGCGTCGGGCGCGGGGCGCAGCCCGTCGGTCCAGCCCCACGAGGCGGTGCGGGCGAGGACCGCCGGGTCTCGCGAGATGATCGAGATCGGGACGTCGGCGCCCGCTCCGGGTCCGGTCACCAGCGGCGCGGGCTGGTGGTCGCCGAAGGCGATCACGACGAGGTTCGGGTCGTTGGAGCGCTGCACCCACGAGGTCAGCGCGTCCATCGTGTACGCGATCGACGTCGCGTACCCGGCGCGCACCGCGGCGGTGTCGCGGGGGCCGGGGTTCGCGGTCTGCGACCAGAACACCGATCCGTCGCCGAGCTGGTCCCACCCGATCATGTGCGGCAGCGGGGCCCAGGGCGCGTGGCTGGACACGAGGTCGATCTCGGACATGATCGGCGCGCGCGGCTGCGGGCGGTTCCGCTCGAGGCGGTCGTAGCGGTCGAGCACGAACTGGTCGGGCATGGAGGCCCAGCCGAAGGTCGGGCCGTGGTAGCCGAGGTCGGTGACGTTGTAGGACCTGTCGTAGCCGTAGAAGGCGCCCTCGGGCCAGGGCCGGGTGGTGCCGGGCTGCATCGCGGAGGTGTCCCACCCGGCCCGGCGGAACGCCTGCGAGAGCGTGAACCGGGTGCTGGAGGTCAGCGTCAGGTAGCGCTGCTCGTTGTCCACGTGCAGCCCGGAGAGGAACGTGGCGTGGGCGAGCCAGCTGCCCGACCCGACCACCGACGACGTCAGGAACCCGCTGCGCGCGCCCCACCCGGCGGCCGGGAGGTCCCGGTCGGCCCGGTCGAGAACCGGGGTGACGGTCGCGGCGAGGCCGGGGTCGGTGAGCGCGGCGCGGCCGTAGCTCTCGACGACCGCGACCACGACGTCCTTACCGCGCAGCGCGGTGAGCAGGTCCGGCCCCGGGGTGCCGGCCCACGCGTCGGTCCGGGACTGCGCGGCGAAGGCACCGGCGTCGCGCAGGGACGCGTCGGTGAGGCGCAGCCGCGCGGCGACGGCGTTCGGGGTGTTGGCGGCGGCCAGCGCGACGCCCGGGGAGGTGGTCACCCCGGCCACGATCGCCACCAGCCACACCGCGGTGAGCGCCCCGAGGATCCGGAGTACCGGCCGCCGGTGCGTCGCGGCGCGGGTGACCACGCGGCGGGCCGCGAGTGCCCCGCCGGCGAGCAGGACCACGGCGAGGACGACCACGACGACGACCGCCCCGACCTCGGCCGTCGTCCCGTAGGTGCTGCCGACGAACTCCGCGCCGTCGGCCACGAGCGCGCGGTCGAGGACCGGGTCGAAGGGGCGGGCGAGGACGGTGGCGAAGCCGACGTCGAAGGCGGAGAGCACCGCCCACACCCCGAGCAGTGCCCCCGCGACGAGCGCGAGCGGGCGGCGCACCCGGGCGGGTAGGAGCACCAGCAGCGCGAGCCCGGCGATCCCCTCGAGGGGCAGGCGCAGGTAGGCCTCGGGCAGGAGCCCGGACGGGTCCTGCGGGGCGACCAGGACGAGGGCGAGCAGGACGACGGCGACCAGGGTCAGCACCGCGCCCACCACGCGACGCCAGGCCGGGCGGGACGCTGCCGCGTCGTCGGGAACCGCCTCGGCGTCGGGAGCCGTCCCGTCGTCGGGGGTCGCCACGGTGTCCCGGTGCCGGGCGAGCCAGACCACCGACACCCCGAAGGACCAGGCCAGCGCGGCGAGGGCCACGGCGACCAGCACCACCGACACCACGGACGGCAGCAGCCCGGTGCTCACCACCGCGAGCACCACCCCCTGCAGCGCCGCGACCACCTTCGCGGAGCGCCGCACCGGCAGCGAGCCCCGCAACCAGGGCAGCGCCCACCCGGCCGCGACGAACGCGTAGCGCATCCCGCCGATCAGCAGCACCCAGACGCCGAGGTCCCCGGCGACGTGCACCGAGAGCACCGCGAGCAGCGCGGCGTCGAGCTCCGCGTCGAAGCGCGCCCCGAGCTCGCTCGCGGTACGGGTCCGGCGTGCGACCTGACCGTCGACGCCGTCGAGCACCAGCGCGAGCACGGTGAGGACCACCAGCGGGGCCGCCGCGACGGTGCCGGGCCGCGCCAGGTCCTGCGCCACCAGCGCGGCCACCCCGCCGGCGAGCACCGCCCGCAGCGCGGTCACGGTCCCGGCGGGCCCGAGCGTCGTCGCCCCGGCCCGGTGCGCCGCCCGGGCGACCAGCGCCCCGGCGAGCACGAGGAACGTCCCGCCGCCGAGCCAGCCCGCGGTCCCCAGCCCGGCGACCACCCGCAGCAGCGCGAACAGCACGAGCGCGACGACGGCGGACCCGGCCAGGGTCACGGCAACCGGGGGACGCAGGAGCGTCGCGGTGCGCGAGGACATCCGCCTATCGTGACCCCTGGCCGTGACACGCCCGTCAGGAGGTGACCCCCTGCCCTCGACCGCGCGCGCCTTCCGGGTGCTCGAACCCGGCCGCGGCGCCCTCGTGGACGTGGCGCTCCCCGAGCCCGGACCCGGGGACGTCGTCGTGGCCACCCGCCACAGCGCGATCAGCCGGGGCACCGAGCTGCTGGTGTTCCGCGGCGGGGTCCCGGCGAGCCAGTACGGGGTGATGCGGGCGCCGTTCCAGCACGGCGAGTTCCCGGGGCCGGTGACCTACGGCTACCTCGCGGTGGGGACGGTCGAGGACGGCCCGGCGTCGCTGCGGGGCCGCGAGGTGTTCTGCCTGCACCCCCACCAGACCCGGTTCGTCGTCCCGGGCTCGGCGGTGTCGGTGGTGCCCGACGGCGTCCCGGCGTCGCGGGCGGTGCTGGCGGGCACCGTCGAGACCGCGGTGAACGCGCTGTGGGATGCGGCCCCGCGGGTCGGGGACCGGGTCGCGGTGGTGGGTGCCGGGATGGTCGGGTGCGCGGTCGCCGCGCTGCTCGCCGGCATCCCCGGCGCCCGGGTGGAGCTGGTCGACGTCGACGCCGACCGGGCGCCGGTGGCGGACGCCCTCGGGGTCGGCTTCGCCCGGCCCGACGACGCGGCGGCCGGCTGCGACCTGGTGGTCCACGCCAGCGCGACCGAGGCGGGCCTCGCGCGCTCGCTGGAGCTGCTCGGCGTGGAGGGCGAGCTGGTGGAGCTGTCCTGGTACGGGGACCGGACACCGCGGGTGCCGCTCGGCGAGGGGTTCCACTCCGGGCGGCTGGCGATCCGGGCCAGCCAGGTAGGACGGGTGTCGCCGTCGCGCCGGGCGCGGTGGACCCACGCCGACCGGATGGCGCTCGCGCTGCGCCTGCTCACCGACCCGCGCTTCGACGTGTTGATCACCGAGACGGTGCCGTTCGACGCGCTCCCGGCGACGATGGTGCGGCTCGCGGACGGCGCCCCGGGGTTGGGTGTCCGGGTGGACTACTGAAGGAGGCTGGCTGCGGTGTTCTCGGTGACGGTCCGCGACCACGTGATGGTCGCCCACAGTTTCCGCGGCGCGGTCTTCGGGCCGGCGCAGGCGCTGCACGGCGCCACGTTCGTCGTCGACGCCACGTTCCGGCGTCCCGAGCTGGACGCCGACCACATCGTCGTCGACATCGGCGCGGCGACGGCGGCCCTCGGCGCCGTCCTCGACGACCTGCGCTACCGCAACCTCGACGACGAGCCCGCCTTCGCCGGGGTCAACACGACGACCGAGTACCTCGCGCAGGTGATCGCCGACCGGCTCGCGGCCCGGATCCACGCCGGCGACCTCGGGGAGGGCGCCCGCGGGATCGAGGCGATCGCGGTGGAGTTGCACGAGTCGCACGTCGCGCGGGCGGGGTACGAGCGGGCGCTGTGACGGCCGGCCGGGCTGTTCACGCCGTCCTCCCGGGCGACGTCGACACCGCCCCGAGCGGCGGCAACGTCTACGACCGGCGGGTCCTCGCCGGACTGACGGCCCTCGGCGTCGACGTCGTCCGGCACCGGCTGCCGGGGCCGTGGCCGGACGGCGACGCGTCCGCGGTCGCCGAGGCGCTCACCGGGGTCCCCGACGGTGCCGCGGTGCTGCTGGACGGGCTCGTCGCCTGCGGGGTGCCGGAGGCGCTGGCGGCGCACGCTGACCGGCTGCGCCTGGTGGTGCTCGTGCACCTGCCGCT
Source organism: Actinomycetospora sp. (assembly GCF_036497585.1). Lineage (GTDB taxonomy): Bacteria > Actinomycetota > Actinomycetes > Mycobacteriales > Pseudonocardiaceae > Actinomycetospora. Next base: position 1,771 of record NZ_DASXJD010000147.1, on the reverse strand, counting down.
GGCCGACGAGGCCGGACTCGCCCCCGCTTCCGCCCGGGACCGGGACGCCCGCGAGCGGGCGGCGCTGCACCACGCGGCCGCGGTGGTGACGACGAGCCGGTGGACCGCCGACCGCGTCGTCGCGCGGCACGGGCTCGACCCGGCCCGGGTGTCGGTCGCGGCGCCCGGGGTCGACCCGGCGCCGGTCTCCCCCGGCGCCGCGGTCAGCGGGACGCCGCCGCGGCTGCTCTGCCTCGGCGCGCTCACCCCGACCAAGGGCCAGGACGTGCTGGTCGAGGCCCTGTCCCGGATCGCGGACCGCCCGTGGACCGCGGTGCTGGCGGGCCCGACGGACCGTGACCCGGGCTTCGTCGTCCGGCTCCGGACGGCGATCGCGCGGCACGGCCTCGCCGGGCGCGTCGGGCTTCCCGGGGTGGTGCAGGATGCGGCGCTGGACGCGGTGTGGGCCACCACGGACCTGCTCGTCCTGCCCTCCCGGGCCGAGACCTTCGGGATGGTCGTGACCGAGGCGCTGGCCCGGGGCATCCCGGTCGTGGCGAGCCGCGTCGGGGGTGTCGCCGAGGCCGTGGGGCCCGGCGGAGGCCCCCTCGGCGGGCCCGGAACCTGGGTACCGTCTGAGAACGTTGGCACACTCGCCGCAGTGCTGCGGCGCTGGCTGGAGGACCCGGTGCTGCGTTCCGGGTGGAGACTCTCAGCGCTCGGGCGCCGGGGCACGCTGAGGCCGTGGTGCTCCCCGTCCCGTCTGATGTCCCAGGTGCTCCGGCTCCCTGGGCCGCCCGCCTGAGCGAGCCCGGTTCACCGGTCTGCTCCCCGGACTGGCTCGCCCTGCGCGAGCCCGCCGACCACGCCGCGCGCTCCGGCGAGCTCGCCGCCCGCCTCGCCTCCCGCCTGGGCGCCCGGCTCGGCGCCGGGCCCGACCCGGTCGTCCTCCGCGACCTCGGCTGCGGCGCCGGCTCGATGGGCCGGTGGCTCGCGCCCCGCCTGGCCCGCCGCCAGCACTGGTTCACCCACGACCGCGACGCCGAGCTCGCCCACCGCGCCGCGCGGACCTCGCCGGTCCCGGCCACCGCCGTCGTCGGCGACCTCACCGACCTCACCGACCTCGCCGGCACCGACGTCGTCGTCTGCTCGGCGCTGCTCGACCTGCTCGACGCCGCCGACGTCGAGCACCTGGCCGCGCTCTGTGCCGGTGCCGGCGCGACCGCGCTGCTGACCCTCACGGTCACCGGCGATGTGACCGTCGACCCGGCCGACCCGCTCGACGCCCCCGTCGCGGCGGCCTTCGACGCCCACCAGCGCCGCGAGGGGCGGCTCGGCCCCGACGCGGCCGACGTCACCGCGGACGCGTTCACCCGCCACGGGTTCGCGGTGACCCGCCGGCCGAGCCCCTGGCGGCTCGGCGCCGGCGACGCCGCCCTGGTCGAGGAGTGGCTCCGCGGACGCCTCGACGCGGCCTGCGCGCAGGACCCCTCGCTGACGCCGCACGCTGCGACCCACCTGCAGCGCCGGCTCGACGCGCTCGCGGCCGGGAGGCTGCACGCCCAGGTGGGGCACGCCGACCTCCTCGCGCTGCCGCGCGACGGGGGCGACCGGTGAAGCTGAAGCTCCTGGTCGGCGTCGCCGTGGTGGTGGCGGTGGTGGTGCACGTGGGGACCGGGCCGGTGCTCGACGGGCTGCGCGCGCTCTCCCCGGCCGCGCTGGCCGCCGCGCTGGCGCTGGGCCTGCTCACCACCGCCGCCTCGGCCGCCCGCTGGACCGTCGTGGCCCGCGC
>NZ_DASXJD010000146.1:0-10065 GCF_036497585.1 Actinomycetospora sp. | reverse complement strand
CCCCCCCCCTGGGTCCCCGCGGCCGGACCGTCCGGCCCCGGAGCGACCCGCCTCGGCACGATGATGGTCGACGATCGACGCGGTGCTGCCTCGCCCACTGCTGGTTTCTCCTCGTCCCCGAGATGTATCCACGAGCCTGTTCGTCGCGGTCCGAAGGATGGACCCGACGTGGTGAGGGGGACGTGGTGCGGGCGGGTCGGTTGGCCATCGGCGAGGTTCGTGATGCCTCTGTGATGATCTCCGGCGGTTCGGTCGCGAGGCCCTCGGCAACGAGGTGGACGCGCTGAACCGTCCGGAGCATCGGGGGATTGCGGGACCCCGCCCGGCGGGAACGACGGCGGGATGACTTCGAGCACCGGGTACGACGACCTCTGGGACGAGTTCCACCGCGTGGTCAACATGAACTCCCGCGAGCTGGAGACGTGGCTACTGACCGAGGAGGCCTCCGAGGAGGCCGACTTCGTCCCCGGCGAGCGCATGCCCCCGACGGGCGCCGACGTGCTCGCCGTCCTCGGCAAGCGGAAGACCGACCTCGAGGACCACGACGCGGAGGTCATGGCGCGGGTCGTGTCGATCGTCCACCGCGAGCGCGGCGAGGACCTCGAGCCCGACGCGGGCGAGTCCGCCGGGTGGCGCCGTTACCTCATGAGCATGGGGCACGACCCGCTGCGCCCGGCCGGCGACCGGGCCACCGACCGGTAGCGGCTCCGCCCCGGACCGGGCCGATGGTGCCCCGGAGCCGGGACCGAGGTCCTCGCCCGGAGGTGCCCTTGCGCGCTGGTCCCGGCGCCGGATGCGACGAGCATGACGGTGACGCGTCCGGGCCGGAGCGGGCGCCGGGCCCGAAGAGCGGCCGATGCGCGCCGGGTCCGCCCCTCTCGTCCACCTGCCGCACCTGGACAACCTCCGCACCGTCCTCGTGGCCTGGGTGATCGGTGGCCACGCCCTGCTCGGCCGCTCGGCCGTCGGCGGGTGGGCCTACGACGAGATCCACGAGGTGACGTTCTCCCCGTCCGTCGAGCTGGGGCTGGTCGCCGTCCTCGGGCCCTCCGGGCTCTTCGTGATCGGCCTGCTCTTCTTCGTGGCCGGCCTGACCACCGAGCAGTCGCTCGCGCGCCGGGGACCGCGGCGCTATCTCCTCGCCCGCAGCCGCCAGCTCGGTGTGCCCTGGCTGATCTCGGCGTTCGTGCTCTGGCCGGTGTCGCTGTGGCTGGCCTACGAGGCGGCGGGCCGGACGGTGACGCTGTCGCGGGTGCTGCCGTCGCGGGTCCACCGCCCGAGACGGTGCGGCCGCTCACCGGCGCGGGGCGGGCCGGGGCCGTCCTGCTCATCGCGGTGACCTCGTTCGCCGTCCGGCTCGTGTTCGTCGCGCGCAGCGGGCAGCTGTTCGACCTGCACCTCTGGCAGTGGCCCCAGTGCCTCGGCATGCTCCTGCTCGGGATCGCCGCCGCGCGACGCGGATGGGCCACGGGATCCCGCCCCGGCTGCGGCGGGTCTGTGGCGCGGTCACCCTGGCGACGGTCGTGGTGCTGCCCGTGGTCGCGCTCGCGGCCGGTGTCCGCGAGGTGTCCCACGAGATGGGTCCCTACCTCGGCGGCCGGCACTGGCAGTCGCTGGCGACCGCGACCGTGGAGGCGGTGCTGGTGGTCTGCGCGACCGTCTTCCTCGTCGGCGGCGCGGAGCGGTGGCTCTCCGAACCCGGCCCGCGCGCCGCGCGGTGGGCCCGCGCCGCCTTCCCCGCCTTCGTCATCCAGGGGCCCGTCCTGTTGGCGCTCGCGACCGCGATCCGGTTCGTCCCCGCCCCCGCCGAGGTCAAGGCCCCGGTGGTCGCGGTCGTCGGGATCGTCGCGTGCTTCTGGCTCGGAGGTCGGCTGCCCGTCAACCGGTGGCTGGGACGACCCCGGACGACGACGGCATCGTCGCCCACCCCGACGTCGTCCTGACCGCCGGGAGGAAGACCGCTGGACCGGCCGGCGTTGTGCTCGGTGGAGCGTGACGAAGGTCGAGGGTGCAGGTGGAGTGCGTCGGGTGCGGCGAGGAGCTGCTGGAGGAACGGGCCGAGCTGGGGTACCGGTACTGCTTGCGGCCGGCCTGTCAGGAGGAGTACCGCCGTGGCCCCGAGGTGACCGCGGTCGGGGTGAACAAGAGCGGTGAGTCGTTCGTCGTCGCGGAGCCCGACGAGGTCCGGCGACGGGCGGAGGCCGGTGAGTTCGCCGCCAAGAACGCCGCCGTGCCCCCGACGCCGGGCGCGGGCGTTCCGGCGCCGCGCCGCCCGCAGCCGGCTCCGAGGCGCCCCGCGCCGGCGCCGGTGCGCCCGTGGACCGCGCAGCAGGAGAAGCTGGTGCGGCTCTACCACGACATGGGGCTCTCGCCCCGCCAGATCGTGGACCGCTGCCGGGAGTCGGCGCCGCGGCTCCGGGTGGACGAGCGGCTCGTGGTGAAGATCCTGAGCGCTCCGCGCCGGTGACCGCCCTCGCCAGTGGATCAGGAACGACGCGAGCAGGGCGACGATCACGGTGTTGTAGGCGAACGTGAGCAGGGTGTGGACGTTGACCACTCGGCGCATGCGCGGCGTCGTGATGCTGACGTCGGTGGCGCCGAACGTGGTGGCCACGGCCATCGAGAAGTACCGGTAGTCGGCGAACGTGTCGTGCGGGTTCCGGGGAACTCCAGGCCGGGCTCCTGGCGGTCCTTCTCCGCGTAGTGCAGCGCGTAGCTGACGACCGCCAGGGCCCAGGAGCACACCAGGATGCCCGGTCCGGCGAAGGGCGCCCACGGCCCGAAGAGTCGACCGAACGTGCCCTTCGCTCAGAACGATCCGGGCACGGCCGTTCCGGCCAAGGGCGCCCACCGCCGATAGAGTCGACCGAACGTGCCCTTCGCTCAGAACGGACCCGGGGCTACACCAGGTCGCTCGGCGGCTGAGGCGTGTAGCGGGCGCCGATGACCACCCGCAGCGCGTCGAGTACCGCGAGGACGCGCTCGTCGGCCGAGCTGTCCGCCCAGCCCGGGTGCAGGCGGTCGCAGAGCCGCGCGAGGAGCATCGGGCGGCCGGGACCGGGCTCGTCGACGCGGTCGTAGACGGCGTCGACGAGGTCGACGCACGCGTCCGCGAGCCCGGGCACGAGGGCGTCGAGCCGTTCCCCGGGCTCGGCCCCACCGGCCGAGGGGCCCCGACCCCCCGCGTCCTGGATGGTCACGGGGACAAGGCTAGGGCTCGACGACGAGGACCGTCAGTGGCCCACCGTCGTACGCTCGGCCGGATGAGCATCCAGGTGGCCCCCGACGAGTTGGCCCGCACCGTCGCGGGCATGGGGGCGGGTACCTCCTCACCCTCGGGGACCGGCCGCGCCCCCACGTCGGGTCGATCGTCACCACCGTCACCGACGGCGTCGTGCGGGTCACCGAGGTGGGCCGGACCGCGCTCGGCGACGCCGCGGGCCACGAGGCGGTCACCCTGCTCTGGGCACCGCGCGAGCCGGGCGGCTATGCGCTGATCGTCGACGGCACGGCCACCGTCGTCGGCGACGCGCTCGACGTGGTCCCGGAGCGCGCCGTCCTGCACCGCCCGCGCGGCGTGCTGGAGCCCCCGGACCCCGTCGCGCCCGGTGCCTGTGCGTCGGACTGCGTCGAGCTCCCGGCCCAGCCCTCCGCATCCGCCCGAGCAGATTCGGCAGGTCGGGTCTTGCCGTGACCTGGGTCACTCGCGTGAACTGTCGCTGACGGCACGGTGTCGCGGAGCCCTCGGACGTCGTGCCGGACATCGGGACGCGACGAGGTGGTCGTCATGGGTGCACGGACGGCGGGCGAGACGGCCCGGAGAGCACGGAGCCCGCGGGGCGGGAACGATCTGGCGCCGGACGACCCGGCGGCGGTGCGCTCGGTCGCGGTGGTCGGGCCGATGGCGGCGGGCAAGACGACGCTGGTCGAGGAACTGCTCGCGGCCAGCGGCACGGTCCCCCGGGCCGGCTCGGTCGCCGCGGGGACCACCGTCACCGACCACGACGCCGATGCGCGCCGCCAGCAGCGCTCGGTGTCGCTCGCCGTCGCCTCCCTCGTCCACCGCGGGATCAAGGTCAACCTCGTGGACACTCCGGGGTGCCCCGACTTCCTCGCCGAGGTGCGGGCCGGCCTGCGCGCCGCCGACGCCGTGCTCTTCGTCGTCGGCACGGCCGATGCCGCCGAGGGCGCTGCCGCGCCCACCTCCGCGCTCCTCGCCGAGTGCCGGCGCGCCGGGCTGCCCGCCGTGCTGGTGCTCAGCCGCCTCGACCACGCCCGCGCCGACGAGACCGCGGCCCTCGTCGCGTGCAGGGAGGCCGTGACCGCGGCAGAGGCCGGCGAGGTCCTCGTGCCGGTGACCCGCACCGAGCGGGCCGACGACGGCACCCCCCTCGTGCGCGCCCTGCTCGCCACCGACGGGCCCGATCCGACGGCCGAGGATCCCGACGACGCCCGACGCGACCTCGTCGAGACCCTCATCGAGCAGAGCGAGGACGAGGCGCTGCTCGAGCGGTGGATCGGGGGCGAGCCGGTACCGCTCGCGGCGCTGCGCGCCGATCTCGCCACAGCTGTCGCCCGACGCTCGCTCGTCCCCGTCGTCGGCGTGTGCGCCCCGGCCGGAGCCGGGCTCGAGGCGCTGCTCGACCTCGTGGTCGACGCCGTCCCCCCACCGACCGCCCACGCCCCGATGGCCGCGCACGCCCCGGACGGTGGCCGGCACGCCCCGGTGGCGCTCGACCCCGACGGGCCCGTCGTCGCCGAGGTCGTCCACACCGGCACCGATCCCCAGGGCAGCCGCGTCTCGTTGGTCCGGGTGTTCTCCGGGCGCCTGACGTCCGACACCGTGCTCACCGTCTGCAGCGACCCGCTGCGGGTCCCGTCCCCGCGCGCCGGGGACGACGCGACGGGGGCCGGCGGGCGTGACAGCCTGCGGGTGTCCCGGGTCCACGCCCCGCTCGGCGCGACGCTGCGCGAGGTGCCGTGGTGCATCGCGGGCGACCTCTGCGCGATCACCCGCCTCGGCGCCGGGACCACCGGGGACACCCTCTGTGCGGTCGAGGACCCGATCGGCCTCGACGGGTGGGAGCTCCCCGAGCCGCTCCTGCCGGTGGCCGTGTCCGCGGAGCGCAGCGCCCAGGACGCCGTGGCCCGCGGTCTCGCCCGCCTGGCCGCCACCGAGACGACGCTGCGGGTCGAGCGCAACGAGGACACCCACCAGGTGGTCCTGTGGTGCACCGGGGAGGCCCACGCCGACGTCGTGCTCGCCCGGCTGCGGGCCGCCGGCGCCGTCTTCGAGGTGACCGACGTGGCGGTCCCCGAGCGCGAGACCGTCCTGCGCGCGGCGACCGGGCTCGGGCGGCACGTCAAGCAGTCCGGCGGGCACGGGCAGTTCGCCGTGTGCCGCATCGAGATCGAGCCGCTGCCCCGGGGCGGCGGGGTCGAGTTCGTCGACAAGATCGTCGGCGGGGTGATCCCGCGGGCCTACATCCCCGGGGTGGAGAAGGGGGTCCGGGCCCAGCTGGAGGCCGGGGTGACACCCGGGCGGCCCGTCGTCGACGTGCGTGTGATCCTCGTCGACGGCAAGGCCCATAGCGTCGACTCCTCCGACCAGGCCTTCCAGACGGCGGGCGCGCTGGCGGTGCGCGAGGCCGTCGCCGAGGCCGGCACCGTCCTGATGGAGCGGCTCTACGAGGTCGAGGTCACCGTCGACGACGGCCTGCTCGGCGCCGTGCTCGGCGACCTCTCCGCCCGCCACGGCCGGGTGGTCGGGACCGAACCCGACAGCACCGGCAGCACCCGGGTGCGCGCCGAGGTGCCGGAGACGGCGCTGCTGCGCTACGCGGTGGACCTGCGCGCCCTCACCGCCGGGACCGCGAGCTTCACCCGGCGGTTCAGCCGCTACGAGCCCGTCGCGGGCAACGTCTGAGCGCCCGCGACGGCGCCCGTGGCGGGCTCAGGAGTCCCCGCGGTCCTTCGCCCGGACCTGGTCGGTCTCGTCGCCGCGCCCGCCCCCGGGCTCGGTGGAGATCAGGTCGGCGTCGACCGCCGGCTCGTCGGCCGTCGACCGCCGGCTCGTCGGCCGTGGCCCGGGGCTGACCCGCTCGACGGTGTTCTGGCTCCCGAGGAACTCGTCGCTGTCCGGGCCGGGTGCCTGGTTGCTGCTCTCTGCCATGTCCACCACCTCGTCGTTCGCGATCCCCCCGCCGTCGAGGGCCCGCTGCGGCTCCCCGACCTGTTGCGCCGGTCACACCCGCGACCGGTGGCGGGCGGGTAGCCGGGGTGGATGACGCACCGCGACGACGCCGTCCCCGAGGAGCCCGACCTCGGTGCGGCCATCCAGCTCGAGAGCGGCGAGACCCTGGACGGGCCGCCCGGCACCGACGCGATGGACGCGTTGACGGTCTCCCCGAACCGCCCGTTCGGGCTCGACGACCCGGACACCACGCCGGCGGGCCAGCGCCACCGCGACACCGTCGACGAGCGCCTGGCCCGTGAGGTGCCCGACGACCTCGCAACCGCCGACGACACCGTCGCCGCCGACCCGGTGTCCGACGACCCCGACAGCGAGGCGGGCGGGCGACGGGCCGGCCGGCTGGTCGCCGACGACGAGGCCCCGGACACCCGGCCCACCGATGTCCTCGTCGCCGACGACGCCGGGATCGCGGGTGGCGCCGCCTCCGCGGAGGAGGCGGCCGTCCACGAGCTCGACGAGGACGACCTCGGGTAGCCGGCGACCGCCCCACTCGCGGTCAGCGTGACGAGCGCTCCAGCTCCTCCTGGTGCTCGCGACAGCGGTCGGCCTGCGGGCGGGCGTCGAGGCGGTCGTCGTCGATGTCCCGACCGCACACCACGCACCGGCCCCAGGTCCCGTGGTCGAGGCGGGTCAGCGCGTCGTCGATCTCGGCGACCTGCCGTCGTGCCTCGTCGGTGAGCCCCTGGCGCTCCATGGACTCCTCGACCTCGCTGCCGTAGTCCGCGGAGTGCTGGCCCATCGCGCCCTCCTGCTGCACCGACGGCGCGGGGCGGTGCTCCTGCGACCACTCCCCCAGCTCCGTCAACCGGCGGCGTTCCTCGGTCAGCTCGCGCCGGGCTTCCTCGGCGTCCATGCGGTGCTCCACATCGTCTCGGCGGTGGGACGGTGCGGATACCAGTCCGCGCCGCCGTCCACACGTGACGGTCAGGACCGCAGCCGCTCGCGCACCGTCGCCTCGGCCGCGGCGATCGGGGACGCGTCGGCCTCGCGGCGCAGCGCCTCGAGCCGCTCGCCCGCCTCGGGCCGGCTCCACTCCCGGGCGAAGGCGCCGGAGAGGATGTCATCGTGCAGGACCGCGGTGAAGCGGTCGCGCTGCGCGGCGTCGTCGAGGGCGGCGAGGGCGCGGAGCTGCCCGTACTGCGAGGTCCGCGAGTGCAGCCCGAGCTGGCCGAAGAGGCCGTCGCGGGCGACGTGGTCGAACACCTCGGCCGGCTCACCCGAGAGGTACAGCTCGGAGAGCACGGCCTCCTCGGTGAAGCCGGCGTCCACGGCCACTGCGTGGGCGGTGCGCAGCACGGCCAGCACCGCCGGCCAGACCGCCTGCTCGCTGAACAGGTCGAGCGCCGCCTCCTCGCGGGCGCTCGAGACGACCGCCCCGCCGAGGGTGCCGCCGATGGCGCGGGCGATCGCCAACGTGGTGTCCCAGGCGCGGCCGGTGGCGTCGCGCTCCACGGAGACGAAGCAGGGGAACCCGGCGCGGGAGACGTAGCGGTCGCGCACCGCCGCGCCGATCATGCGCGGCGCGACCATGACGACGTCGACGCCGTCGGGCACCTCGAGCAGCCCGAAGTGCCAGTTGTAGCCGCTGGCGACGACGAGCGTGTCCCCCGCCTGCAGGCCCGGGGCGATCTCGGCGCGGACCAGGTCGGGCTGCACCTCGTCGGGCACGAGCAGCAACGACACGTCGGCCTCGAAGGCCACCTCGGCGATCGGCCGGGGCGCGAAGCCCTCCTCGGCCGCCGCCGCGGCGTAGCCGTCGTCGCGGTTACCGACCAGCGGTGTCACCCCCGAGTCCCGGAGGTTCGCCGCCTGGGCGGCGCCCTGGTTGCCGAAGCCGAGGACGGCCACGGTGCGCCCGGACAGTGCCTCGAGCTCGCCGATCGCCGCCGCGTCGTCGTGGTGGATCTGCGCGTGTGCCATCCGCCGAGGGTGGTCGCTCGGTGGGCCGGCTCGCCAGGGCGCGCCGCGATCCGTGGTCCGGTCGGCCCAAAGTCATCTGTCGTTCGACGGCGGGCGGGGTACCAGGTACCGCACGACCGGCGGAAGGAGGAGACATGACCGACGGTGCCGACCCCACCGATACCGGCAAGACCGCGCGCATCGGCACGCGGGTGGCCGGAGCGGTGAAGCAGGCGGCGGGATCCGTGGCAGGCAACGAGCAGTTGCGCGCCGAGGGCGAGCTGCAGGCCGAGCAGGCCGACGTCGCCAAGGAGGCCAAGCGCGCCGAGCAGCACGCCGAGCAGAAGCGGCGGGAGGCCGAGGCGCAGGCGCGGTCCGAGGAACTGGAGGTCGAGCGCGAGCGGCTCGCGGCGCAGGACGCGCGCGAGCAGCACGAGGAGCGCGCCGAGGCCGACCGCCAGGCCGAGCAGCAGCAGGCCCGGGCGGACACCGCGCGCCGCGAGCAGGCGGTGTCGCAGACGGCGGCCGCCCAGGAGGGGCAGGTGCGCCGCGACGAGGCCGACGCCGTGCGTGAGCGCGCCGCCGCCGAGGGGCGCGCCCGCGACGAGGAGGTGCGGGCCGAACAGGCCCGCGTCAACGCCCAGGCCCTGGAACAGGTCGAGGAGGACCGATGAGCAATCCGGTGTCAGCAGTGGCGGGGCCGGTGGTCTCGCTCGGTTTCGGCGTGGCGCGGGTCCCGGTGGGCCTGCTCGCGCGGTTGACGGGGAACGGTGACAACCCGGAGTGGGGCCCGGCCCTCGCGGTGGACAGCGTCGAGGCGGGGGTGCGGCAGGTGCTGGGCTCGCTGCTCGGCGACCCCGGACTGGCCCACCAGGGCGACGTCCAGGACGCCCGCGTCGACCAGCGCAGCCAGGCCGCCGAGCGGGAGGCCGCCGCGGACGCGCGCCGCGACGTCGCCGATGAGCGGCACTCGGACCGGCGCGAGCGCGACGAGCAGGCGCGCGAGCGGATCCGCGAGCAGGAGAAGGAGCAGCGCCGGCGGCTCGAGCAGGAGAAGGAGCAGCGCCAGCAGCAGGCGAAGAAGAAGGAGGAGCAGCGCAAGGAGCAGGCGGCGAAGGCCGAGCAGCGGGCGCAGGAGGTTGCCGACGAGCACGCCCACGAGGCGCGCCGGACCCGCGTCGAGGCCGAGTCCGAGGCGGTCGCGGCCGAGCGTGAGGCAGCTGAGCGCTCGCAGGAGGCGCTCGAGCTCGCCGAGGCGGCGGACGCCGCGCGGCGTCGTCGTTAGGTCGGAACCGCGGGCGCCGTCGTCCTGACGGCGCCCGCGGCCCGGCGACCGGGGTCAGGCGCCCGTGGTCCTCGGAGGAACGTGATCGCCTCACGCACGACGGCGGCGCCCGGAACCGGGGTCCCGGGCGCCGCCGCGAAGGGTCGTGGGTCAGTCGTTCTCGAGGTCCCCGCTGCCGCCGGAGCCGCCGGTTCCGGAGCCGCCGTTGCCGCCGAGCGAGGCCCGTAACCTCTTCGAGACCAATCCGAGTCCGATCAGCGATGACGAGGGGCGGCCGGGCTTCGCCGTTCCACCCCACGGGCGTCCCCCTCCCGAGCACGATGAGACCCGCCCCGAGCCCCCGCGCCTGAACCGCCGACGGTTCCGGTCCGTGTCCTCGGACGACAGCCCGCCGCGCCCGGATCGGACCCCCGCACATGACCGCCCGTGCCGCCCTCGCCCGCCGTCGGCGAGTCCTCCCGCTCATCGTGGGGACGGCGCTCGCGGCGGCGGTGGTGGTGCACGTGGGGACCGGGCCGGTGCTCGACGGGCTGCGCGCGCTCTCCCCGGCCGCGCTGGCCGCCGCGCTGGCGCTGGGCCTGCTCACCACCGCCGCCTCGGCCGCCCGCTGGACCGTCGTGGCCCGCGC
>NZ_DASXJD010000145.1:0-18302 GCF_036497585.1 Actinomycetospora sp. | reverse complement strand
CGCGCTGGGCTGCACCCGCCCCGCCGAGGCCTGCGACCTCGACCACACCCGCGACTGGGCCCTCGGCGGCCCCACCCAGGCCGACGACCTCGCAGCGATCTGCCGCCACGACCACCGCGCCAAACACCGCGGCGGCTGGCGCTACACCCAACCCGCCCCCGGCCGGTTCGTGATCACCGACCCCACCGGCACCGTCCACCACACCGAAAGCCGCGTCACACACCCCCGCCCAGTACCAATGACTCCCGGCTACGCCATCACCCCCGACCCCGCCCCACTGACCATCCGCGAGGACTGGGCCCCCCGACGCACCCGCGACGGCCGCATCACCACCAAAACCCGCGACACCATCGCCCGCCTCACCCGACACACCCGCCAACACCACCACCAACCACCCAACCGCTACGACCACGACCCCGACTTCTGACGCTCTGATCGTCGCCGTCGAGGGCCCGAGCGCGGCCGGGAAGACGACCTGGTGCTCCCGCCAGGGCCGGCCCGTCGTCCCGGAGTACGTACCGACCGGGGGCGAGCCCAACGATTCTGACGAGGACCGGCGCGCCGCCTACTGGACTGTCGTCGACGTCGGGCGATGGCAGGAGGCGGTCGAACTCGAGCGCCGGAACTCGGTCGTGCTCTGCGACAGCGACCCGCTGAAGCTGCACTACTCCTGGTGCCTCGCCCGCGTCGGAGCGGCGTCACCGGACCGGTTCGAGCAGCAGCTCGAGCGGGCGAGAGCTGCGTTCGAGGGCGAGCGCCTCGGGCTGGCCGACCTGGTGCTGGTCTCCATCCCACCCCCGACGTCCTCGCCGAGCGCCGAGCCGGGGACACCACCCGACGCCGCCGCTCTTTCGCGCTCCACGCGACGCTCGCCGAGCCGCTGCGGGAGTGGTACCGCGCCGTCGACGAGGTCGAGCCGGGACGCGTCACGTGGTCCTTCCCGGCCGACGTCGCGGCGGCACGGCCGGCCCGACGGCGACACCGCTGCGCTCCCGACGGTCCTCGACGACGTCGTCGCCCGCCTTCCGGGGCGGCCCCACACCCGGTGATCGCCGCCACCTAGGCTCGTCGACCGTGCGGACGATGATCGTCACGGGCACCGGCACCGGGGTGGGGAAGACCGTGGTGACGGCGGCCGTGGCCGCCCTGGCCGCGGCGGGGGAGCGCGTCGTCGTGCTCAAGCCGGCACAGACCGGGATCGAGCCCGGCGCCCCCGGCGACCTCGCCGACGTCACCCGGCTGACCGGCGCGCGCATTGCCACCCGCGAGCTCGCCCGCTATCCCGAGCCGCTCGCCCCGGCCACCGCGGCACGGCGCAGCGGGCTCCCGCCGCTGCGGGTCGCCGACGTCGCGGCCGCCGTCGCCGACATCGAGGGCAGCGGCACCGACCTGCTCCTCGTCGAGGGCGCCGGCGGCATGCTCGTCCGGCTCAACGACGACGGCGAGACCCTGGCCGACGTCGCCGCCGCCCTGGACGCCCCCGCCCCCGTCCTCGTCGTCGCCAGCGCCGGACTCGGCGTCCTCAACACCGCGGCCCTCACCGCCGAGGCACTCGCCCGGCGCAGCCTGACCCACCTCGGCACCGTCATCGGCGCCTACCCCGAGCAGCCCGACCTGGCCGAGCGCACCAACCTCGCCGACCTCCCGACCGTCACCGGGGCACCCCTGCTCGGCGTCCTGCCGGCGGGGCTCGGGAGCGCCGACCCCGAGCGCTTCCTCACGACGGCCCGGTGTGGCCTGCATCCCGTCCTGGGCGGCCAGTGGGTCCCGCCCCTCCCGTGACCGGGAACCGTGGGGCAGACTCGCGCGCGATCAGTCCCCGACGTTGAGGAGCGACGCGTGACGGCGAGCACCGGCACCGCCAGGCAGACCGGCCAGGGCACCGACGGGGACATCCTCGCCGTCGCCCGCGAGCAGGTCCTGGAGCGCGGCGAGGGGCTGACCGAGGCGCAGGTGCTCGAGGTGCTGCGGCTGCCGGGCGAGCGGCTGACCGAGGCGCTGGCGCTGGCGCACGAGGTGCGGATGCGCTGGTGCGGGCCCGACGTCGAGGTCGAGGGCATCGTCAGCCTCAAGACCGGCGGCTGCCCCGAGGACTGCCACTTCTGCAGCCAGTCGGGCCTGTTCGACTCCCCGGTCCGCGCGGCATGGCTCGACAAGGACCGCCTCGTCGAGGCCGCCAAGCAGACCGCGAAGACCGGCGCGACCGAGTTCTGCATCGTCGCCGCCGTCCGCGGACCCGACGAGCGCCTCATGGAGCAGGTGCGCGCCGGGGTCGCCGCGATCCGCGCCGAGGTCGACATCAACGTCGCCTGCTCGCTGGGGATGCTCACCCAGGACCAGGTCGACCAGCTCGCCGCGATGGGCGTGCACCGCTACAACCACAACCTCGAGACCGCGCGCAGCCACTTCCCCGAGGTCGTCACCACCCACAGCTGGGAGGAGCGCTGGGAGACGCTGCAGATGGTGCGGGCCGCGGGCATGGAGGTGTGCTGCGGCGGCATCGTCGGGATGGGGGAGACGCTCGAGCAGCGTGCCGAGTTCGCGGTGCAGCTCGCCGAGCTGGAGCCCGACGAGGTCCCGATGAACTTCCTCATCCCGAACCCCGGCACCCCGTTCGCGCACCTCGACGTCCCGCAGGGCCCGGACGCGCTCATGACGATCGCCGCGTTCCGCCTCGCGATGCCGAAGTCGGTCCTGCGCTTCGCCGGCGGCCGGGAGCTGACCCTCGGGGACCTGGGGGCGGAGCAGGGCATGCTCGGCGGGGTCAACGCGATCATCGTCGGCAACTACCTCACCAATCTCGGACGTCCGGCCGAGCAGGATCTCGAGATGCTCGACTCGCTGAAGATGCCGATCAAGGCCCTGAACGACACGCTCTGATGTTCTGCTCCTTCTGTGGCGGCGAGGCAGCGTCCGGGGACCACGACCGCTGCCGCGCCCGGCTCTCGCTGATCGACCCGCCGCGGTACTGCCCCGAGTGCGCCCGGCGGATGGTCGTGCAGGTCGACCCCATGGGCTGGACCGCGCGCTGCAGCCGCCACGGCGAGACCACCAGCGCGAGCCAGCGATGACCGTGGGCGCAGAACAGTTCCCCGCCGACGAGTTCGTCCCCGAGGCCCCCCACGGGCTCCTCACCCGCGGCGAGCTCCTCGGCGACGTGCGCCCGGTGCTGCGGATCGCGCTCGTGGTCCTCGTCGGCGGCGTCCTGCTCGGGCTGCTGTGGGCGCTCGTCGCCCCGGGGGAGGCGACGGCGTCGGGCGCGAGCGCGCCGCTGGCGGCCGAGTCCGACCACGTCTTCGACGCGACCGCGGTGTTCTTCCTGCTCGTGACCGCCTACGGCGTCGTCGTCGCGTCACTCGCCTGGCGGGCGACGGCGCGCCGGGGGCCGGTGATGCTCATGGGGATCGCGGTCGCGACGACGGCGGCGGGCTGGGTGGCCGCCCGGGTCGGGACGTGGCTGGCCGGCCCGCTCACCGACCGCAGCCCGGTCGGGGTCCTGCTCGACCGCTCCGAGGCCAGCTCGAGCGGCACCCCGGGCCCGCCGATCCCGGCCACGCTCACGACGCTGCCCGCCGAGATCGGATCCTCCTGGACGGTGGTGGGTGCCGGCCTCGGGGCGGTGCTGACCTACCTGCTGTGCGCGATCGCGCTGGGCTCCGACGACCTCGGGCGGCCCAGCCCCTAGTTGTCGCTCGAGGGCACCGCGAACTTCGCCGTCGGGGCCCACACGGCGTGCAGGCGGCCGAGGAGCTCGGCCTCCCGCGCCATCGCGTGCGAGACCAGCTCCAGCCGCTTGCGCGGGCAGGTCTGCTCGAGGATCTCCTGCCGGTCGCCCAGGGGCAGCAGACAGTCGGCCGCGAGCACGTGGGCCAGGATCGAGGCCTCGACCGGCCCGTGCTCCCCGCCGGCCGGCGGCGCCTCCTCCTCGGGCTCCTCCGCCGCGGTGACCTCCACCTCGGCCTCGGTCACGCCGCTCTCCTCGGCGTCCGCGTGCCGGCGGTAGGTCCGGGCGGTCGTGCAGTACCGGCGGTGGGCGGCGCGGGCGGCCCGCTCGAGGGGTTCGAGGGTCGCTGGGTCGTCGTCCTCGTCGTCGGGGAGCCACTCGACGTTGGCGACGAGGTAGGGGGCCGTGGAGTCGTCGACGTCGAGCAGCCGGAACCGGCGGTCCCCGGCGGTGAGGACGTCGAAGCGTCCGTCGGGCAGCCGCCGGACCTCGCGCAGCGTCGCGGTGCACCCGACCTCGTGCAGCCCCTCGGGTCCGTCGTCGGGACCCCAGCCCTCGCGCACGGCGACCACCCCGAACTGCTTGCCGGGGACGGCACCGGTGACCAGGTCGATGGTCAGCTGCCGGTAGCGGGGCTCGAAGATGTGGAGTGGGAGCGGTGCCCCGGGCATCAGCACCGTGCCCAGCGGGAAGAGGGGCAGCGTCTCGACCACGATGACCACGCTACGGTCCACGGCCCTCGATCGCCGGATGAACGGGAACGCTCAGACCGCTCCGGCCCTCGACGGCGGGCGCAGCGCCGCGAACGGGTCGGTCACGCGCAGGGCGTGCTCGGAGAAGCGGAAGAGCGCCGCCGGCCGTCCGCCCGCGGGTCCCGGCGCAGCCGTGGTGCCGGTGGGGACGAGGACCCCGCGGCGGGTGAGCACGCGCTGGAGGTTGGTCGCCGAGACGTGGTGGCCCAGGGCCGCGGCGTAGAGGCGGCGTAGCTCGGAGATCGAGAAGACGTCGGGGGCGAGCGCGAACCCGATGTTGGTGTAGGAGAGCTTCGCGCGCAGCCGCTCGAGCCCGACACGGGTGATCTCCCCGTGGTCGAACGCGATCGGCGGCAGGGCGTCGACCGGGTGCCAGGCGGTGTCGTCGGGGATCGCCGGGTCCGCGTCGGAGGGGACGAGCCCGAGGAAGGCGGTCGCCACCCGTCGCGGTGCGGGCCCGCGGTGCGGGTCGGAGAACACCGACAGCTGTTCGACGTGCGCGACCTCGGCGAGGTCGACCTTCTCGGCGAGGTGGCGGCGCACCGACGCCTCGACGTCCTCGCCCGCCCCGAGCCGACCACCCGGGAGGGCCCACCGGCCGGAGTCCGGTTCCCGGGCCCGCCGCCAGAGCAGGACCGAGGGGACGGGCCCGGTGATGCGCAGGACGACGGCCAGCACGTCGTGCGCGATCAGGCCCTCGGCCTCCACCTCCCACCTCCCACGGCGGCCACGGTAGCGCTGCGTGCCCACCCGGTGGTCGGTGCGCGGCCGCGCGTGTCCTCGGTCATACCTACCGAGCAGGAGGGTGGCACCGCTCGTGGTCGGCGCGTACTGTCGCGCACGTTTTCGATCAGAAGGCGAAAACCTCGCACCGACCGGCACCGGACCCGCGTTCACACGACGAGCGCCGCGTCCCCGGGGAGGACACCGCATGACCGTCACCGTGGACGAGCAAGCGCACCGGCCACCGACCGACCTCGTCGA
This sequence comes from Actinomycetospora sp., assembly GCF_036497585.1. Lineage (GTDB taxonomy): Bacteria > Actinomycetota > Actinomycetes > Mycobacteriales > Pseudonocardiaceae > Actinomycetospora. The sequence goes on along the minus strand of NZ_DASXJD010000145.1, from coordinate 12,842 downwards.
ACCGCGGTCGCTGGGCGACGCCCCGGACGAGGTCGTCGAGCAGTGGGCGGCCGAGGTCCGCCGGCTCGCACGGGAGCGCGACGCCGTGGTGCTCGCGCACAACTACCAGCGCCCCGAGATCCAGGACGTCGCCGACCACACCGGGGACTCGCTCGCCCTCAGCAGGATCGCCGCCGCCAGCGACGCGAGCACGATCGTCTTCTGCGGCGTCCACTTCATGGCCGAGACCGCGAAGATCCTCGCGCCGGACAAGACGGTGCTCATCCCCGACGCCCGCGCCGGGTGCTCGCTGGCCGACTCCATCACCGCCGACGAGCTGCGGGAGTGGAAGGCCGAGCACCCCGGTGCCGTCGTCGTCAGCTACGTCAACACCACGGCCGCGGTGAAGGCCGAGACCGACGTGTGCTGCACGTCGTCGAACGCCGTCGACGTCGTGGCGAGCATCCCGGCGGACCGCGAGGTGCTCTTCCTGCCCGACCAGTTCCTCGGCGCCCACGTCCGTCGCGAGACCGGGCGGGACAACCTGCACGTGTGGGCCGGGGAGTGCCACGTGCACGCCGGGATCAACGGCGCCGAGCTCACCGCCCGGGCCCAGGCCGACCCCGACGCCGACCTCTTCGTCCACCCCGAGTGCGGCTGCGCGACCAGCGCGCTCTACCTCGCCGGCGAGGGCGCCGTGCCCCGCGAGCAGGTCCACATCCTCTCGACCGGCGGCATGCTCGACGCCGCGAAGAACACCACCAAGCGCAGCGTCCTCGTCGCCACCGAGGTCGGGATGCTCCACCAGCTGCGCCGGGCCAACCCGACGGTGGACTTCCGGCCCGTCAACGAGCGCGCCGCCTGCGGCTACATGAAGACGATCACCCCGGGTGCGCTCACCCGCGCGCTGCGCGAGGGCCGCGACGAGGTGCACGTGGACGCCGCGACGGCGGCCAGGGCCCGCGCCTCGGTGCAGCGGATGATCGAGATCGGGCGGCCCGGGGGCGGAGAGTGAGCGCGGCCTGGGTGGCCGCCGCCGACCTCGTCGTCGTCGGCTCCGGGGTCGCGGGGCTGTCGGCCGCGACGGAGGCGTCGCGGCGGGGGCTGCGGGTCGTCGTCGTCACCAAGGACGCGCCCGACGAGGGCTCGACGCGCTGGGCGCAGGGCGGCATCGCCGTGGTGCTGGGCGACGTCGCGGGCGACAGCGTCGAGGCGCACGTCGCCGACACGCTCGCCGCGGGCGGCGGGCTCGTCAACGAGCCCGCCACCCGCGAGATCCTGGGCGGCGGTCCCGACGCGGTGGCCGCCCTGCGGTCACGGGGGGCGGTGTTCGACGCCGCCGGAGCCCGCCTCGCCCGCACCCGCGAGGGCGGGCACGGCACCACCCGGGTCATCCACGCCGGCGGCGACGCGACCGGCGCCGAGGTCGAGCGCGCCCTGCTCGCGGCCCTGCCCGGCGAGGTGACGGTGCTCGCGGGGCACACCGCGGTCGCCGTGCGTCGCCAGTACGGCCCGACGGCGGGTCCCGTCACCGGCCTCGACGTGGTGGACGACGCCGGCGGACGGGGCGTCGTCGCCGCGCCCGCCGTCGTGCTCGCCACCGGCGGGGTCGGCGGGCTCTACGAGACGACGACCAACCCGGCGGTCGCCACCGCCGACGGCTGGGCGCTCGCGCTGCGGGCCGGCGCGTCGCTCGCCGACGTCGAGTTCGTTCAGTTCCACCCGACGGCGCTGCGCGTCCCCGGGCTGCTCGGCCGGGCCCCGTTGGTCACCGAGGCGCTGCGCGGGGAGGGCGCGCGCCTCGTCGACGTCGCGGGCCGTCCGGTGATGGACGGTGTCGACCCACGCGGCGACCTCGCGCCCCGCGACGTCGTCGCCGGCGCGATCACGACGGTCCTCGCCTCGACCGGCGCCGACCACGTGCTGCTCGACGCCACCGAGGTGCCGGATGTCCGTCGCCGCTTCCCGACGGTGACCGCGTCCTGTGACGCGCTCGGGGTCGACCCCGCCCGCGACCCCATCCCCGTCCGCCCGGCCGCGCACTACGCGTGCGGCGGCGTGGTCACCGACGCCCGCGGGCGCACCGGGCTCCCGGGGCTCTGGGCGGCGGGTGAGGTGGCGCGCACCGGGCTGCACGGCGCCAACCGGCTCGCGTCGAACAGCCTGCTCGAGGGCCTCGTCGTGGGACGCCGGGCCGGGACCGACGTGGCCGCCGCGCTCAGCGGGCCGCGCCCGGTCGTCCGTCCCGATGCCCCCACACGCCTCGTCGCCGGCGCCGCCGACCGCGCGGTGCTGCAGGCCGCGATGAGCCGCGGCGCCGCGATCGGTCGTGACGCGGCCGGGCTCGCGGCGGTCTCCGATTCGCTGGAGTCGGTGACCGTCGAGCAGGCGCTGACCGGCCGGGCCGCGGTGGAGGACGCCGCGCTCACCCTCGCAGCCGGCGCGCTGCTGGCCGCGGCCGGGTCGCGCACCGAGTCGCGCGGCTGCCACGTCCGCCGCGACCACCCCCGCCGCGACGATCGCTGGCAGGGCACGTCGGCGGCCGTCGCGCTCGTCGACGGCCGGCTGTCGCTGACGACGCTGGACCAGGTGCTGGGAGGTGCCGCATGACCAGCACGAACACCGTTGCGCTGCCGGTGGGGCTGGACACCGCGGAGATCGACGCGGTCGTCGCGCGGGCCCTCGACGAGGACCTCCGCGACGGCCCCGACCGCACGACGGCGGCCTGCGTCCCGCCCGGGTCGGTGACGGTGGGGGAGTTCCGGACGCGGCCGGCCGGCACCCTCGCCGGGGTCGGGGTGGCGGTGCGGGTGCTCGAGCGGGTCTGCGGCGACGCGCTGGAGGTCCTCGACGCCCGCGCCGACGGCGACCGGCTCGCCCCCGGCGACACGGCGCTCGCCGTCCGGGCGCCGCTCGCCACCCTGCTCACCGCCGAGCGCACGGCGCTCAACCTGCTCTGCCAGCTCTCCGGGGTGGCGACCGCGACGAGCGCCTGGGTCGACGCCGTCGCCGGCACCCGGACCCGCATCCGGGACACCCGCAAGACCGTCCCCGGGCTGCGGGCGCTGCAGAAGTACGCGGTGCGCTGCGGCGGCGGGGTGAACCACCGGATGTCGCTGGGGGACGCGCTGCTGATCAAGGACAACCACGTCCTCGCGGCCGGGTCGGTCACGGCGGCCGTGCGGGCGGCCCGTAAGGCGGCACCGGAGCTGCCGTGCGAGCTCGAGGTGGACTCGCTGACCCAGCTCGACGAGGCGCTGACCCTCGGTCTCGAGCTGGTGCTGCTGGACAACTTCCCGCCCGACGAGTGCGCCGAGGCGGTCCGGCGGCGGGACGCCGTCGCGCTGTCGACGGGCCTCGAGGCCTCCGGCGGGCTCACGCTCGACACCGCCGCCGCCTACGGCGCCGCCGGGGTGGACTTCGTCGCCGTCGGGGGGCTCACCCACTCGTCCCCGGCCCTGGACCTGGGCCTGGACCTGCGCACGTGACGGGTCACGGCGCCGTCGTCGTCGGCGGCGGCATCGCGGGGACGTCGGTCGCGGCCGAGCTGGCCGCGGCCGGCGTCGGACGCCCGGTGCTGCTCGAGGCCGAGGCGGAGCTCGCCCGGCACACCACCGGGCGCTCGGCCGCGAGCTACATCCCCGGCCATGGCCCGGCGCCCACGCGGGCGCTCACCGCGGCGTCGCGGGAGCGGTTCGACGCGCTGGCCGCCGAGGCCGGCCACGGGTTCCTGCACCCGCGGCCGGTCCTGCATGTCGCGAGCACGGCCGACGAGGAGCGCGTGCTGCGCGAGGAGATCCTTCCGCTGGCACCGGTCACCGAGGTGACCCCGGACGAGGCCGTCCGGCGCTGGCCCGCGCTGCGGCCCGAGGCGGTGCGGGCCGCGGCGATGGTCGAGGACGCCTGCGACGCCGACCCGGTGGGGCTGCACCAGCACTACCGGCAGCGCTTCCGGGCGCTCGACGGCGAGATCCGGACGGCGGCCCCCGTCGTCGGGATCGAGCGTCTCGACCGCGGCTGGCGGGTGACCATCGGGGACGGCGGCACGGTCGACACCGACCTCGTCGTGCTCGCCGCCGGCGCCTGGACCGACCGGCTCCTCGCGCTCGCGGGCGCGCCGCCGCTCGGGCTGACCGCCTACCGTCGCACCATCGCGATCGCGCGCGTCCCGTCCGGCGCGCCGGTCCGTCCCGACGACCCGTTCGCCGTCTCGGCCACGGACTCCTGGTACGCCAAGCCGGAGGGGCAGTACCTGCTCGTCTCGCCGTCCGAGGAGACGCCGCAGGAGCCCGGCGACGCCCGCCCCGACGAGCTCGACGTCGCCCTCGCGCTCGAACGGGTCAACGAGGTGACCACGCTCGGGCTCCGCTCGGTGGTCACCTCCTGGGCGGGCCAGCGCACCTTCGCCCCCGACCGGGCCCTCGTCGTCGGCGACCGGCCGGAGCAGCCCGGGCTGCACGTGTTCGCGGGCCAGGGCGGATCCGGGATCGAGACCGCGCCGTCCGCGGCCGCCCTCGCCCGCGCGGTGGCCCTCGGCGAGGACGTACCCGTTGACCTGCGGCGACACGGCGTCGAGGCCGCCCACTACAGCGTTCGGCGCATCCTCTAGCCTCACCCGCGTGGGCGAACCCACGCGTGCCACACGCGCCCTCCTCACCGCCGTCGTCGCCGTGCTCGCGCTGCTGGGGGCCTGCGGGGCCCAGGAGCCGACCGTCCCCCCGATCCAGGTGGACCACCCGGCCACCGAGCAGAACGCCGCCGGGTCGGCGCCCCTGCCGCAGGGCGCGCCGCCGCCGGCACCCGCCGTCCTGCCCGTCGTCCCGAAGCTGCTCGCGCCGCTCTCGGCGATCGGCAGCCGGGTCGGGCCGCAGGTGTGCGCCAAGTTCGGGTCGGTGCCCGTCGACGGCGGCCGGTTCGAGGTGCAGAACGACGCCTGGGGGGCCACGACGCCGCAGTGCACGACGGCGTTCAACACCGGCTTCAGCGTGCAGGCCAACCACGACAAGGACGACGGACCGGCGGCGTACCCGTCGATCGTCTGGGGCTGCAACCACGGCAACTGCACCCGGGGCACGCCGTTCCCGCGGCCGCTCTCCGACCTCGGCGACGTCCGCTCCAGCTGGTCGGTCTCCGTGCCCGACAGCGGCCGGTACAACGCCTCCTACGACATCTGGCTCGACCCGACCCCGCGCCGCGACGGCGCCAACACGGGAGCGGAGCTGATGATCTGGATGGTCCGGGCCGGCGGGATCGACCCGATCGGGCAGAAGGCCGGGACGGCGGACCTCGCCGGCGCCGCGTGGGACGTCTACGAGGGCCAGAACAACGGCGTCCCGGTGATCTCCTACGTGCGCCAGCAGTCCGTGCGCCAGGTCATCGACCTGCCGATCAGCGACTTCGTGCGCGACGCGACCCGGCAGGGCGTCGTCTCGCCCCAGTGGTTCCTCACCAACCTCCAGGCCGGCTTCGAGCCCTGGGTGGGCGGCAGCGGGCTGTCGACCGACGCCTTCAACGCGACGCGCAACGGCGTCTGACCCGACCGGTCGCTCTCCGACGCGCCACCCGTGTGGGTGGCATCCGTCCCTCCGTGTGCTCGAACGGCTGACTTCGCCTAGCGAGCCGCACTGCGCCGAACGTACGTTTCGGCGCGCTGAACGGTCCAACGGGGAGGACGGGCGGGATGAACGGTCGGTGGTCGACGACGAACGACAACGTGGGTCGGTGTGCCCGACGACGGCGCGGTGGGCGCCACCGGCGCTGCGACACCGTCGCCCGACGCGGCCCGGAGGTGCTGCGGGCCCTCGTCGGCGGGCTCGGTCTCGTCGCGCTCGTCGCGCTCACCACCGTCGTCCCGCAGGGGACGACGCCGCGGGCGCTCGTCCCGGCCGCGGTGTCCACGGCGTCCACGCCCACCCCTACGACCAAGCCGACCACCCCTCGGGCGCCGAACGAGAAGAAGGTGTGCGACAAGTTCGGCTCGACCCCCGTGGCGGGCGGGCGCTACGAGGTGCAGAACGACCTCTGGGGGGCGGGCACCTCGCAGTGCGTCATCGCGTTCGACACCGGCTTCCGGGTGGAGGCGAACCACAACAAGTCCAGCGGCCCGGCGTCCTACCCCTCGATCGTCTTCGGCTGCAACTACGGCAACTGCACCAAGGGCACCCCGTTCCCGCGGCCGATCTCCGACCTCGGCGACCTGCGCACCACGTGGGCGACGACCACCCCGGACAAGGGGGACTACAACGTCTCCTACGACATCTGGCTCGACCCGACCGCCCGCAAGACCGGCCGCCCCACCGGGCTCGAGCTGATGATCTGGCTCAAGCACACCGACCGCGTGAACCCGATCGGCAAGAAGGTCGGCGAGACCACTCTCGACGGCGTGCCGTACGAGGTCTGGCGGGGCAAGGCCGACGTCACGACGATCTCCTATGTCCGCACGCAGGCCACGAACAGCGTCACCAACCTGTCGATCCCCACCTTCGTCACCGACGCGACGAAGCGGGGGGTCGCGAAGCCGGGCTGGTACATGACGAGCGTGCAGGCCGGGTTCGAGCCCTGGATCGGCGGCACCGGGCTGGCCACGACGAACTTCTCGGTGACGCGCAACGGGCAGTAGGTCCCGGTCGTCAGGGCTCAGTCCTCGACGTCGTGCTCCACCGCGTGCACCAGGGACGCCTGCTCGAAGGCCTCCATCCGGCGCCGGTCGCGCTTGGTCGGGCGGCCGGCGCCCCGCTCGCGCTGCGCCACCGGGACCACGGCCTCCTTCGGGGGCGGGGGAGGGGTGTGGTCGACGTAGCAGGTCACGGCCTCGGGGGCACCGACGCGCTTCTCGATGACGCGGCCGACCTCGACCACCCGCGGGATGTCGTAGAGACGGGTGCGGACGGTGTCGCCGGGCCGCACCCCGGTCGACGGCTTCGCCGGCTTGTCGTTGACCCGCACGTGCCCGCCCCGGCACGCGGTCGCCGCGTCCGCCCGGGTCTTGGAGAGACGCACCGCCCAGAGCCAGCGGTCGACGCGGGTGGAGTCCATCGCCGCCAGTCTGCCGCGCGACCGCGGCGGCGGCACCCTCGTTGTCGGTGACACCAGGTCACCAGAGGGGGCCGGTCCGGTTTCCGATGGCCTCCCTGATGGGGGAGCCGGGGTACGCTCTGTCGCGACGCGCCGGCGGAAGGAGCGTCCGTGGCTGACGGGTCCGAGCGCGCAGCCCTCGACGCGCTGCTGCGCGAGCGCGCCGTCGAGCCGATCTACCAACCGATCGTCGACCTCGACTCGGGCGACGTGATCGGTTTGGAGGCCCTGGCCCGCGGACCGGCCGGCAGTCCCCTCGAACGGCCCGACGCCCTCTTCGCGGCCGCCCGCCGGGAGGGGCGCCTCGCCGAGGTCGACTCGCTCTGCCGCGGGCGTGCCGTGCAGGACGCCTTCGCCGCAGGCCTGGCCGGTCCACTCGCCCTGTTCGTCAACGTCGAGCCGCTCACGGTCGCCACGCGGCTCACCCCGATGGCGGCGTCCTCGGATCTCGCGAGGCGCGGCGTGCACGTCGTCGCGGAGTTCACCGAGCGGGACCTCACCGCCGACCCGGCCCGCCTGTTCGCGTTCGCCGACCAGGTGCGGGCCCACGGCTTCCACATCGCCCTCGACGACGTCGGGGCCCACCCGGCCTCGCTCGCGCTCATGCCGTTCCTGCGCCCGGAGGTCGTGAAGCTCGACCTGCGCCTCGTCCAGGCCCGGCCCGGACCGGAGGTCGCGGAGATCATGTCGGCGATCGCGGCCTACGCCGAGCACAGTGGGGCGCTCGTGCTGGCGGAGGGCGTGGAGAACGCCGACCACCTCGCCACCGCCCGCAGCCTCGGCGCCACCCTCGGCCAGGGCTGGCTGTTCGGCACCGGCGCGCGCGCCGAGGAGATCCTCCCCCGCCTCCGGGCGCCGCGCCGGGTGCCGTCGTGGCAGAGTCCGGCGCCGCCGGTCCCGCGCTCGAGCCCCTTCGCCGCCGTCGCCCGGGCGCGGACGTCGCGCCGGGCCACCGCACCGCTGCTCCTCTCGGTCAGCCACTTCCTCGAGCGTCAGGCCGAGGACATGGGGGAGCTCGCCGTCGTGGTCGCGGCCTTCGAGCGTGCCCCCCACGTCACCCTCGCCACGCGGCAGCGCTACCGGGAGCTCGCCGGGAAGGCGGCGTTCGTGGGCGTGCTCGGCAGCGGGATGGCCGCCGCGCCCGAGCCGGGGGTGCGCGGTGCCGAGCTCGCCCGCGACGATCCGGTGCGTCGGGAGTGGATCGTCTCGGTGGTGGGCCCGCACTTCGCGGCCGCCCTCGTCGCCCGTGACCTCGATCCCACCACGCCGAGCGCCTCCGCCGGCGGCGACCGCAGCTTCGACTACGTCCTCACCCACCACCGGCCGCTGGTGCTCGACGTGGCGCGCTCCCTGCTCGCCCGCATGCTGTCGGACACCACCCGCGACGCTGAGGACGTGACCGGCGCCCTCATGTCGTCCGTGGGGGTGGCTTCGGTCCCCGACGGCTAGCTCGTTCGGTCGAGGTAGGTACGCTCCGTGTACTGATGCTGTCGGGTCGTCGTCAGCGGCGACGGCGTGCGGAGGCGGGGCGCCACGGGAGCGCGCCGGAGCGGAGCGAGGTGGTACGTGACCGACGCGCTGCGCGTGGTCGACACCGAGCCGGAACTCGCCGGGCTCAGCACGGTCTTCCAGCCCATCGTCGACCTCACGACCGGGGCCGTGGTCGCCCACGAGGGCCTCACCCGGGGCCCGACCGGGGCGTGGCACTGCCCGGAGCGGCTCTTCGAGCGCGCCCGCAGCCGGGGACGGCTCGCCGAGCTCGACGAGTACTGCCGCCAGCTCGCGCTCGCGACCGCCCTCGAGGCCGGCGCCGAGGGCCCCTCGGCGCTGTTCCTCAACATCGAGCCCGACGGCATCCCGCTCGGCCCGCCCCCGCCCGCCGCGGTGACGTTCCTCGAGCGCGGCGGGCGGATCGTCCTGGAGTTCACCGAGCGCGCGCTGACCAGCGATCCGGCCCGCCTCCAGTGGTTCGCCACCCGGCTGCGCCACGTCGGGATCGCGGTGGCGCTCGACGACGTCGGCAGCCATCCCGCCTCGCTCGCGCTCATGGGGTTCCTGTGCCCGGAGGTCGTCAAGCTCGACCAGCGCCTGGTGCGGCGGCCGCTCGACGACGACGTCGCCCGGGTCGCGACGGCCGTCGGCGCCTACGCCGAGCGGAACGAGGCGATCGTGCTCGCCGAGGGCATCGAGACCGCGGAGCACGAGCGCACCGCGCGTGCGCTCGGGGCGACGCTGGGCCAGGGCTACCGCTTCGGCCGGCCCGCCACCCTCGGCCCGGCACCGGGGACGCCGCCGCCCGCCGGCCCCGGCGCCCCGCGGTCGCGGACCCCCGAGGGCCCGACCCGGCGCAGCCCGCTCGCCACGGTCGCCCGGACCCGGCCGCTGCGTCGCGGACCGGTCGAGGAGGTGCGCGTCGCGGCGACCCTGCTCGAACAGCGGGCGTGCGGCGCGGAGGGCCCGACAGTGCTGCTGGCCTCCGTGGGGCCGGACGGCCTCCCGCACGGCGAGCGCGCGCGCCGCTTCGCCGCCGTGGCCGAGCACTCCACGCTCGTCACGCTCTTCGGGGTGGGCACCGCCCTGCCGCGCGGGGTCCGCGGCGCGGCCCTCGCCGAGGACGACCCGCTGCGCGGCGAGTGGGACGTCGCCGTCGTCGGGCCGCACGTGGCGACCGCGCTCGTGGCGCGGCCGTGCGGCGACGGGGAGATGGAGTACGCGGTCGTGCACGAGCCCGAGCTGGTCCACGAGGTGGCGCGCTCGCTGATGAGCCGGACCGTGCCGGCGCCCGGCGCGGCGATGCCCGGGTCCTGAGTGCCTACCAGCCGCGCTCGCGCCACTCCGGCAGCGACGGGCGCTCGGCGCCGAGCGTGGTGTCGTCGCCGTGGCCGGGGTAGACCCAGGTGTCGTCGTCGAACCGGCTGAACACCTTGTGCTCGAGGTCGTCCATGAGCGCGTCGTGGTGCTCGCGGGTGGCGGTCTTGCCGTGGCCGCCGGGGAACAGGCTGGCCGACGGCAACGTGTCGGTCGGCTGGCACGGTGTCAGTGTCGCCCGCGCGAGAAGGGCGGAGTCGGCGGGCACCCGGACGGCCATCGGTCTGACCTGACGCGACCCTCCAGCCGGATCGGGGTTTCGACGATGTCCCCGAGGCGGCAAGCCTCGACGTCGGCTCGCTTTCGTTGTAGCACGCTGCGATGACAAGTGAGTAGGTGATGGTCATCGTTGTCGGTGGTCATGCGTTCGATGTCATAAGTACGGTTTGTCCCTGTTACCGTCGGCGCCGAAGAGGCGCCGAGGGAGGGTCGGGTCGGCGCCGCTTGGGCGAGTGCGGACAGGCGCAAACGCGAACGGGCCTCCCCGGGCGCCGCGTTCCGGCTTGCCCTTGGCGTCGGCAATGGACTGGGCCGCGGCTCGCTCGACCCTCTCGCGCACCTCCATCCGTCTGCGGTGAGCTGGGTCGGGAGCGCCCGGTCGCCGTGACGGCGAGGGCGCCCCAGCGCCCCGTCAGGCCGCGCTCGTCGAGCCACACTGCGGCGGCCGCGAGCCCCGACGCTCCGCGTATCCCCAGAGCGCCCTGGACCATCGCGGGGAGGACGCCGATGCGGCAGAACCCGGGAAGAAGGGTCTGACCTCGGGGTCGACGGTGGGGTCGGTCCCCGACCGCACCTGGCCCTACGCGACATCCTTCGAGTCGCTGGTGGCCTGAACTTCCCGCCTTCCCCCATATGGGACGTTCATATTGGTTACGTTCGGGCTCACGACGTAAGCGCGCTGTAGCTATTAGAGGCCTACATCGACCAAGGCGAAAGAATGGAGCCCTCTGTCACCGGTTGGACGTTTGCCACTCACACTCCGCGTGTCACTATCACTCAGACGGGCCGCCGCGAGATCATCAGGGCTTCGTGGTGCGCTGTGAGTTGTCGGATAGTTCTCCGCTCAGAACGTGATCATTCCGGCTTTGCGGCGACCTGGCCATCGAACTCGGCCAAGAACCGGTGATCATGTCATGAAGTTCGGACTCGTATTCCCTCCCTTCTTTCCCACGGCGGGCGCCGAGATGACGATCGACGCAGCACATGCTTTGCATGCCGACTCGTTGTGGTCTTTTGACCACCTCCTCGGTGTGTTCCACCCCGCGCTCTACGGGGAGATGGAGTTTGCACAGTTGGTGCCCGACCCAGACGGGCTGTTCGATCCCTTCTGTCTTTGCGCCTGGGCCGCCCGATCGACAGATCTTCCACTAGGCATCGCAGTCACAGACGGCATCCGACGAGGCGCCGCCGATGTCGCGCGCTCGGCCCTGACCCTGCAACATCTCTGCAAGGGCGGCTTCAACCTGGGCGTGGGGGCCGGCGAGGCGGAGAACCTCGTCCCGTTCGGTTACTCCTTCGAGCGGCCAGTCGCGACCACCGAAGCGTTCCTTGCCGACCTACGGCAGCTCCTCGACCAGGGCACCATGCCTCGCCACGGTGGTCGCTTGGGGTTGCCGCTGCGCTCCGAGGCCGGGCAGCCTCGGGTGTGGATCGCCGCCCACCGACCGCGCATGCTGCGTCTGGTCGGCCGCTACGGCGACGGATGGCTGCCCGTCGACGCACCAACAGCCGACGAGTACGCCCAACTCAAGACTGCGGTCCTGGACCAAGCCAGGCGGGCGGGACGGCCCGACCCGGAAGCCAGCCTGTTCATCTTCCTCGTCCTCGGGGAGAGCCGCGCCCGGCTTCGCGAGATGTTCGACGCCAGTCCCTTGGCGAAACTCTTCGCGCTGTGGATGGCTCCGGCCGCGGCATGGACGAAGTACGGACTGCCCAACCCTGCAGGGGAGAGCGGCCGTGCCTACATCGACATCATCCCTCACCGACTCGACCCGGCCGCGCTGCGCGAATTCGCGCCCCGCATCCCCTTCGAGCTGATCGAGGAATACGTCTTCATGGGTAACGCGGTCGAGGTTGCCGAACGGCTCGGGCGATACGCCAACGCTGGCCTCGAGCACCCGGTCATTCTGAACCTGACCGGCCTGGTCGGCGGTATGGACGAGGCGATGGCAAGAGGGCCCGAGCTGGGGACGCTCCGTGGGCTCCTCGCCGCAGACTCGGATCGGGTCGGCGTGCCCGGCTGATCTCTCGACCTCACCGTGACCGTTTTGCGGACCGCGGGCGATAAGGCAGTGTGACTCATTCCATGCACCCCGGTCACCGTACATTGCCGCCAGCGCCGAGCTGCGAAACGAAGGGCCGGCTTGGGGCCGTTTGGGCGAGTGCGGGGAGGCGCAAACGCGATCAGGCCTCGCCGGGCGCCCCCAGGTCGGCCGGCGTGTCGCGGCGTTAGAGGGCGGGCGAGGGGTGGCAGAGGTCGGGGCTGGGATCAATGTCGGTGACGTGGAGTTGGCGCGGGGCATCTAATGAAGCCGGGCAGTGTGGCGCCCGGAGTACCCGCACCTCGAGATCGTCCAGTGAGCGGGAGAGGGGCAGGACGCAGTCTCCGTCGGTCGCGGGCGGCGAGCCCTCGCCGTACCCCGGTCGTGCTCGGGCTGCCCTCTGGTCAGTACGCCGCCGCAGGGGCGGCCAGCTTCATCCCGGGTGTCCGGGGCTCGCGCACCCGACCGGGGATGTCCACACCATCGCCCGGCCGTCGCGGACTCACGACTGTCCGGGTCGATCACGGGTAGGTGACGACCGGCGCCCAAACGGCTCGGGGCTTACGTGTCGTTGTCGGGGTCGAGGTCGCGCAGGAGCCGGTCGTCGGGGTTGTCGGTCAAGACGGGGGTGTCGTCGTCGACCGTCTCGCTCGGGGTCAG
>NZ_DASXJD010000144.1:0-4479 GCF_036497585.1 Actinomycetospora sp. | reverse complement strand
CGCCGACGGTCACCACGAGTGAGCTTCCCGCCTTCAGACACCGCTGCCTCCCGATAGTGATGGCCCGACCCGAACCCGAACCAACACCAAGGAGCACCCCGATGACCGAGCCCAGATCAACCGCTACCGGCACTTACTAGGTCCGGGGTCGCGCCCGAGCGGACGCCTCCCCTCGTGATCGCGACCCCGTCCTTCAGGAGGAGGCCGGCCGCCCGGCCATCCTCGCGTAGGTCGCGGCGCAGGCCCACGAGAGCGCTGCGACGACGAGGAACGCCAGGTAGACGCCGTGGTAGCCGATCTCGACGGCGAGGGCGGCGGCTCCGGCCGGGGCGACCAGCCCGGCGACGCCCCACCCGGTGAAGACCAGCCCGTAGGTGGTGCCGAACCGCTCGACCGGGACCACGTCGGCGGTGGCTGCCGGGGTGAGCGTCGAGAGTGCCCCGTACTGGGTGCCGAGCAGGAACAGCGCGACCAGGGCGGGCGCGCCGCTCGTGCCGGCGGCCAGCGGGATGCAGGCGACGAGCAGCAGCGCCGAGTTGCCGTGCAGGGCGGCGCGCCGCCCGACCCGGTCCGACAGCGGGCCCGCGACGAGCCGCCCCACGAAGTTGCCCACGTTGAGCAGCGCCACCGCGAGCGCCACGGCCCCGGGGACGCCGGCCAGGGAGCCCGCCTGGGCGAACGCGGCGAGCGTCGGGGCACTGCCGAGACCGAATGCCGCCCAGAGCGCGACGACGGGAGCCCCGGGGCGAGTTCGCCGGTGGGCCGGTGCCGTGGGAGGGCCCCGGGTCGGTCGTGCCCCGGGGACCAGCGCGGCGGCGACGGCCAGGACCACCCCGAGCGCGCCGGCGAGGACGACGAAGGTCCACCCGCGGCCGACCGACGCCAGCAGCGCCGACGCGACGGGGGCCAGGGCGGCGGTGCCGACGGCGTAGGCGCTGACCACGATGCCGAGCGCGAGGCCTCGTCGGGACCCGACCGTGCCGGCGACCCGGACGGCGGTGGCGTACCCGAGTCCGCTGGAGCCGCCGAGGAAGCCCCCGAAGGCCACGAACACGACGGCGACCGACGTCGCGGCGGCGCTGCCGAGCAGCCCGACGACCGTGCCGGCCAGAGCGACGAGCGCGAGCCGGCGCGGCGACGTCGCGTCGGCGACACGACCACCGACGAGAACGCCGAGCATGAAGGCGACCAGACCGACCGAGAAGACGGCGGCCAGCACGGCATCACCGACCCCGAGCTCCCGGCGCAGGTGGTCGGTGAAGACGTCCCAGGCGAACAGCGGGCTGAGCGCCAGGTCCAGCAGCACCGCGCCGGTGAGCGCACGCCCGGTCCTGATCGTCGCTGCTCCGGCCCCGCCCACGGGTCACACGATGCGCGTCGGGGCGAGCTCGGTCAGCAGTTCCCGGACACGACGGTCGATGTCGTCGCGGATGGGACGCACCGCCTCGGCGCTCCGGCCGGCAGGATCGGTGCCCGGCCAGTCGAGGTAGCGCCTCCCCGGGAACACGGGCAACGCGTCCCCGGGTCGTCCGGGGCGGCGGGCACGAGCACGGCGGCGACCTGGGTGAGCAGGTCGGGCCGGCCGAGAGCGGTTCCCGCGCCAGCGGGGAGCAGCACCCCGCGACCTGGCCGTCCTGGTTCGACACCACACCGTGGCACGTTGACAGCGCGTCGTCGTTGCGAGGACAGTCCGTGCGCATCGTGGACCGACACCGGGTCGGCAGCGGACGGAGATGGTCGCCGTGTCGACCCTGGACCCCCTGGTCGCCCACCTGCGGCGGGTCGGCCACGAGCTCGGCACCCGCACGTGCGTGCGGGACCGCGGCGCCGCCCTGGACACCATCGTCTCGACCGCGCTGGTCCTGGTGCCGAACGCCGACGCCGCGGGGCTGACCCTGGTCGACTGCTACCTCCCGACGGCGAACGCCGCGCCGGCCTCGGTCGTCGCGCTCGACGCGCTGCAGGGCGGGTGCGGCGAGGGACCGGCCGCGACGGCCCTCACCGACCCCCCGGCCGACGGCACCGTGCTCGCCGAGGACTTCGCCGGGCCGGACGGCGATCGGTGGCCGCGGTTCGCCCCTCATGTCCTCGAGGCGGGGTACCGATCGATGATCTCGGTGCTGCTCGAGGTCGAGGGCGCGCCACGGGGCACCGTGAACCTCTACGGCGTGGCGCCCCACGCCTTCGACGCCCGGGCCCGTCGCGTGGCGGGTCTGTTCGCGATCACGGCGAGCATGGTGCTGCTGGGTGTCGAGCAGGTCGCGCTGCTGGAACGGGCCGTGGCCAGTCGGGACGTGATCGGCCGGGCCAAGGGCGTGCTGATGGAGCGCTTCTGGCTCGACGAGGACGCGGCGTACGCCAAGCTGGTCGATGCCTCCCAGCACACGAACGTGAAGCTCGTCGACGTCGCCCGATGGCTCGACCGGGAGTTCCGCGCCGGTGGTGGCCGCCACGCCGCCTTCGTCGACGAGCCGTGTCTCTGAGGCGCCCGAGTCGACGTCTGCCCGACGCCGTCACGACCGCTGGATCGTGCGGCTCCTCCCCCGGAACTCCGCGATCACCTGGTCGTCGACCGGCCGCCGAACCGTGACGTCGTAGACGCCGCTGCGGCCGTGGCGGGTGCGCTCGGTCGCCTCCGCCTCGAGCACGTCGTTCTCCCGGGCCGACGTCACGAACACGACGTCGGCGCCGGCCGCGACGGTCACCGGCCCGGGGCTGTTGCAGGCACAGGCGAACGCGGAGTCGGCCAGCATGAACAGGTAGCCGCCGTGGCACATGCCGTGCCCGTTGACCATGTCCGAGGTGACGGTCATGGTCAGCCGGGCGTTGCCGTCGGCCGCGGCGTGCAGCTCCATGCCCAGCTTGCGCGAGGCCGCGTCGTCGTCCCACATCCGCCGGACCGACGCGACGATCTGGTCACCCATCCTGCTTCGCCACCAGGGTCAGCACGTCGTAACGGGCCACGGAGCTCCCGTCCTGGTTGGTGACGTCGGCGTCCCAGCGGACCTCGCCGTAGGCGGCGGTGTCGGGCGGGGTGATCTGCTTGGCGGTCAGCGTGATCGTCAGCGCGTCCCCGAACTTCACCGGGGTGAGGAAGCGCAGGTCGTCGACGCCGAAGTCGGCGAGCACCGGCCCGGGCGCGGGGTCGACGAAGAGCCCGGCCGCGAACGACACGACGAGGTAGCCGTGGGCGACCCGCTCGCCGAAGAAGGGGTTCAACGCCGCCGCCGCCGCGTCCATGTGCGCGGAGAAGGTGTCGCCGGTGAATTCGGCGAAGTGCTCCACGTCCTCCTGGTTCACCGTGCGGGGCCCGCCGACGACGGTGTCGCCGAGGCGCAGCTCCTCGAGGTGCTTGCGGAACGGGTGCACGTCGGTGGTCGTGCGCGCCGAGCCCGGCACCCAACGGCCGGTGATCGCGGTGAGCATCTCCGGCGAGCCCTGGACCGCGGTGCGCTGCATGTGGTGCTTGATCCCGAGCAGACCGCCCATCTCCTCGCCCCCGCCGGCCCGGCCCGGGCCGCCGTGGACGAGCTGGGGCATCGGCGAGCCGTGCCCCGTGGAGGTCTTCGCGTCGGCCTGGTCGAGCACGACGCCGGGTCGACGGCCACCCCGGCCCCCACCAGCCGGGTCTCGACCGGGTGGGCGAGGAACAGCTCCTCGACGAACGGCCACACCGCGTCCAGGCCGGCCTGCGCGCGGACGTGGGACAGCTCGGTGCCGTCGCCCAGGCGCACGACCCAGCCGGCCGCGTACTCCCGCTGGTGTAGGAGGAGACCCCATCGTGGTGGTGTCGGTGCGGCGGTTGCCGTAGAGCCGGTGACCATCTCGAGCGGGCCGCAGAGCCACCAGTGGTCGACCTGCGGGGCCGGGACCTGCTGGGCGAGCTCGGGATCGGGCGCGAGCACCGCGAGGAGCTCTACGAGGTCTCCGCCCGCGCCGGCGCGACCCTGGGCGACTCGAAGTTCGACGTCGACGGCCTGCAAGGGCGGGGGGTGTGCGGCACCTGCCGCGCGAAGGTCGTCTCAGGACGAACCCGGCCTCGATCTCCTCGGGCTCCAGGGCGAGGTTGCGCTTCAGGTCGACGCACGCCCCCGCGGCAGCCGGTGCGCCACGAGGACGTGGATCCGGACGCCGGAGGGGCGGAGCGCACCTTCTGCGCGGCGTCGAGCACGAACTGGTCGCGCGGCAGCGTCGTTTGGGGGAGTCGCCGTCGGCCGGGCCGAACATCATCAGCGAGGGCCACCACCAGCGGTAGACCGCGTCCTGCACCATCCCCCGCTGCGCGTCGGTGCCCGCCATCAGCGTCATGAGCAGCTCGAAGCCCTGGCGCTGGTGGAAGGACTCCTCCTTGCAGATCCGCACCATCGCGCGGGCACAGGGGCACCTGGTTGCAGATCGCGGCGCCGTCGACGAGCCAGCCGATGACGCCGATGTCGGCGAACGTCAGCGTCGGGTAGTTGAAGATCGACGAGTACTTCT
>NZ_DASXJD010000143.1:0-10237 GCF_036497585.1 Actinomycetospora sp. | reverse complement strand
GGCCGATGCACGGCTACCGTCGGCCGCCGCCTGACCCTTGCCCACATGCCAAAGCTCTAGCGACCAAGGATCGCTAGAAGGCGTGCCGCTGGCCCTTCGCGGCACGGGCGTCGACGACGAGGACGCCTTCCGCGGTGAGGCGGCGGATCTGCTCGACGGCGATGTGTGGGGCCGGGGTGCCGGTGGTGCGCAGGACCCGGTGCCACGGCAGGTCGGCGCCGTCGGTCGAGAGAACCGTCCCGACGACGCGGGCCGAGCGCTCGCCCGCCGCCGCGGCCACGTCCCCGTAGCTGCACCAGCGACCCTCGGGGATCGAGGCGACGATCTCCCGGATCCGCTCGTGCCGGGCCTCGTCCACACCGGCGATCCTGCCAGCCGGGCGGCCGCGGGACGTGACTGTCGGGGGGTCGTGGTTCCCTCGGGGGCATGACGACGGGTGCTCGGGCTGCGGACGCGCCGCGGCTGCTGCGCGCGGCCACCCGGCTGCCGGCCGACCTCGTGCTGGACCCCCCGGCGCAGCGCGTGCTGGAGCACGACGCCGGGTTCCTGCGCCTGCTCGGCGGCCCCGGGACCGGGAAGACCACGCTGCTGGCCGAGCGGGTCGCGCGGCTGCTGCACGCCGACCAGGACGCTCGCTCGCTGGTGCTGGTGGGCGACCGGCGGTCCGCGGCCGCGCTGCGCGAGCGCATCTCGGCCCGTCGGCGGGTCCTCGACGGCGCCGTCGGCGGCACGCTGACCGCCGCGCGGGAGCCGTTGGTGCGCAGCGTGCACTCCTACGCGTTCGCGGTGCTGCGCCGCCACGCCGCCCGCCGCGAGGAGGCCCCACCGCGGCTGCTGCCGGGTGCCCAGCAGGACGCGATGGTGCGCGAGCTGCTCGCCGGGGAGGCCGCCGGCGCGGGCCGCGGCTCGGGCTGGCCCGCCCGGCTGGTGCCCGCGCTCGAGGCCCCGGCGTTCGCCGCCGAGGTCCGCGACCTGCTCCTGCGGGCCGCCGAGCGGGGGCTCGGCCCGCGCGAGCTGCGGGCGTTGGGCAAGGAGCACGACGTCGCCGTCTGGGTGGCCGCGGCGCGCTTCTACCAGACCTTCGAGGAGGTCACGCTGCTGCGCGCGGCCGCCGGATCGGCGAACCCCCTCGCGTCCGCGCCTCCCCTGGACGCGGCCGAACTGGTCGCGGCGGTGCTCGACGCGTTCGCCACCGACCCCGGGCTGCTCGCGAGCGAGCGGGAGCACGTGCGCCACCTCGTGGTGGACGACGCGCAGGACATGGATCCCCAGCAGCTCGAGCTCGCCCGCACGCTCGGCGCCACGGCCGACGGCTGGGTGCTCGCCGGGGACCCGGACTCCTCGGTGCTCGGCTTCCGGGGCGCCGCGCCGGAGCTGCTGCGCGACGCCGACCCCGGCGGCCGCGCGACGGCGGTCCTCACCCTCGACCATCGGGGCTCGCCGGCGGTCCGCGCCGCCGTGGCCCGGGCCGTCGAACCGCTGCGCGGCACCGGGCCGGCGCGGTCGCGCACCGGGCCGCCGGACGCGCCCGACGAGGGCGGCGCCGCCACGGTGTCGGTCTTCCCGACGCCAGGTCGCCAGGCGGCGTGGGTGGCCGACACGCTGCGGCGGGCCCACCTGGTCGACGGCGTGCCCTGGTCGCGGCTCGCCGTCGTCGTGCGCTCCGTGCCGCTCTCGCTGCCGCCGCTGCGGCGCGCGCTGCTCGCCGCCGGTGTGCCCCTCGCGGTGCCCGCCGACGACACCCCGCTCGCGGCGCTCCCCGCCGTCGCCCCGTTGCTGACCCTGCTGCGCTGCGCCGCGACGGCGGCCACCGCCCCGCCCCCCGACGCGATCGGCGCCGACACCGCGCTCGCCCTGCTCGCGTCCCCGCTCGGCGGCGCGGAACCCCTCGGGCTCCGGCGGCTGCGCCGTGGGCTCCTGCGGCTGCACGAGGCGTGTGGTGGGGGCGCCGAGCGCTCCAGCGATGAGCTCATCGTCGACGTGCTCGTCGACCACCTGGCCGGGCGCCCGGACCGCCTGACGCTGATCCCGGACGCGGACGCCGCCCCGCTGCGCCGGGTCGCCGGCCTGCTCGGCGCTGCGGTCGAGGCGATCCGCGCCGGTGAGAGCGTGGCGGACGTGGTGTGGGCGGTCTGGTCGGCGAGCGGCTTGCAGTCCCGGTGGGTGGCCACCAGCGAGCGGGGCGGTGTCACGGGGGCGCAGGCCGACCGGGACCTCGACGCCGTCGTTGCCCTCGTCGAGCGTGCCGGCCGGTTCGTCGAGGACCTGCCGGGCGGCACCGTCGCGGGCTTCGTCAGCCAGGTCGACGAGCAGCGGTTCGCCACCGACGGGCTCGCGCCCCGCACCCCGGACGGCGAGGCGGTCGCCCTCCTGACCGCGCACGCCGCACGCGGACGGGAATGGGACGTGGTGGTCGTCCCCGACGTCCAGGAGGGCGTGTGGCCCGACCTGCGGCGGCGCGGCACCCTGCTCGGCGTCGAGCGGATGGTCGACGTGCTCGCGGGCGTCCCGGACGACCCGGCGCTGTCCTCCCGGGTGCCGCTGCTCGACGAGGAGCGCCGGCTCTTCGCGGTCGCGCTCTCCCGGGCGCGGCGCGCCGTGCACGTGGGCGCGGTCGAGTCCGAGGACGTGACGCCGTCGCGGTTCCTCGACGACGTCGCCGCCGACCCGGCCGGGCTCGACGACGACGCCGGCCGCTTCCGCGGCCGCCCGCGGCGGGCGCTCGTGCTCGCCGAGCTGGTCGGTGACCTGAGGCGTGCCGTGACCGCTCCCGGCACCGCCCCGGACCGTCGGGCCCGCGCCGCCACCCAGCTCGCGCGGCTGGCCGAGGCCGGGGTCCCGGGGGCCGACCCCGACGACTGGTACGGCCTGCTCGAGGTGTCCACCACCGAGCCACTGCGGCCGCCGGGGTCGCGGATCACGGTGAGCCCGAGCGCGGTCGAGACGATCCTGACGTGCCCGCTGCGCTGGGCGCTGCAGACCCACGGCGGGGACGACTCCGACTCGCTGGCCTCGGTCACCGGCTCCCTGGTGCACGCGCTGGTGCAGCGCGCCGCCGAGGGGGCGGGGGAGACGGAGCTGGACGAGGCGCTCGACGTCGCATGGGCCTCGGTGGACGCGGGTGCGCCGTGGTTCTCGCGGCGCGAGCTCGCGAACTGCCGGCGCATGCTGCGGTCGTTCCTCGCGTGGCGGGACGGGTCGCGGCGCGACCTCACCGAGCAGGCCGTCGAGGAGCAGGTGACCGCGCGGCTCGAGGGGCCGGGAGCCGACGTCGCGATCCGGGGACGGGTGGACCGGCTCGAGATCGACGCGCGGGGCCGGCCGGTCATCGTCGACGTCAAGACCGGCAAGTCGCCGGTCTCGGCGGCGAAGGCGGCCGAGCATCCCCAGCTGGCCGTGTACCAGCTGGCGGTGGCGCTCGGCGCGTTCGCGGAGCGGCTCGCGTCGCCGCCTGCCTCGCAGGGCTCCGCGGCCGCATCGGTGCCCGGCGGGGCGCGGCTGGTCTACCTGCAGCGCGACGGCGCGAAGGCCAAGGAGCGCGCGCAGACCCCGCTCGACGAGGACGGTGTCGAGCACTGGCGCGAGCAGGTCGCGGCGGCGGCGCGCATGACGGAGGGGCCGGTGTTCGTCGGGCAGGAGAACGACGCGTGCCCCCGCTGTCCGGTGCGCACGGCGTGCCCGGTGCACTCGTCGGGGAGGCAGGTTCCGTGACTGGGGTGTTGGCCGCCACCGAGCGGATCGATCCCGCGGAGCTCGCCGAACGGCTCGGGCTGCGCCGGCCCACCGACGAGCAGGCCGAGGTGATCGCGGCGCCGTTCGCGTCGGCGCTGGTCACCGCCGGCGCCGGTTCCGGCAAGACCGAGACGATGGCCGCGCGTGTCGTGTGGCTGGTGGCCAACGGGATCGTCACCCCCGACCAGGTGCTCGGGCTGACGTTTACGCGCAAGGCGGCGGGGCAGCTCGCGGACCGCATCCGCCGCCGCCTGCGCCGCCTCGCGGGCGATCCGCTGCTCGACGAGCTGGACCCCAGCGGGGAGCGGCGGGTCCTCGTGCGGACCCTCGAGCCGACGGTGTCGACGTATCACGCGTACGCCGGACGGCTGCTCACCGAGCACGGCCTGCGTCTCCCCACCGACCCCGGGGCCCGGCTGCTGTCGCCGACCGCGTCCTGGCAGCTCGCCCACCGGGTGGTGTCGTCGTGGACGCGGGACCTCGAGACCTCGCTCGTGCCCACCAGCGTCACCGGCTACGTCCTCGCGTTGGCGGGCGAGCTGGGGGAGCACCTCGCCGAGCCCGAGGCACTGCGCGAGCACGCCGAGATCCTGACGCGGGTGATCGAGTCGGCGCCCCCCGCGAAGGGGCAGCGGCCGGGGCTGCCGCAGGCGCTGGCGAGGATCGTCGAGCGCCAGCGGTTCCGCGTGGCGCTGCTGCCGCTGGTCGAGGAGCTGGCCGCCCGCAAGCGGACCGAGCGCTGCCTGGACTTCGCCGACCAGATGGCCGCGGCCGCCCGCCTCGCCGACCAGCACCCGGAGGTCGGGCAGGCCGAGCGGTCCGCGTTCCGGGCGGTACTGCTCGACGAGTACCAGGACACCGGGCACGCCCAGCGGATCATGCTGCGGGCGCTCTTCGGCGGCGATGAACAGACCGCGGTGACGGCCGTCGGGGACCCGTTCCAGTCGATCTACGGTTGGCGGGGGGCGAGCGCGGCCAACCTGCCCCGGTTCGTCACCGACTTCCCGCGTCCCGACGCCGACGGTGAATGGGTCGCCGCCCGACGGTTCGGGCTGCTCACCAGCTTCCGCAACCCGCCCGAGGTGCTGGCCCTCGCCAACGGCGTGGTGGAGCCGCTGCGCGAACCCCGCGCACTCGACGCCGTCGGGGAGCTGCGGGCGTTCGCCGGCGCGCCACCCGGTGACGTGCACGTGGCCCTGCACGAGGACGTGGTGGCCGAGCGCGCCTGGCTCGCCGACGGCATCGCCGACCGCTGGCGGGCGGCGCTGGACCGCGACGAGCCGCCACCCACGAGCGCCGTGCTGGTCCGGCGCCGCGCGGACATGACCGAGATCGCGGCCGCACTGCGCGCCCGGGACCTCCCCGTCGAGGTCGTCGGGCTGGGTGGCCTGCTGGACGAGCCCGAGGTCCGTGACCTCGTCTCGGCGCTGCGCCTGGTGGTCGACCCGCTCGCGGGGGGCGCGGCGGTGCGGCTGCTGACGGGGGCGCGCTGGCGCGTCGGCGGCGCGGACCTCGCCGCGCTCTGGCGGCGCGCGCGGGAGCTCGCGGCGCCCCCGGTCCCGGAATCGGCGCCGACGGCGGGCGCGCCCGACCCGATCGCCGACGCGCTGCCGGGTGAGCACGCCGAGCGGGCCGGGCTGGTCGACGCCCTCGACGATCCCGGCCCGCCGGAGCGCTACTCGCCGGCCGGCTACGCGCGCCTGCGGCGCCTGGCCCGCGAGCTGGTCGGGCTGCGGCGTCGGGTGACGGCGCCGTTGGTGGACCTCGTCGCCGACGTGGAGCGGACGCTGCTGCTCGACGTCGAGGCGGCGTCGCGGCCCGGGGAGGTCGGGCGGGCGCACCTGGACGCGTTCGCCGACGTCGTCGCCGACTTCGCCGGCGGAGCAACGGCCTCCGGGGGCACCGCCACCCCGACGGCGCTGCTGGCCTACCTCGACGCCGCTGAGGAGGCCGAGGACGGGCTAACCCCGGGCGAGGTCGACTCGACGGCGGGCGCCGACCCGGCGCTCGGCGGGGCCCGCGTGCAGGTGCTCACCGTGCACGCCGCGAAGGGTCTGGAGTGGGAGGTCGTCGCGGTGCCCCACGTCTGCGCGAAGACCTTCCCGGGTCCGAAGCTGTCCGGGTCGTGGCTGACGAGCATCGCCTCGCTCCCCGCCGAGCTGCGCGGCGACCGGCCCGACCTCCCGGCCCTCGATGTCACCGGTGTCACCGACCGCAAGGAGCTCGCCGAGCGCCTCGAGCGCCACGAGCAGGAGTTCGAGGATCGGCGGCTCGTCGAGGAGCGCCGGTTGTTCTACGTCGCGCTCACCCGCGCCGAGCGCACCCTGCTGGTGTCGGGGCACTGGTGGGGCGAGACCGGGGAGAAGCCCCGGGGTCCCTCGGAGCTGCTCACCGAGGTCGGGGAGGTCGCGGGGCGTGGCGGGGTCACCGTGGACGCCTGGGCCGAGGCGCCCGAGGACGGGGCAGCGAACCCGCTCGCCGAGGTCGAGCGCACGCAGGAGTGGCCGGTCGATCCGCTCGGGGTGCGGCGGGAGGCGGTCGAGGCTGGTGCGGCGCTGGTCCGGGCGGCCCGGGAGCGGCAGGTCCAGGACGAGACCGAGGTCGAGGCGGGGGCGGAGGTGGCGGCGGACCCCGACGGGTGGGCCACCGACGTCGACGTGCTCCTCGCCGAGCGTGCCGCCGCTCGCGAGCGCCACGCCCGCGTGCTCCTGCCCCCCCAGCTCTCGGTGAGCCAGCTGGTCGACCTCGCGGCGGACCCCGCCGCGCTCGCCCGTCGCCTGCGCCGTCCCGTCCCGCGCCCGCCCGACCCCCGCGCCCGCCGCGGGACGGAGTTCCACGCCTGGGTCGAGCGCTGGTTCGCCAAGACCGAGCTGCTCGAGTTCGACGAGCTGCCCGGCGCCGCTGACGAGGACCCCGGCACCGACGATCCGGCCTCGGCCGACCTCACCGAGCTGCAGGAGCGGTTCACGGCGAGCCGGTGGGCGACGCGCACCCCGGTCGCGGTCGAGGTGCCGTTCGAGACCGAGGTCGAGGGCACGCTGGTCCGGGGCCGGATCGACGCGGTGTTCGCCGACCCCGACGGCGGCGCCACCGTGGTCGACTGGAAGACCGGTGCGCCGCCCGCACCGGAGGCCATGCCGGCGCTCTCGGTGCAGCTCGCCGCGTACCGGCTCGCGTGGGCGGCGCTCTCCGGCACGCCGGTCGAGCGGGTGCGCGCGGCGCTGCACTACGTCCGGGCCGACCGCACCGTCACCCCGTCGGACCTCCTCGACGCCGGCGGCCTGCGTGCCCTGGTCGCGTCGGTGCCCGTCGAGGTCCGCGAGCCCGAGGGCGACGACGTGGTCGTGCACCGCGGCCCGCCCGCGCCCTGGTCCGAGGACGACGCCGACCCCGACCACACCGGCTTCGACGACGGCGACCGCGACCCCCGCTGAGCTCGGCCCCACCTCGGGGCCGACCGTACCGGCGAGGGGCGCCCACGGCCGATCTAGTCGACCGGAGGTGCCCTTCGCTCGAAACAGGCCCCCGAGTGGGCGGAGGATGTGGGGGTGAGCAACGTCGAGACGGCGCCGGACGAAGTGGTGTGCGGCGAGGAGCCCCGCGAGGCGGCCGTGGAGATCCTGACGCCGCGGGCGGTCCCGCTCGGCGGGCCCCGGGCCATGACCGTGCGGCGCACCCTGCCCCAGCGGCAGCGCTCACTCATCGGCGCCTGGTGCTTCCTCGACCACTACGGCCCCGACGGCGTCGCGGCCACCGGCGGCATGGACGTACCCCCGCACCCGCACACCGGCCTGGCCACGGTGAGCTGGCTGTTCACCGGCGAGGTCGAGCACCGCGACAGCCACGGCGTGCATGCGATCGTGCGCCCCGGCGAGCTCAACCTCATGACCGGCGGGCACGGCGTCGCGCACTCGGAGGTCTCGACGCCCGGGACGACGACGCTGCACGGCGCCCAGCTCTGGCTCGCTCTCCCCGACGCTCACCGCGACACCCCGCGCTCGTTCGCCCACCACGCCCCGGAGTCGGTCCACGTCCCCGGCGCCGTGATCCGGGTGTTCCTCGGGACCCTCGCCGGCTCCACCAGCCCGGTCGAGACCTTCTCGCCGCTGCTCGGCGCCGAGCTCGTCCTCGAGCCGCACGCCACCCTCGCCCTCGACGTGGATCCTGCCTTCGAGCACGGCGTCCTCGTCGACACCGGCGCCGTCCGCGTCGACACCCCCGACACCCCCGACACCCCCGACACCCCCACCGACGTCGCCGCCGCCGAGCTGGCCTACGTCGCCCCGGGACACGCCCGCCTCGGGCTCTCCAACGCCACCGACGCCCCGGCCCGGCTCCTGTTGCTCGGCGGGACGCCCTTCGGCGAGCAGATCGTCATGTGGTGGAACTTCGTCGGCCGCACCCACGACGAGATCGTCGCGTTCCGCTCCGCGTGGGAGGACGACCCCGAGGGTCGGTACGGGCACGTCGAGGGCTACGTCGGCACGGACGGCGGCACCGCCCGCCTCCACGCGCCCGCGCTCCCGAACGCGCGCATCCGACCCCGCGGCTGACGCTCGGTGATCGCCTCTTCTCACGCTGGGTGAGCGATCGCGGACAAATCCCGGTCTTGCGTCACTCAGAGTGGTAACTCTACGGTCACTTGCATCGCGCCTCACCCGGAAGCGTTGCAGCTGATCACGGAGTGTCAAGATGACTGAGCTCGCCGGCCCCGTCTCCGAGACCACGTCGACCCGGGAGATCGCCGACCTGCGCAGAGCCGTGTCCGGACCCGTGTGGGACCCGGGGGACGTCGACGTCGTCGCCGAGCTCGCCGGCTTCAACCTCGCACCCCGCCACGAGCCGGTCGCCGTCGTGGGCGCGACGAGCGCCGACGACGTCGCGGCCGCGGTGCGCTGGGCCCGCGCCCGGGGCGTCGGCGTCGGCGTCATCGCCACCGGTCACGCGGACTTCTCCCACCGCGGGGTGCTCGTCGTGTCCACCAAGCGGCTCGACCGCTGCGACGTCGATCCGGTCGCGCGCACCGTCACCGTCGGCGCGGGCGTCAAGTGGGCGCGCGTCCTCGAGGCCGCCGCCCCACACGGGCTCTCGGCCGTCACCGGGTCGTCGTCGGACGTCGGCGTGGTCGGCTTCTCCACCGGCGGCGGCATCGGCCCGGTCGTGAGCCGCTACGGCTACGGCTGCGACCGCGTCCGGCACATGCGCGTGGTCACCGGCGACGGACAGAGCCGCGAGGTCTCCCCGACCCAGGACCCCGAGCTCTTCCACGCGATGCTCGGCGGGAAGGACGCCGCGGGGATCGTCGTCGAGATGACCGTCGAGCTCGTCGAGATGACGCGCTTCTACGGCGGGGCGATCTTCTTCGACGCGGCGGACGCAGCCGCCGTCATGCACGCGTGGCGGCAGTGGCAGCCGACCCTGAGGGAGAACACCACCACCTCGATCGCGATCCTGCGCATGCCCGACATGGAGGCCGTCCCGCCGCCGCTGCGCGGGCGCACCGTCGTCCACCTGCGCGTCGCCCACCTGGGCCCCGAGATCGAGGGCCTCGAGGTCGTGCGCCCCATGCGCCTCGTCGCCACCCCGATCATGGACATGGTCGAGGAGATGCCGGCCGTCGCGATGGACGCCGTGCACTGCGACCCGACCGACCCGCTGCCGGCCTGGGCCACCGGCGGGTTCCTGCAGTCCGTCGACGCGGGCACGATCGACGCCCTGCTCGAGGCGGCGGGCCCCCAGCACGAGCTGCCGCTGATCATGGTGGAGCTGCGGGCGATCGGTGGCGCGGGGATGCGCGGCACCGCCGGGTGCATGCCGCGGGCACCCTACCTCCTCGGCATCGTGGCGCCGATGGTGCCGCCGCTGGAGCAGGTCGTCCCGGCCGTGGCCCACGGCATCGTCGACGCCCTGGCGCCGTGGTCGGACGGCTCCGTGCCGGTCAACTTCGCGTCCCCGCAGACGATCGCGGCGCGCCCCGGCGCCTGCTGGAGCGACGAGGCGCGGGCGGGCCTGATCGACGTGTCCCGGCGGGTCGACCCGGACGGCGTCCTCGGTGGTCGCCGCCTCGGGCTGCGCTGAGGGAGGCGGGCACCGTGCGCGGGCCCGGGTGGACCGTCGAGGCGCTCCTGACCCTCGATGCCGTCGTCGACGGCCCGGTCCACCCGCCCTTCAGCGCCGACGCGGCCACCGAGCTCGTCCTCGAGACGCCGCCGACGGTGCGCACGCTGCGTCGGCTCGTCGCCGTGGTCGGGGCCACCGGCACCGCGGACGTCGTCCGCGTCGTCGCGTGGGCGGCCGAGCACGACATCGACGTCGTGGTCCTCGGGGTGGGCGGGGGGCACGCAGCCCGCTCCGGGGACCGTCCGGTCGTCGCGATCTCGCTCTCGCGCGCCGACCGCACCATGGCCGATCCCGTCGCGGGCACGGTCCGGGCCGGGGTCGGCGCGGCGTGGGCGGCCGTGCACCGGGCCGCGGCGGGCGCCGTCCCGCGCCCCTGCGCGGCGCT